>JAVBXM010000207.1 GCA_030824585.1 Phaeospirillum sp. | reverse complement strand
GAGGCGCTCGTCTGACCCATCCCCATCCCCCTGTCATCGCTGGAGATAAATCGTGACCGCTCCCACGCCCCGCCCCGGCATCATGGATATCCGCCCCTATGTCGGAGGCGAATCCGCCATCGAGGGTGTCGACCGCATCTTCAAGCTGTCCTCCAACGAGGGCGCCCTGGGCCCGAGCCCCAAGGCCATCGAGGCGCTGCGCGCCATGGCGCCGGAGATGCACCGTTATCCCGACGGCGGCGCCGAGGAACTGCGCCAGGCCATCGCGGCGCGCTACGGCCTGGACGCCTCGCGCATCGTCTGCGGCGCCGGCTCGGACGAGCTGCTGGGCATCCTGTGCCGCTCCTATGCCGGCCCCGGGGACGAGGTCCTGTACTCGGCCCACGGCTTCCTGATGTACGCCATCGCCGCCAAGTCCTGTGGCGCCACCCCGGTCACCGCCCCCGAGGTGGAGCTGACCGCCAACGTGGACAACCTGCTCAAGGCGGTAACGCCCAGGACCAGGATTCTGTTCCTGGCCAATCCGAACAATCCGACCGGCACCTACCTGCCGGCCTCGGAAGTCGCCCGGCTGCGCGCCGGCCTGCGCCCGGACATCCTGCTGGTGATCGACGCGGCCTATACCGAGTTCGTCACCCGCAACGACTATTCCGGCGGCATCGAGCTGGTGGAGGCCGGCGACAACACCGTGGTCTGCCGCACCTTCTCCAAGATGTACGCCCTGGGCGGCCTGCGCCTGGGCTGGGCCTATTGCCCGGAGAACGTGGCGGGCGTGCTGAACCGGGTGCGCAACCCCTTCAACGTCGGCGCCCCGGCCCTGGCCGCCGGTCTGGCCGCCTTCAACGACACCGCCTATGCCGAGCTGTGCAAGAGCCACAACGATTACTGGCTGCCCTGGCTGTCGGGCAAGATCGCCGATCTCGGCCTCCACGTGGTCCCCAGCGTCTGCAACTTCATCCTGGTGCGCTTCCCCGCCACTCCGGCCAAGGACGCCCCCAGCGCCGACAAGTTCCTGCGCTCGCGGGGGATCATCGTGCGGGCCATGGGCGGCTACGGCCTGGGCGATTCGCTCCGCATCACCATCGGGACGGCGGAGGAGAACCAGGCGGTGGTCGACGCATTGAAAGAGTTCCTGGGAGCATGAGCGAGCGAAGCGAGCGCGGCGCCATTGAGGCGCCCGGAGCGAAGCGGAGGAGCCAAGTGAGCGGCGTGAACGTCCGGCGCCTGAGGGCGTGCAGATGACCCAACAGGCCCCTCTTTTCGACACCGTCTGTTTCGTCGGCATCGGCCTGATCGGCTCGTCCCTGGCGCGGGCCATGCGCAAGCATGGCCTGGCCCGGCGGTTCCTGACGCTCGACCCCAGCGAAAAGGCCCGCAAAGCCGCCGTGGAACTGGGCGTGGTCGACGCCGCCACCGACAATCCGGCGGCGGTGATCCCCGAGTCCGACCTGGTGGTGATCGGCGCCCCGGTGGGCGCCACCCAGGCGGTGGGCGAAGCCATCGGCCAGCACCTCAAGCCCGGCACCATCGTCACCGACGTGGGCTCGGTCAAGCTGTCGGTGATCCGCGATCTCGGCCCCCACATCCCCGACGGGGTCGAACTGGTCCCCGGCCATCCCATCGCCGGTACCGAGCATTCGGGCCCGGAAAACGGCTTCGCCGAACTGTTCGAGGGCCGCTGGCACGTCCTGACCCCGGTCACCGGCGGCGACCCCAAGGCGGTGGAGCGGATAGCGGAGCTGTGGCGCCGGGTCGGCTCCCAGGTGGAGATCATGGACCCCCATCACCACGACAAGGTGCTGGCCATCACCTCGCACCTGCCGCACCTGATCGCCTACACCATCGTCGGCACCGCCAACGACCTGGAAGGCCACATGCAGCAGGAGGTGATCAAGTTCTCCGCCTCGGGCTTCCGCGACTTCACCCGCATCGCCGCCTCGGACCCGGTGATGTGGCGCGACGTATTCCTCAATAACCGCGAGGCGGTGCTGGAAGTCATCCAGCGCTTCACCGAGGACCTGACCGCGCTGCAACGGGCCATCCGTTGGGGCGAGGGCGAGGTGCTGCACAAGCGCTTCACCGAGACCCGCGCCATCCGCCGCGCCATCATCGACGCCAAGCAGGCGTAAGCATCCATATTGGGCTATCGCCCAAGCCCATTTGGGACAATGCCCCAAACCCCATTATGTTCCATTAATGAAATTAATGGAGGTTTGGAGGCATTGCCTCCGAGCGGGGCCGGGGCGGCAGCCCCGACAGGAGGACCGCCATGACCAGCCACATCACCGGCCTCGACCACGTCATCATCGCCGTGCGCGACCTGGAACGGGCGGCCGGCGTGTTCCGCGCCCTGGGCTTCACCCTGGCCACCAGGGGCGAGCATGCCGAATGGGGCACCGCCAATTACTGCGTCATGTTCGAAGGCGACTACCTGGAAATCCTGGCGGCGGTGGGCGACGGCGGCCCGGCCGACAGGGTCCGCGCCTTCATCCGCGACAAGGGCGAGGGCCTGATGGGATTGGTGTGGGGCACCGGGGACGCGGAAGCCGACAGCGCCCGCCTCGGCCTGGAGCCGCCCGGCGACCTGTCGCGCAGCATCGAGGGGGAGATGGCGCGCTTCAAGGCCGGCATCCTGCCGCCCGAGACCACGCCGGGCGTCGCGTCGTTCCTGTGCCAGCACCTGACGCCGGAAAAGCTGCGCCGGCCGGGCTGGACCGAACACGCCAACGGCGCCACCGGCATCCTGTCCGTCACCGCCCTGATGGCCGAGCCGCTGGAGCTGATGCCCGCCTGGGACCGGCTGATCGGCCCGGCCGCCGCCACCGCCACCGACGAAACGGTGACCGTGCACACCCGCCACGGCATGGTTTTCCTCTGCCGTCCCGACAATCTGGGGCAGATGCATCCCGAGGCGGAGGACGAGGCGTTCCCGTCGCCGCCCACCCTGGCGGCCCTGACCCTGCGGATCAAGGATGCCGAGGCCGCCGCCCGGACGCTGAAGGCGGCGGGCATCCCCTGCGAACGCGACCGCCTGGGCAAGGTGGTGGTCTATCCCGAGGATGCCTGCGGCGTACTGATCGAGTTGCTGGAATAGCCATCGACCAGAATTCAGTCTATCTTCAGGTCGGAGGCTGGATCATGAAGCTGTCGGAACGAGTCAAGCCCATCAGCTATCTCAAGGCTCATGCCCCGGAAATGATTCGGGGTCTGGCCGATAGCCGCGAGCCGCTGATCATCACCCTGCACGGCGAGGCCAAGGCGGTCCTCCAGGATATCGACAGCTATGAGCAAACCCAGGAATCCCTGGCGCTGCTGAAGATGCTGGCCCTGACCACCGCCCGCGTGGAAGCCGGCGAGGTAAGGCCGGCGGCCGAGGCGTTCGACGCCCTGCGCCGTCGCTTGAAGCCGACCGTCGGGCAATGACCTTCGAGGTATTGCTATCCTCGGATGCCGAACGGGATATCGAGGACCTCTACCGCTTCATCGCCCTCAACGATTCTCCGGACAAGGCGGAACACCTGCTTTCCGCCATCGAAAAAGCATGCCTGGGATTGGCGGAGATGCCCGAGCGGGGCAACTTTCCAAAGGAACTGGAGCGGCTGGGCATCATGGAGTTCAGGGAACTCCACCATAAGCCCTATCGGGTGATCTATCGGATCAGGGGCCGTCAGGTCGTGGTCTACGGCGTCCTGGACGGTCGCCGCGATATGCAGACCCTCTTGCAGCAACGGCTATTGCGATGATCCCCCCTCCTTACAGGACGGGGGATCATCGGCAACCTTACAGCCCGTAGGCCTGGGCCATCACCGGGTCCTTGGCGGCCACCGCACGCGCCAGATCGACCATGACCTTGGCCTGCTTCCAGGTGGCGTCATCCTGCATCTTGCCGTCGATCATCACCGCGCCGGTGCCGTCGGGCATGGCTTCCAGGATCTTACGGGCGAACAGCACCTCGGCCACGTCGGGGCTGAACACCTTCTTGGCGATGTCGATCTGCTTGGGGTGCAGCGACCAGCCGCCGGCGCAGCCCAGCAGGAAGGCGTTGCGGAACTGCGCCTCGCAGGCGGCATCGTCGGAAAAATCGCCGAACGGGCCGTAGAAGGCCTTGATCCCCGCCGACTGGCAGGCGTCGACCATCTTGGCCACGGTATAGTGCCACAGGTCCTGCTGGAACAGGGTGCGGCCGGGCTTGCCCTCGCTAGCGTCTTCCAGCACGCCGTAGAAGGGATGGCCGCCGCCGACGCGGGTGGTCTTCATGCCGCGCGACGCCGCCAGATCGGCCGGGCCCAGGCTGATGCCGTGCATGCGGGGCGACGCCTGACAGATGGCCGCGACGTTATCCACCCCCAGGGCGGTCTCCAGGATGGCGTGGATCATGATCGGGCGCTTGACGGAATGCCTGGCCTCGAGCTGGGCCAGCAACTGGTCGAGGTAATGGATGTCCCAGGGACCTTCCACCTTGGGCAGCATCACCACGTCCACCTTGTTGCCGGCCTCGCCGACGACGGCGTTCATGTCGTCGAGGAACCACGGCGAGTTCAGGCAGTTGACACGGGTCCACAGGCCGGTGTTGGGATTGTCCCAGGCCTTGGCCACCTCGACGAAGCCGGCGCGGGCGGCGTCCTTGGCGTCGGCGGGAATGGCGTCTTCCAGGTTGCCCAGCAGCACGTCGACGGTCTTGCCGATCTCGGCGGCCTTGGCCCGCATCTTCTCGTTGTGCGGCGGGAAGAAGTGGATCATGCGCTCCAGACGCACCGGCAGCTCGCGGTAGGGGGCGGGCGCGCCGATGGCGAGCGGCTCGAAGAACTTGCGGGGCGGCTTGACGGACATGGGGCGCAATCTCCTTGCGGCAAACAATAGTGGGCCGCAATAATGCTTCGTCACATTGCAGTGCACAAGCGGAAAGCGCCCATCCGGCGACCCGGATGGGCGCTTCGTTTTTCAGGTCACAGCGATCAGCGCCAGCCGACCCGGTCGAAGATGCGCACCGCGACGGGGTTGTTCTCGCCCAGCATGGCGACGTTGATGTCCTCGGCCTTGAAGCTGCCCCAGCCGGCGACGATGGGCGAGGCCTGGGCGGCGGGCAGTACGGGGAATTCGTTGTTGGCCTCGGCGAAGGTCTTCTGCGCCTCGGGGCCCGACAGGAATTCCAGCAGCTTGACGGCTTCCGCCTTGTGCTTGGCGCTGTTGGTGACGCCCGCCCCGGCCACGTTCATGTGGGCGCCGCGTCCTTGCTGGTTGGGAAAGAAGATGCCGACCTTGGCGGCGGCGTCCTTTTCCTCGGCCTTGGTCGAGGCCTGCATGCCGCCGAAATAATAGGTGTTGGCGATGGCCAGGTCGCACTGCCCGGCCGCCACGGCGGCGATCTGGTCGCGGTCGCCACCCTGGGGCTTGCGCGCCATGTTGCCGGCCACGGCCCGGGCCCAGCCCTCGGCCTTGTCCGGCCCCATCACCGCCACCAGACCGGCCAGCAGCGACTGGTTATAGGTCGACGACGACGAGCGCACGCAGATGCGGCCCTTCCACTTGGGATCGGCCAGATCCTCATAGGTGGAGAGCTCGGACGGCTTCACCCGGTCCTTGGCATAGAGCACCACGCGGGCCCGGGCCGACAGGCCGTACCAATAGCCCTGGGGATCGCGATAGCGGGCGGGGATGTTCCTGTCCAACTCGGCCGACTGGGTCGGCTGCAGCACGCCGGCCACGCGGGCCTTGTGCAGATGCGCCACGTCGGTGGTGATGAACAGGTCGGCGGGACTGCCCGGGCCTTCACTCTTCAGGCGCTCCAGCAACTGCTCCTCGCCCGCCGACAGCAGATTGACCTTGATGCCGGTCCTGGCGGTGAACTGGTCGAGCACCGGCTTCAGCAGGTGATCCTTGCGCGCCGAATAGACGTTGACCTCACCCTTCGACATTTCAGCGGCATCGGCGGCCCCAACCGCCATCATGCCTCCCAACACCAGACCCAGCAGACGCATCATGACTTGCCCTCATGATTGATTGATATTGCGACGGACTCGCATTCTCACAACCATGTAGCACGCTTCCCGCATTGAAAAAAGGGGCTGGAGAGTCAAAGCCATCCCCTGGGACGGGGCAGGCCCGCCCGGCTGCTACCGCCGGGCCGCCGCCGCCAGGCCGCGCAGGGTCTCGGCGTTGACCTTGGCCTGTTCGGGCGACAGGTCGCGGCGCGCCATGCGCTCGGCCTCGGCACCTTCGCCCTTCAGGGCCAGCAGCAGCGCCAGGTTCTGGCGGACCTGGGCGCTGGCGGCGGGCAGGTCGGCGGCGCGCGACAGGGTCGCCATCCCGGCGTCCAACTGCCCGGACAGGGCCTGGGACAGGCCCAGGTTGTTCAGCACGGCGGCATTGTCCGGGGTGATCTCCAGGGCTTTGGCGTAGGCGGATTGGGCCTCGGCGGCGTGGCCCTGGGAATCCAGGGCCACGCCCAGGGTCGAGTGGATCTCCCAGTTGCCGGGGGTCATGCCCCGCGCCTCTTCCAGCATCTTGATGGCGAGGCCGGCCCGGTCGGCGGCCAGATAGTCCTTGCCCAGTTCCAGCAGGACCTCGGCATCGCGGCCGGTGCGGGCCAGATGGGCCTGCATCAGGTCGGCCGCCGCCTGCCCCTGTCCGGCATAGCGCAGGTTGCGGGCCAAGGCGATGCCCAGTCCGGTGTCGTCGGGGCGGCGCTGGTACAAGGTGGAGAGGTGCTGGGCGGCGCCCTGGTAGTCGCGTCCGGCCTCGGCCGCCTGGGCGGCGGCGCGCAGGGAGGGCTCCACCGCCGAGGAAACGCCGCCGGTCTCGCCCTGGCCGCCGGTCAGCGAACAGGCGGCCAGCATCAGGACGAAGGGCAGGGCGGCAAGGCGTTTGATCATGGTCCGGACTCCGGGGGCGGGACGAGGCTGCCCCTTCTTCATATGCCATTGTGAAGACTACCACTGTGGTGCGCTTCATTCATGCCTATGATGGGGGCGTCGCCACAACCCGTCGAGGCTCGCCATGAAGGTCCGGCACTCCCTGTCACTGCTGCTTGCCGGCCTGCTGTCAGCCGTTCCCCTGGCGGCGCTGGCGGCCGAGGCCCTGGAGGTCCCGCTGGGCGGCTCCATGCTGATGCCCCTGCGCGGCGTGGCCCGTTCGGTGGTGGTGGGCAACCCCGCCATCGCCGACGTCACCGTCGATGGGCCGCGCACCATCACCGTATTCGGCAAGGCCCCCGGCGGAACGACGCTGGCGGTGCTCGATGCCGGCGGCGGCGTCCTGGCCGAGCGGCAGGTGGTGGTTCTGGCCGGCGGCCCCAATTCGGTGACGTTGCGCTACGGAACCGGCAAGACCTGGGTGCCCGGCGGCGCCACCGCCATCGTCGATTGCGGCTCCACCGCCTGCGCCCCGGCCAACACCCTGCCGGGCGACAGCCCCTACAAGGCCAGGGTCGGCGTAGCCGCGCCGCCGCAAGTTCCTCCGCAATAATCGTCCGGCTTTGTGAGAGTCGCCACGGAATATGACGTTCGGTCATGTCATGATATCCGCCTGATCAAGTCAGAGGCGATGTCATGTTCGGGGCTTTTTCTCGCAAGTTGGGTGTTCTTCGACGCGACCGGCGCGGGTCGGTCATGCTGGAATATTCCATCTTGCTGCTGCCGGCGCTGATGATTCTGTTCGGCATCTTCGAGATGGGGATGGTGATCTTCGAGAATTCGGTGGTGGAGGGCGCCACCCGCGACGCGGCCCGGCGGCTGCGCACCGGCCAGGCCCAAACCAGCGCCGATCCCGCCGCCACCTTCCGCCAGACCTTCTGCGCCTCGCTGTTCAGCCTCTACAATTGCTCGTCCTTCTCCTTCGACGTGCGCAGCTTCGCCGATTTCACCGCCATCGCCCTGCCGACGCCCCAATTCGACGCCCAGGGCAATGTCAGCAACGCCCAGTTCACCCCGGGCGGGGCCGGCACCATCACCACGGTGCGGGTGATCTATCGCCATGTCTTTTCCACACCCCTGATCGGTTCGCTGATGGGGGCGGATGCCGGCAACACCCTGGCGGTGATCGCCACCGCCGTGTTCAAGACGGAGCCCTATTCATGACGTCCGGGCTTTCCACATCCCCCTCGGGCGCCGGGCGCCCCCCCTCCGCGGGGCTTCGCCGCGCGACCCCTTGGGCCTGTCCCGGGAGCCGCGGCCCCGCATGGCTCCTGGGCATCAAACGTCTGATCGGCGACCAATGGGGCGTGGCGGCGGTGGAGTTCGCCCTGACCCTGCCCATCATGATCACCGCCCTGCTGGGCACCGTGGAGATCGCCAATCTGGTCAAGAGCTACGGCAAGGCGGTGTCGGCGGCCCAGACGGTGGCCGACCTCACCGCCCAGTCCTCGGCGTTGAGCACCGCCCAGATGGATTCCATCCGCACGGCGGCCCAGCGGGTGCTTGATCCGCTGGTCACCAATACCGGCAATCTGGGCATCGACGTGATCAGCGTCGGCTTCGATGCCGCCGGCACGCCCTCGCAGCTATGGCGCTATCAATGGGGCGCCGTGTCGGGCTCGCCCTCCCTGGCCGGGGCCACGGGATTGGGGGCGCTGGGCGAGAGCGTCATCATGGTGCGTCTCTCCTATGTCTGCGTGCCGGTGCTGCACCACATCGTACCCAGCAAGACCTTCACCGAACTGTCCTATACGCGCCCCCGCCTGGTGCGCAAGATCGCCCTCAACGGGGTGGGAGGCTAGCCATGACCCGTAATTCGCTGTCGCGCCTGCTGCGGTGCCGCAAGGGAAACATGGTCATCATGCTGGCCGTCGGCCTGCTGCCGATCATCGCCACCATCGGCCTGAGCGTCGACGTCGCCCGCGCCTATGCGGTGAAAAGCCGCATGGCCGCCGCCCTGGACGCCGCCGCCCTGGCGGTCGGGTCCTCGTCGGGCACCGATGCCCAGCTTGCCGCCGTGGCGCAGAAGTTCTTCGACGCCAATTACCCGCCGGGCGCCCTGGGGGCGTATCCCAGCGTCTCGGTCAAGGTGACCGGCGACGTCATCGCCGCCTCGGCCGTGGCGGTGGTGGATACGGTGTTCATGAAGGTGGTGGGGGTGGATACCGTCCCCGTCGGCGCCAACAGCACCGTCAACCGCCAGATCGCCGGACTGGAGCTGGCCATGGTGCTGGACAACACCGGCTCCATGACCACCAACAACAATATCCAGGCGGTGCGCGAGGCCGCCGGCCAGTTGACCGACATCCTGTTCGGCACCGCCAGCGTGCATCCCTATCTCAGGATCGCCCTGGTGCCCTATTCGGCGGCGGTCAATCCCGGTTCGGCGGCGCCCGGCCTGATTACCACCGGCGACACCCATGCCCCCAGCGACCCGCTGGGCTGGAAGGGCTGCGTCATCGAACGGGCCGGTGCCAACGGGGGGGGCGACACCTCGGCGGCCGTCGCCGCCTGGACCCGCTACAAGTGGCTGCCGGCCATCGATAATTATTACGACGCCACCAAGTCTTCCACCGTTCTGGCCGATCCGGCCAACGGCAATGCCTCCACCGGCCCCAATCTGGGCTGCCCCACCGCCATCACCCCGCTCACCAACGTCAAGGCCACCCTGACGCCGGCCATCAACGCCATGCAGGCGTGGAGCCGGGGCGGCACCCTGTCGGACGTGGGCATGGCCTGGGGGCTGCGGGTCCTGTCGCCCGAGCCGCCCTTCACCGAAGGCCTGCCCTGGGGCACCCCCAAATGGAGCAAGGCGGTGATCCTGATGACCGACGGCGACAATCTTTTCTACAAGCTGACCAGCACGGCGGGCGGCAACAAGGTCAACAGCGCCGTCAATTCCGATTACAGCGCCTATGGCCGCCTGGACGAACTGGGCCGCATCGGCACCACCAACGCCACCACCGCCAAGGGCGTCATCAACACCCGCCTGACCTCGGTGTGCAACGCCATGAAGGCCAAGAACATCATCGTCTACACGGTGACCTTCACCTCGGGGATCAACCAGGCCACCAAGGACATCTACAAGGCCTGCGCCACCGATGCGTCCAAATACTTCGACTCGCCCTCCCAGGACGAGCTGAAAAGCGCCTTCCGCGCCATCGCCACCAGCCTCAGCAACCTGCGGGTCAGCCAGTAGACACAATTTGCATAGGGGTGGGAGTTGCCGCTGAGACTCGTTCGCACTAATGTGTGGCGGTCATGTCCGGACCGTCCTCTCCCAGCCTTTCCGCCAAAGCCGTTTCCGCCCGTCCGCCGGGGGCGGGCTGGGTGGTGCTCGCCCTGGCCCTGGCGGCCCTGGTCGCCCTGCCGGTGGTGGTGGTGGCGGCCAATCTGGCGGCGCCCACCGAAGGGGTGTGGAGCCATCTGGCCGAGACGGTGCTGGGCGCCTATGTCGCCAATTCCCTGTGGCTGATGCTGGGCGTCGGCCTGGGGGTGAGCGTCGGGGGCGTGGGAACCGCCTGGCTGGTCACCATGTGCCGCTTTCCCGGCAGCCGCCATCTGGAATGGGCGCTGCTGCTGCCCATGGCCATGCCCGCCTACGTGGTCGCCTATACCTATACCGGCGTGCTGGACTACGCCGGGCCGGTGCAGTCCTCCCTGCGCGCCCTGTTCGGCTGGAAATCGGCGCGGGACTACTGGTTCCCCGAGATACGCTCGCTGGGCGGCGCCATCTGGGTGATGAGCATGGTGCTCTATCCCTACGTCTACATGATGGCCCGCGCCGCCTTCCTCGAGCAGTCGGTCTGCGTGCTGGAGGCCGCCCGCACCCTGGGCCGCTCCCCCTGGCGGGCCTTCGCCCAGGTGGCCCTGCCGCTGGCCCGCCCGGCGGTGGTGGCCGGCGTGGCCCTGGCCCTGATGGAGACCCTCAACGATTTCGGCACGGTCCACTATTTCGCCGTGGATACCTTCACCACCGGCATCTACCGCACCTGGCTGGGCCTGGGCCAGCCGGCGGCGGCGGCGCAACTGGGCGCCGTGCTGATGCTGTTCGTCCTTTCCCTGGTGCTGGCCGAGCGCATGTCGCGCGGCGCGGCGCGCTTCCACCACACCACCGGCCGCTACCGCCGCCTGCCGCAGCTTGAACTGAGGCGGGGCAAGGCCCTGGCCGCCCTGGCGTTCAGCACCATGCCGCTGGTTCTCGGCTTCCTGATGCCCGGCTCCATGCTGGCCGCCTGGGTGATCCAGGGCAGCGCCCTGTCCGGGCTGGGGGAACTGGCCGGCAACAGCCTGATCCTGGCCGGGGTGGCCGGCAGCATCGCCGTGGCGGTGGCCCTGCCGCTCGCCTATGCCCAGCGGTTGCGGCCCTCGCCTCTGGTCAAGGCCTGCGTGCGCTTCGCCTCCCTGGGCTATGCGGTGCCCGGCTCGGTCATCGCCGTGGGCATCATGGTGCCGCTGACCGCCATGGACCGCTTCCTGGGCGGGCTGTTCCTCACCGGCACGGTGGTGGCGCTGACCTATGCCTATCTGGTGCGTTTCCTGGCGGTCTCGGTCAACGCGGTGGAATCCAGCCTGGGCAAGATCACGCCGTCCATGGAGGCGGCTTCCCGCACCCTGGGGGCCGGGCTGGGCAAGACCTTGCGCCGGGTCCACATCCCCATGATGCGCACCAGCCTGCTGTCGGCGGCGCTGCTGGTCTTCGTCGACGTGATGAAGGAACTGCCCGCCACCTTGCTGATGCGCCCCTTCAATTTCGACACCCTGGCGACGCGGACCTTCACCCTGGCCTCGGACGAACGCCTCGCCGACGCGGCGGCGCCCGCCCTGGCCATCGTGCTGGCCGGATTGCTGCCGGTCATGCTGCTGAGCCGGGCCATCGCGCGTTCGCGCCCCGGAGGAGAGGAATGAACCCCATGGGCACCGACGGACTGGTCATCGACGCGGTCAGCCACGATTACGGCGGCAAGGAGGTGGTGCGCGAGGTGTCGCTGCGGGTCGGGCCGGGCGAGTTGGTCTGCCTGCTGGGGCCGTCGGGCTGCGGCAAGACCACCACCTTGCGCATCGCCGCCGGGCTGGAGGCCCCGCGCAAGGGCCGCGTGTTCCTGGGCGGCGGGCTGGTGTCGGGCGATGGCGCCCATGTGCCGCCCGAGCACCGTAACGTGGGCTTCCTGTTCCAGGACTACGCCCTGTTCCCCCATCTGGACGTCCAGGGCAACGTGGAGTTCGGCCTGGACCGCCTGGCCCGGGCGGAGCGGCGCCAGCGCGCCGCGGCGGTCCTCGAGCAGGTGGGCATGGCCGCCTATGCCGGCGCCTGGCCGCACCAATTGTCGGGCGGGCAGCAGCAGCGGGTCGCCCTGGCCCGCGCCCTGGCGCCCCATCCCCGGCTGATGCTGCTGGACGAGCCGTTCTCGGGCCTGGACAAGCGGCTGCGCGACCAGGTGCGCGACGAGACCCTGCATGTGCTGAAGACCTCGGGGGTTGCCACCCTGATGGTCACCCACGACCCGGAAGAGGCCATGTTCATGGCCGACCGCATCGCCGTCATGCGGGCCGGCCGGGTGGTGCAGATGGGAAAACCCGCCGAACTGTATTCCCGCCCGGTGGACGCCTTCGTCGCCTCCACCTTCGGCGAGATCAACGTGCTGGACGCCCAGGTGGCGGCCGGCGCGGTGGAAACGGCGGTGGGCCCCTTTCCCGCCCCCGGCCTGTCCGAGTCCCAGGCGGCCGGCGTGCTGATCCGTCCCGAGGGCATCTCGCTGACCCCCGCCGCCGACGGCGAGGCGGTGGTGCTGGCCGGCCACCATCTCGGCCGCTCCAGCCTGGTCCACCTGCGGGTGGAAAGGGCCGGCATGGCGCCGCAGCATCTGCATGCCCGCCTGCCCGGCTCCATCTGCCCGGCCGAGGGAGCCCGGGTCCGCCTGCACGTCGACCCGGCCCAGACCTTCGTCTTCCCGGCCGGCGGCGAGGGCGCGTAGCCGTTTGCTTGCGGCCGCCGGATCTACGAAGAAGCGAAACGGACCATCCCCGTCACTTCATCATCCCCGACACCTGGATGGCGGCCGGACCGGCGATGATCACGAACAGCACCGGCAGGAAGAAGACGATCATCGGCACGGTCAGCTTGGCCGGCAGGGTGGCGGCCTTCTTCTCGGCGGCGGCCATGCGGGATTCGCGGTTTTCCTGGGAGATGACCTTCAGCGCCTGGGCCACCGGCGTGCCGTATTTCTCGGACTGGACCATGGCGGTGGCCAGGGACTTGACCTGGGGCAGCCCGCTGCGCTCGGCGAAGTTCTCCCAGGCCTGGCGGCGGTCGGACAGGAACGCCAGCTCGGCGGCGGTCAGGCCGATCTCCTCGGCCATCTCGGGGGCGCTGAGCATCAGTTCGTCGGTGACGCGGCCAAGCGCCATTTCCACCGACAGCCCGGCATCAACGCAGATGACGACGAGGTCCAGGGCGTCGGGAAAGGCGCGGCTCAGCGCCTTCTGCCGCTTCTGCACCGCGTTGGTCAGCCAGATGTTGGGCAGGAGACCCCCGGCCCCCATGGCCACCGCCAGGATCATGGCGCGCACCATCAGCGGCTGCTCGTCGAATAGGGTGGTGGCGTAGATCAGGCCGAACGCCAGCAGGATCACCGGCAGGGCCACCCGGGCGAAAATGAAGGTCAGCGGCGCCGCCTGGCCGCGCCATCCCGCCTGGGCCAGTTGGGCCTTCAGCGCCTTGGCCTCCAGCAGGTCCTGCAGCTTCAGCCGGTCGATGACGGCCCGCATCAGCGCCACGCGGCGCTGGGGCCTCTGGCCGCGCCGGCGGGCCGAGCCGCGCGCCGGCTCCAGTTCGGCCCGCTGGCGTTCGGACAGCTCCCGGCGGCGGCTGGACAGCGCCTTGATGCGGGATGCCCGGCGGTCGCGGGCAACCAGCGGCAGGGCGACGGCCAGTACCGAGGCGGCGGCCGCCAGAGCGGCCATGATCATGATCAGGGTGGTCAGCATGGCGCTCCCTCCCCTCAGATATCGAAGTTGATCATGTTGCGCATGACCAGCACGCCGGCCACCTCGGTAAGAAAGCCGATGGCCAGCAGGACATTGCCCGTCTCGCTGGTGAACAGCAGGCCGACATACTGGGGCGCCACCAGGGCCAGCAGGCCGATCACCACCAGGGGCAGCGAGCCGATGATGGCGGCGGAGGCGCGGGCCTCGGCGGCATAGGCCTGGACCTTGTCGCGCATGCGCTTGCGGGCACGCAGCACCTCGGACAGCTTGGCCAGGGTCTCGGCCAGATTGCCGCCGGTCTGCTGCTGGATGGCCAGCACGATGGCGAAGTAGCGCATCTCGGCCATGGGCATGCGCTCCACCGCCCGGCCCATGGCTTCGTGCAGGGTCAGGCCGATGCGGGTGCCCTCGGTGATCTGGCGGAACTCGGCGCCCACCGGGTCGGGCATCTCGCGGCCGATGATGGCGATGCACTCGCCGAGCGGCAGGCCCGAGCGGATACCGCGCACCACCACGTCGAGCGCGTCGGCGAACTGGGAGGTGAAGGCCTTGAGGCGCTTGCGCGCCGCCATGCCCAGCACCAGCTTGGGCACGCCGAGGCCGAGACAGGCGGCGGCAAGCCCGCTCCACATCAGGGGCAGCCCCGACAGCTCGCCCACCGCCACCACCAGCAGGGCCAGGGCCCCCGACCCGGCCAGATAGTGCCAGGCCTCCATGTTCCAGCCGGCCAGCATCAACTGTTCGCGCAGGCGATAGCCGAAGCGCCGCTGCCGGGCGCCTTCCACCGCCTTGAGGCGGGCCTGCACCGACTTGCGCTGGGGGCCACGCGCCATCAGGCGCCGGATCGGGGGCTGGCCGCTCGCCACCACGGCGAGGCGCCGCTTCAGCCGGGCCCGGGGCCCGTGGATCAGGGTCGCCATGGACCAGCCCAGCACCGCCAGGGCGACCAGCAGCACCGCCACCAGCACGGCGATCTCCGGCGGCAAGCGGGTCAGCAGATCAAACATGGAGCTCTCCCAGAGCCTCGGCCAGATCGCGCTCCAGGCCGAAATAGCGGGCGCGGTCCCAGAAGGCGGGACGCAGGCCGGTGGGGCGGTGGCGGCCCAGGATGCGGCCGCGGGAATCCTCGCCCTCGAACTCGAAAACGAACAGATCCTGCAAGGTGATGACCTCGCCCTCCATGCCCACCACCTCGGTGATGTGGGTGATCTTGCGCGAGCCGTCGCGCAGGCGCGACGCCTGGACGATGACGTTGACCGCCGAGGCGATCTGTTCGCGCACCGCCTTGGCCGGCAGGGAATAGCCGCCCATGGCCACCATGTTCTCGACACGCGACAGGGCGTCGCGGGGAGTGTTGGCGTGGATGGTCCCCATGGAGCCGTCATGGCCGGTATTCATGGCTTGCAGCAGGTCGAAGGCTTCCGGCCCGCGCACCTCGCCGACGATGATGCGCTCGGGCCGCATGCGCAGGCAGTTCTTCACCAGATCGCGCATGGTGATGGCCCCGGCGCCCTCCAGATTGGGCGGGCGGGTTTCCAGGCGCACCACGTGGGGCTGCTGCAACTGCAGCTCGGCGGCGTCCTCGCAGGTGACGATGCGCTCGCCCTGGTCGATATAGCGGGTCATGCAGTTGAGCAAGGTGGTCTTGCCCGAACCGGTGCCGCCCGAGATCAGGATGTTGCAGCGGACCGCCGAGGCGATCTGCAGCACGCGGGCCGCCTGTGTCGACACCGAGCCGAACTCCACCAGCTTTTCCAGCGTCAGCTTCTCGCGCTTGAACTTGCGGATGGTCAGCGTCGGCCCGTCGATGGCCAGCGGCGGCACGATGACGTTGACGCGCGAACCGTCGGCCAGACGGGCGTCGCAGATGGGGCTGGCCTCGTCCACCCGGCGCCCCACCGCCGAGACGATGCGCTGGCAGATGTTCATCAGTTGCGCGTTGTCGCGGAACTTGATGTCGGTAAGCTCGATCCGGCCCTCGGTCTCGATGTAGACCCGGTCGGCGCCGTTGACCATGATGTCGGCGATGTCGTCGCGGGCGATCAGCGGCTCCAGCGGCCCCAGGCCCAGCACGTCGTTGCAGATGTCGGCGATCACCACCTGCTGCTCGGCGGCCGAGATCACCAGGTTCCGCATGGAGATGATCTCGGCGACGATGTCCGATATCTCCTCGCGCACCTGGGCCGGCTCCAGATTGCCCAGCTCGGTGGGGTCGACGGAATCGATCAGGTCGTTGAAGATGGCGATCTTGATGTCGGAAAGGCGCTGGTCCAGCTCCGTCCCCCGCCCGCCCGCCGGCGGCGGGGCGGCGGCCGGCGCGGAAGCCGGCCGGGCCGCCTCGCGGGACGGCGGAGTCTTGGGATCGGGGGGAGCCGAGCGCCGGCCGAACATGGCCTACCTCCTCAGCCAGCCGAGCAAACCCTTCGCCTCGGACGGCTTGCGCCCGGCCAGGGCCGCCTTGCCGCTCAGGGTGACGGCCAACTGGCCCAGGGCCTGGACGGTCTTGTGGTTGGCGGCCACCTCGCCCAGCATGCGGGCCTCGGTGGCCGCCTCGCCGAACAGCGCCGGATCGGTGGGAACGACCAGGGCGGGAACCACCTTCAGGGTGTCGGCGAAATCCTTGGCCGACAGTTGCGCCTTGCGGCCGTTCTCGGCCCGGTTGAGCACCAGCCGGGGCTGGCCCAGGCCCTGGCGGCGCGGCGACAGCAGCTCCAGCAGCAGCTTGGTGTCGCGCAGACACGCGAAATCGGAAATGGCGGTGATCACCACCTCGTCGGCGGCGGCCAGCAATCCCTCGGTCCACTCGGCCCATACATGGGGGATGTCGAGCACCACCAGCGCCCCCAGGCGCGAAGCCAGCTCGACCATGTGCTCGACGGCCTCGGGCGCGATGGCGCTGCGGCTCCGCCCGTCGCCGGGGGCGGCCAGCACCTGCAGATGGTCGTCGTACTCGGCCATGCAGCGGTCCATCAGCACCTCGTCCAGGCGCTCGGGATTGGCCAGGGCGTCGGCGACGGTCTGCTTGGCTTCCAGGTTGAAGGCCAGGATCGAGGTCCCGAAGGCGAGATCCAGGTCGATGAGGATCACCCTCTCGCCCAGGTGCCGCGCCGCCGCCCAGGCCAGATTCTGGGCCATGGTGGACGAGCCGGTGCCGCCCCGGGCGCCCCAGCAGGCGACGATGCGGGCGCGCGGCGCCGAGGCCGGGTCGGCGAACAGGCCGGTCAGGCTGTCCGCCAACTGGCGGGCGGCGACCGGGGCCGGCAGGTAGTCGGCGACGCCCTTGGCCATCAGTTCGCGGTACAGGCGGATATCGTTGACCGGGCCGACCACCACCACCTTGGTGCCGGCGACGCAGACCTCGGCCAGCTGGTCGAGGCGGGAGCGCAGCAAGGCCGGATCGCTCTCCTCGACCACCAGCACCTGGGGGGTGGGCCGCTCGGCGTAATGGCCGATGGCCGCCGCCAGCCCCCCGTCCATCAGGCCAAGACGCGACTTGGCCAATTGCCGGTCGGTCACCGCGGCGCGCAGGGCCTCGGCGGTGTCCGCGCCGCAACAGAAGGCCTCGATGCTCAGACGGTAGACCATGGGCGCCTCCTACTTGGACCCCACCGACGAGGTGGACCCGCCAGTGCTCTGCTCCTTGGCCGCACCGGTGGCCTCGCCCTTGCCGTACTTGTCCAGCACCGTGCCGGCGCGGCCGCCGTCGCGGCCCGAACTTTCCCTGGCCCGGACCAGATCGGCAGGGTTTTGCACCATCAGCGCCTTGTTGCGCTGGATGGAGCACCCCCAGTTGCTGTGCGGCGCGTTGCCGTAATCGGGATTGAGGCCACGCTCGAAGGTGCCGCATTCCGGCGCCTTGGCCTCCCATACCGGCACCCGCACCTGGGCGATTCCCGGCTGCGGCACCGCATCGGCGCCGCCGACCACCGCCACCGAGACCCCGCCGACGCCCCAGGCGCGCAGGGTGTCGGCCAGGGTCTGGGCGAAGGCCAGGGCGGCGTCCTCCTCGCCCGGCCGGGCACCGGCGGTAACCTGGACGGGGCCGGCGCCGCGCCTGAGCGATTCCTCGGCCAGACGTCCCAGCCGGTCGCGGTCGGCGTCGGACAGGGAGGCTCCGCCGGCCGGCCGGGCGAACAGCGCCACCGCCGCCTTCTCCTCGACGGCGATGGGATGGTTCAGGCGGTAGTCGTGCTCGGCCAGGTCGGCGGCGCAGCCCGCCAGCAGCGGCACCAGGAACAGGACGGGGAGGATGGTGCGGAACGTCTTCATGCGATCCTCCTCACTGGACGATATGGCCATAGGGACCCTGCAGGGCGGGCGGCGCGGCGGGCGCCCCCTTGCTGCGGGTGGTGTAGGTGTCCTGCAGCCGGCCCAGCAGGAAGCGCTTGAGGTCCGAGCTAGGGGCAAAGCCGTCGCTGGGCGTGGCGAGGTTGGGCTGCTCCACCGGGCGGACCACATAGGCCGACAGGATCACCACCAGTTCGGTCTCGTTGCGCTGGAAGGCGTTGGAGCGGAACAGCGTGCCCAGCACCGGCAGGTCCATCAGGCCCGGCAACCCGGCGATGTTGCTGGTGATGTCGTTCTGCAGCAGGCCGGCGATCATCAAGGAGCCGCCCGACGGCAATTCCACCGTCGAACCGGCCCGGCGCACCTTGAAGGCCGGCACCGAGATGGTCGAGGAAATGGCCGTCTTGTTGGTGTTGTCGATGGCGCTGACCTCGGTGCTCATTTTCAGGCTGAGGCGGCCGGGATCGAGCACCACGGGGGTGAAGGACAGCAGCACGCCATAGGGCTTGAACTCGATGCTGATGGCGCCGTTGGTCTGGGAAATGGGAATGGGCAGTTCGCCGCCGGCCAGCATGGTGGCGGTCTCGCCCGACACCGCCGTCAGGTTGGGCTCTACCAGGGTGCGGATCAACCCCTGGTTCTCCAAGATGTTCAGGTTGGCCACCAGGGCGCCGATACCGGTGATGGAGGCGGTGCCGAAGATGGCCGAACTGGAGGCGTCGATCAGGCCCACCGTCGGGCTGGTCTTGCTGCCCGAGGCCAGGGCGGAACTGCCCAGGATGGAGATGTTCTTGTTGGCGGTCAGGCCGACGCCCAGTTCCTTGAGCACGGTACGCTGGATTTCCGCCACCTTGACGTGGAGCAGCACCTGCTGCTCGTTGACCACGCGGATCAGGTTGACCAGCTTGGCGTCGTCGGCGACGAAGCGCCGCGCCACAGATTTGGCGTCGCGTACCGCCGCGTCGTTGCGGACAGATCCCGACAGGTACAGGCTGTCGGCCACCGCCTCGACGGCGATGGAGCGTTCCTCGGGCAGCACGGCCCGCAGCGCGTCCTTCACCGCCTGGGAATCGATGGAAACCGCCAGGTCGATACGGCGCATGACGCGGCCCGAGCGGTCCATCAGGAAGACGTTGGTCTGGCCCACCGCCCGGCCGGTGATGTGGACCATGTTGGGAGTCCGCACGATGACGTCGGCGATGTCGGAATTGCCCATCACCACTTCCCTGACGGCGCCGGGCAGAGGCAGGTCGATGCTCTTGCCCACCGGCACCTGCATGGATTCGGCCGAGACCGACGAGGGAACCCGCAGGGATTGCGGCGTGCCGGGGCGCGGAGGCGGCCCGGATTCGGGCGGGGCGCCCAGGCTGACCACCTTGGCGCGCGGCGCGGCGCTGGGCGACGGCGGTTCGTCGTCCCGGGCCCAGGCGGGGCCCGCCAGGGCGGCCGCCAGCATTACGGCAAACAACCAACGCCCCATCATCTCCCCACCCCCTCCGAACTGACCAGACCGGCGCGATTGACCCTGACGCCCTTGGGACCGGGTGCCGCGGCCGGAGCGCGCTCGGCCTTCGGCTTGAAGCCGACCACCGCCTGAAGTACCTTGCCGGCTTCCAGGTCGGCGGTAAAGTCCAGCGTCTCGCCCGGAGCGGCGGCGACGGCGGGCGCATCCCCCCGCTGGGGGCGCAGCGACAGTTGCAGCGAGCCCATCATGCCCGCCACGGTCAGGATTTCGGCCTGCTTGGGGGTGACCTCCAGCGTGGCGGTCTTGCCCTGGATAGGAGCACCGTCCCGCCCCCTGGTGATCTGCTGGTCGATGGCCAGAACCCGCAGATCGGCCAGAACCGTCTCGGCGCCATAGCGCAGCAGCAGGCCCGAGCCCCCCTCCGTGTTGACGCCTTCCTCGGCCTTCTTGATGTCGGTGGCCAGCACCACGTCCACCCGGTCGCCGGGAGTGATGAATCCCGAGACCGCGCTGGGATTGGTGATGGCGATGGAGACGGCGCGCATGCCCGGGGCCAGCAGGCCCGCCAGCACGCCCGAGGCTTCCGGGCGGAAGGTGGTGGCGGCCGAGACCGGCTCGCCCTCCACCAGCGGGCGGCGGGCGATCATGCCGACGAACGCGGCCTTGGAATCCTCGCCCGGCCGGCGCACCACCAGGCGGGGGGCCACGGCGGTCTTCGGCCAGCTTTCATAACGCAGGTCGTCGGCCGCCAAGGTGGCGCCCGAGGGAACGTCGCGGCCGATGACCAGGATCTCGACGACGGCCGGCTCGTCGGCCGCCTTGGCCCGGCGGGCCTCCTGGCGGTCGAGCCAGGACTTGGCGAGCATGGCGGTGCCGCCGGCCGCCAGGGCGGCCACGACGACGATGATGGCGATGGGACGCATGATGGCCTACCTCTCGAGCCCTTAGCCGATCAGCCGGGGGAGCAGGCTCAGCGCCGCCCAGTCCAGGCCGCCGGCCGCGATGGCGATACCATAGGGGACATGCCCGCGCAGCGCGGGACGCAGGCCGCCGGCACCGGCGCGGCGCCTCATCAGGGCGGCCAGCGCCACCAGGCCACCGACCACGGCCATGACCAGCAGGAAGCGCGGCAACGCGGCGGGACCGGTCCACAGGGCCACGGCGGGAACCAGCTTGGCGTCGCCGCCGCCCCACACCCCCAGGCTGAACAGCGCCACGGCGGCCATGAAGCTCAGCACGCCGGTTCCCAGGTGCAGCAGCCACTCCTCTCCGCCCAGGCCGCCGGCCAGCGCCGCCGGCACGAAGGCCGCCAGGATGACCAGGGGCACCCGGTTGGGGATGCGCAGGTCGCGCAGGTCGCCCCACGCCGCGTCCAGCAGCGCCACGACAAAGACCACGGCCGATAGGATCAAGATCACGTCGCCCATTCCCGCCTCCCCGAGCCGGGAACGCCCCGTCGGCCGGGGCGTCGGCTCATTCTTCCCATTCCACTTCGAAGAAAGGCTACAGCCTTGCCCCTACGGAGACTGTGAGCTTATCCACAGATACTAAAGTTTTATTTTCAGTTAGGACTTTCATGGGATGGCAAACAAGCGAGGCGCCTCCACGGCGGGAGGCGCCTCGTTTTATTCGCCGATCACCCGACAGGGGGGATGCGCCGCCGAAGCGGCGCGGCATCCGATTACGGCAGCTTGGCGTTGATGGCCTCGAAGGCGGTCAGGAGCTTGGGGCCAAGCAGGACGACGGCGGGGATGATGATCACGGAGATCAGGGCGGTGAGCAGGCCGTATTCGATGGCGGTGGCGCCCTTTTCGTCACGAATAAACTTGCTCATCGTGGTGCGGATCGAAGTAAACATTTTGTGCCTCCTTATATCTGGCTCCGGAAACTCAGATACCGATCATCATTTCCGCTCGAGCATTCCGGGTCTGAACTGCGTCTTGCGTTCCCGCCCCTATCTCGTGAGACATAAGTTGCCACAACATACCAATGCCCTCTGTGAAGAGTCGCACAGAGACATAAGTTTTATTTAAGCAGATTAGTTCAAATTTTAGAAAAACCCGGCCTCACGCGGCGCCACGGGCGGCGGCCATGAGCTGCAGCCGGGGCAGGTCGCAGATGACCAGCCCCATGGAGCGGCGGCGCACCACGCCCTCGCGGGCCAATTCGCCAATGGCCTGGGCCACCTTTTCGCGGGTGGTCCCGGCCCAGGCGGCGATTTCCTTGTGATTGGGCAGGTCGGCGATCTGCCAGGATTCCGGCTTGGCCGGATCGGGCTGGGCGAGACGGAGGATTTCGCCCCAGACCCGCTGGCTCTCGTTCTGGCTGGAGAGCTGCGCCACCCGGCTGTCCAGGCTGCGGACGATGCGGGTCAGGCGCTCGACCACCTTGATGGCGATGGGCGGATACTGGCGCATCAGCTCAAGGAACGAAGCGCCTTCCAGCGAGGCCAGCAAGGTGTCCTTGGTGGCGACCACCCGGGCCGAACGCCTCATGCCGTCGATGGCCGCCAGTTCGCCGAAGTAATTGCCGGCGATGACGTCGGCCAGGGCGACCTCGCGCTCGTCGGCGCCGGTGGTGAGGATGCGCACCGCCCCCTCCACCACGAAATAGACCTCCAGCGCGTCGCTGTCCTTGTCGAATATCTGGCTGCCCGATCCCACCCGCGCCCAGTTGCAGCGCGCCTCGATGTCGCGAAGCGATGCCTCGTCCAGGTCGGAGAACAGGGAAACGCGGGCCAAGCCGCCGTCGATCACGTCCATCATGCCCGAATCCGTCAACAACGCCCGTCCCCTTCAGGAGTATCGGCCGGCCGCCACCGCTTTTCAATACGGGCTTGGCCCCAGCCGCCGTGTCGGAGCCATCGTCATATATGGTTGCCGATAGCTACATTTCGGGCATTCCCCCGCATATCCCACCACTAATACCATGGAATGAGATCAATGGCGGAAACAGGAAACGCCATGGACAGGGACCTTCGCCACTGCCTGCCCGACCGGGTGCGCGCCATCGTCGGATTGATGAGCGCTCCGGCGGGTTACGACTCCATCGCCCCGCTGATCGAGGACGGCTGCCACTGCGCCGACCGGCAGCCCTGCCTCCTCTGGGACGCATGCAAAAGCATACACCGGGCATTCCAGCCCGAGCCCCAGGCGCGCGCCTGAGGGGCGCAGACTCCATCACGATATGTCTAAAGTCGTGGCTTTCCCCAGCGGATTCCTGGGGTTTAGTATCCGACCATGAACGCGAATTCCTCCCTTGCCGTCGGCCACCCGGCCGCACCCGCCGCCCCTCCGGGGAACAGCCCGTCCATGGACCGGATGGTGGCCTGGCTGCACGAGCCCGCCCGGCGCCTGCACGGCATGATCCGCGAGCTTCCCGGCTTCGCCCCCCTGGGTCACGCGTCGCTTTCGATCTACGATCCCCAGTACGACATGCTGTGGGCCTTCCCCTGCAATTCCGACGGCACCGAGCCGCCCGAGGTGACCGAGATCGAAATGGCCGACGCCCCGTCGCTGGTATTGCTGGCCGACAGCCATGAGCCCCGGATCGTCGCCGACATGGCGGTGTTCGGCGAGGAGGGGCGCTGTCACACCGACAGAGCCCGGGCATCGAGCAGCCGCTCGTGCATGACCGCCCCCATCAACGTTGACGGACACTTCCTGGGGTTCGTCATTTTCGGCGCCGCCATCCCCAACTTCTTCACCCCGCCGGTCAACGACACCCTGCTGACCTTCACCGAGGCCTTCGGCATCCTTATCGAGCGGGCCAGACAGCTTCCCGGCTGAGGCGTACGGCGCTATCCTGCTGCGATTCCCATCCGGAGGTCGCAGTGCAGCCCGTTCCCCCCCGAAATACGCCCATGTTCTTCTTCGGCACCCTGATGGACGGGGACGTCCTGGCCGCCGTGCTGGGCCGGCCGGTCACGCCGGATGGCATGGAGCCGGCCCGGCTGCGGGGCTGGCGGCGGGTCGGCATCGCCGGGCGCACCTATCCCATGCTGGCGCCCCACGCCACCGGCACGGTGGACGGCCTGCTGGTCCATGGGCTGGACGAAGGTGATCGCGCCCGTCTCGACCACTACGAGGGGCCGGAATACCGGGTCGGGCTCCTGACGGTCCGGCGGGGCGACGGGAGCGAGGTGGCGGCCGAGACCTATCTCTGCCGCCCCGAAATCATGGCGGGCCGCGACGAATGGCGGCTGGAAACCTGGCGCCTGCGCCACAAGCGGGCGGCCCTGGCCCGTATCCGCGCCCTGATGGCGGGATGGCGGGGTTAAGGGCCGCCCCTCGTCAGGCGTTGGGATTGACCGGCTTGCAGGCCTTGCCCGCCTTGCCCAGGCGCTTGCAGGCGGCGCGGGCCTGATCCTCGGTAAAGCCGGAGATGCGGGCACGGTAGACGGTCTTGGCGCCCTTGCCGGCCTTGTCGATATCGATGGAAGCCTTGGAGACCAGCCCGCCCAGCTTCTTGGCGGCGTCGCTGGCCGCCTTGTGGGCCGGGCGGTACTCGTTGAACGCGCCCACCTGGATGGCCCAGCCCGCCGGATCGGCATCGCCCACCGCGTCGTCGTCGTCATCATCGTCGTTGGCGGCGCGGGCCGGAGCGCGCAGGACCACCTTCTTGGCGGGAGCCGGCTTGGCCTTGACCGCCTTGGCGGCCTTGGCCGGAGCCTTGGCGGCCTGGGCGGCGGCCACCAGCTCGTCCAGGTCGGGCAGGTCGTCGTTGCTCACCGCCTCGGCCATCTCGACGCTTTCGCCCTTGCGCAGCCGGGCGAAGCCCTTGTCCAGCAGTTGCCCCATGTGCTTGTCGCGCGATGCGGCGGTGGTGCCGCCGAACACCACGCCGATAACGCGCTGGCTGCCGCGCTTGGCCGACGAGATGAGGTTGAAGCCCGAGGCGTGGATGTAGCCGGTCTTGATGCCGTCGGCGCCCTGGTAGCGCAGCATCAGCCGGTTATGGGTGTTGATGGGCTGGCCTTCGTAGACGAACTGCCGGGTGGAGAAATACTTGTAATAGCCGGGATGGCTGCGGATCAGGGCGCGGGCCAGGGTCGCCTGGTCGCGCACCGTGGAAACCTGCCCCAGGTCGGGCAGGCCCGAGGCATTGCGGTAGACGGTGCTGCGCATGCCGAGCGCATGGGCCTTGCGGGTCATCATCTGGGCGAAATTGGCCTCGGTGCCGCCCACCCCCTCGGCCGCCACCACGGCGGCGTCGTTGGCCGACTTGGTGACCAGGGCGAGGACCAGGCTTTCCACCGAGATCTTCTCGCCGGGCTCGAGGCCCAGCTTGGACGGCGATTGGGCGGCGGCGTGGGCCGAGGTGGTGAACTTGCTGTCCAATCGGATGCGGCCCGAATCCAGTTCGTCGAACAGCAGGAACAGCGTCATCACCTTGGTCAGCGAGGCTGGATAGGATTTGGTGTCGGGGTTGGTGGCATGCAGGAGCGAGCCGGTTTCCGCGTCGATGACGATGGAGGCATAACGCCCGGCCTCCGCCGGCTGGGCCGCCAATGTCAGGGCGGCGGCCAGGGCAAGGGCGGACAGGCGAAGACGATTCAGGAATCCGGTGCGGCTCAGGTGCAACGTCTCGACCTTCCGTTCAGCGACTGAGTTGGTTTAGGGTATCGCCGAAACCTTAAAGATTTTGCGAATCTGTGTAAAGCACGCGGACGCCTGATTCCCGCCATATTTGCCTGCGCATCATTCCATGCCCTCGTCCTCCCGCCAACGGATGCACCATGCCCCCTCGTCTCGGACCGTCTGTGAGTGTCGCCGCCCTCGTCCTGCTGGCAGGATGCGCCTATACCGGAGACGATATCGGCAACCCCTTCTACCGCAAGGCCCAGTGGTTCTCCTTCGTCGAGGGGGCCGATCTGGCCGCCGCCTGCGCCCCCGGTTCGCCGGAACGCTTCCGCCTGGTCTACAACGCCCTGTGGGACCAGCAAGTCCGGCTCTACGAGTGGTCGTCCACCGACAAGGTCCTGACGGTCGGCGTCGTCCGCTCGGGCAATGTGGCCGAGATCGACCTGTACGATCCGCTGTCGCCCTGGCGGACCGACGTCGCCACGACCTCCCTGGATCAGGCCGCCTATGACGGGCTGAGCGCCGCCCTGGCCGATTCCGGTGCGTTCGGCGCGCCGGCGGCGGGGCTGCAACTGCCGTCTCACTCCTATTACTGGACCGCCGCCAGTTGCCGCCAGGGCAAGTACGTCTTCACCGCCTGGGCCTACCCCTCCGCCGCCTTCGACGCCGCCCGCTTTCCCGCCGCCCTGGCCGCCCTCGACCCCGGCCGCGACAAGATCGTCCAGCCCGGCCCCGTCCCCGTCGATCCCTTCCGCGAATATAACCGCAAGCGCGGCGCGACGGGCGAGTTCACCCTCAAGGTGGGCACCAACGGACTCAGCTATGGCCCCTGACGAACATTAGGAAATATGAATCCTATCCACTAGCAATACCACCCTTGCGTCACGCCTTGGACGAAGGGAATACTCAAATATTCTCCTCTCCTTAACCTTATCTACTCAAGATACCCTGGCCCCGATGGGATTCTCACCATCATATGCCGAGGATGATAGATATGGCCGCGACTCTCACGGTAAAGACCCGTATTTATGGTGGATTCCTCAGCATCATAGCCTTTTTGGTTGCTGTCGCCGTCATGGTCGGCATCGGCTTCGCGACCATCGGGCGCAACGTCTCGGAATTCCAGCGGGTCAATAACAACACCATCCGCGTGCTGACCATCGACCGCAACGTGGTCGGCTTGCGGCGCAACGTCCTGGCCTTCACCGGCAGCCAGGGGGACGGGACGGCGCTGACCCGCATCCGCACCCTGCAGACCGGCCTGGAGAAGGACCTGACCGAGGCCATCGCCAACACCCGCGATCCCGAGCGCAAGGCCGCGCTGGAGCGGATGAAGACCCTGTTCGAGCAGTACAACACCAATTTCGAGAAGATCATCGTGCTTCGGGCATCCCGCGACAAGGCCCTGACCGAGCGCGCCGCCCCGGCCGGCGCCGCCATGGTCGACGCCCTGAGCGGAGCGGTGGACGGGGCCATGGCCGATGGCGACTACGTGACCGCCGCCCATGCCGGCAAGGCGCTCGAGCACCTGCTGCAGGGCCGGGTCAACGCCAACCGCTTCCTCGCCACTCCCGAGCAGAGGTTCTCCGATGCCGCCGTGGCCCAGCTCAACGCCTCGGAAACGGCGTTGAAGGCCCTGGCCGGCCAGACCCGCGACGCCCGCACCCGCAAGGCGGTGGACGTGGTCGGGCAGACCCTGCCCGCCTATCGCACCGACTTCGCCCAGATCATCTCCGACACCAATGAGATCGACCGGCTGGTGACCAGCGAAGCGGCCCGCCTGGGGGCCGAGTTCGCCGATCTGGCCGCCAAGATCAAGGACTCGGAACTCCAGGTCCTGAGTTCGCTGGGCAGCAGCACCGCATCCACCATCGACAGCCAGGACGTCTGGTCCAAGGCCGTGTCGACCCTGGCGGTGCTGCTCGGCCTGGTCTTCGCCATGCTGATCGCCCGCTCCATCCTGCGCCCCATCGACGCCATGACCGGGGTGATGGGCCAGTTGGCGGCCAACAACCTGGGCGTCGACGTACCCTATGCCGAGCGCGGCGACGAGATCGGCACCATGGCCCGCTCGGTATCCCACTTCAAGGACCAGCTGATCCGGGTGAAGCAGTTGGAGACCGACCAGGAGGAACAGAAGAAGCGGGCCGAGGCCGACCGTCTGGCCGCCATGCGCAAGATGGCCGACACCTTCGAGGACAGCGTCGGCAAGGTCATCGAGACGGTGACCTCGGCCGCCACCGAACTGCAGGCCGCCTCGGGCCAGATGGCCGGCACCGCCACCGAGACCAGCGCCCAGGCCACCACCGTGGCGTCGTCGGCGCAGCAGGCCTCGGCCAACGTCCAGACCGTCGCCTCGGCCACCGAGGAGCTGTCGTCGTCCATCAACGAGATTTCGCAGCAGGTGGAACGCTCCCAGGCGGTGGCCGAACGGGCCCGCGACGAGGCCAGCCACACCACCGAACAGGTCCGCTCGCTGTCCGAGAACGTCGGCCGCATCGGCGAGATCGTCAACCTGATCAACGATATCGCCGCCCAGACCAACCTTCTGGCGCTCAACGCCACCATCGAGGCGGCGCGGGCCGGCGACGCCGGCAAGGGCTTCGCCGTGGTGGCCAACGAGGTCAAGAACCTGGCCAACCAGACGGCGCGCGCCACCAGCGAGATCGCCGGGCAGATTTCCGCCGTGCAGCAGAGCACCTCGGCCGCCGTCTCGGCCATCGACAGCATCTCGACGGTGATCGGCGAGATGGGCGAGATCAGCACCTCGGTGGCCTCGGCCGTGCAGCAGCAGACCGCCGCCACCGCCGAAATCGCCCGCAACGTCGAGCAGGCCGCCGCCGGCACCGCCGAGGTCTCGAGCAACATCGTCTCGGTGGAACAGGCCGCCCGGGAGACCGGCGCCGCCGCCGAGCAGATCCGGGAATCCTCCTCCGACCTGTCGCGGCAGGCCGAATTCCTGCGCCACGAGGTCTCCACCTTCCTGGCCCAGGTGCGGGCCGACAAGAAGGATCTGGTGCTGCTGCGCTGGGACAAGGCGCTGGAAACCCGGGTGGCCTCGGTGGATGGCCACCACCGCGCCCTCTACGATCTGGTCAACGAGGCCTACCGCCACATGATGAGCGGCGAAGGCCGCCAGGCCGCCCTGACCCTGCTGACCGAACTGGACCGCTCCATGCACGTCCATTTCGACGACGAGGAAGCCCTGATGAAGCGCAACGCCTATCCCGAGGCGGAGAACCATGCCCGCAGCCACCGGGCCTTCTTCCAGCGCCTCGAGCAGTTGCGCGCCGCCATCACCGCCGGAAGCACCAGCGGCGGGGCCGAGCTGTTCGACTATGTCGCCACCTGGCTGGTCCAGCATATCGGCAAGGAGGACGGCGCCATGGCCAGCTTCCTGGCGGAGAAGCATGCCGCCTGACCAGCCGGCATATCCGATTACGAATATATTGCAGCGCAATATACTCTATTGACTCGCTGTTACCCGAGCCCCATGATACGCCCCATGTTGCATTGCAGCATGGGGCGAGCTGTTTGCCCCTGCCGCGCGAACCCGCAGGCGCCAGCCTCGCCCATCAGGGAGTCCAGTCCATGACCACCGCCAAGGCCAAGCCGGCCACCGCCGCTACCCCCGCCAAGACCGTCGCCCCGGCTCCCGCCGCCGCCGCGCCCGCTCCGGTGA
>JAVBXM010000070.1 GCA_030824585.1 Phaeospirillum sp. | reverse complement strand
TCACCCTGCCCGCCTTCGCCTCCGACCTCCCCCAATGGCCCAAGGCCAAGGGCGAGGCCTGCATCGAGGCCCCCGCCACCATGCGCCGCGACCACCCGGACATGCTGAAGCACCAGCGGGACGATACGCTGCGCCTGGGCATCCGGGGCGCCAAGGCATCGCTGAAGGCCTGCGTCGAGTGCCACTCCACCACCAGTGACGGCAAGGCGGTGCCGGTCAACGATCCCGGCCAGTTCTGCCAATCGTGCCACGCCTACGCGGCGGTGAAGCCCGATTGCTTCGAGTGCCACGCCACGACGCCCAAGGCCCCGCTCAAGGAGGCGTCGCGATGATCACCCGCCGCCACATGCTGCTGGCCTCGGGCGCCGTGCTGGTCGCCGCCCCCGTCCAGGCCCGCGCACCGGGAGAACCGGCCACCGCCGCCCAGCGTTGGGGCCTGCTGATCGACACGGCCAAGTGCGACGCCCAGTGCACCGTCTGCGTCGAGGCCTGCAAGGCCGAGATGGGCCTTTCCGGCCACGACCGGCCGCTGACCGACGCCCAGTACATCCGCAAGGTCAACGTCAAGGACCCGGCCACCGGCGCCGCCCATTCGGTGCCGGTCATGTGCCAGCATTGCGCCAAGCCTGCTTGCGTCGACGTCTGCCCGACCGGCGCCTCCATGAAGCGGGCCGACGGCATCGTGCTGGTCGACCGTCACATCTGCATCGGCTGCCGCTATTGCATGATGGCCTGCCCCTACAAGGCGCGCTCCTTCGCCCACGAGGGCCAGACCGGCCAGCAACCCCACCTGCCGCGCGGCAAGGGCACGGTGGAGGGCTGCACCCTTTGCGTCCACCGCGTCGACGAGGGCAAGCTGCCCGCCTGCGTCGAGGCCTGCGCCGCCAAGGCCAAGGGCGCCATGCTGTTCGGTGATCTCAGCGACCCGAAATCGGAGATCGCGCAACGGGTGGCCCGCGAAGCCACCACCCGCATCCGCGCCGATTTGGGGCTGGAACCCGCCATCCGTTACCAGGGGATCTGACTTCTCCCTCTCCCACCGGCGGGAGAGAGTGGCGAGCCTTAAGCGAGCCGGGTGAGGGCCAGTCTGACGGCCCCCTCACCCCGACCCTCTCCCCCAAGGGGGCGGGGGAGAAAAAGGAAGGCCCTCCTCTCTTCCCCAAAGGGGAGAGGGAGAAAAAGGAAGGACCGAGATACGATGACCGAGACGGTATTCCAGCAGGTACGCCCCTATACGCGGGGCTGGCTGGCCCTGATGGGCGCCTTGGGCGCGGTGATCATTGTGGCGCTGGGCGCCGTCTTCCACATGGAGCATCAGGGCCACTGGGTCACCGGCATGACCAATCAGGTGGTGTGGGGCCTGCCCCATGTCTTCGCCGTGTTCCTGATCGTCGCCGCCTCGGGGGCGCTCAATGTCGCCTCCATGGGCTCGGTGTTCGGGCGGGTGGAATACCAGCCCCTGGGCCGCCTGTCGGCCCTGCTGGCGGTGGCGCTGCTGGCCGGGGGACTGGCCGTGCTGGTTCTCGACCTGGGACGCCCCGACCGCCTGTTCGTCGCCATGACCCATTTCAACTTCAAATCCATCTTCGCCTGGAACGTCATCCTCTATTCCGGCTTCATGGCCGTGGTGGCGGTTTACCTGTGGACCATGATGGATTGGACGGCCCGGCGCTTCTACAAGCCGGCCGCCCTGGCCGCCTTCGGCTGGCGGCTGATCCTCACCACGGGAACGGGGTGCATCTTCGGCTTCCTGGCGGCGCGCGAGGCCTATGGCGCGGCGGTGATGGCGCCGCTGTTCATCGCCATGTCCTTCGCCTACGGCCTGGCGGTGTTCATCCTGGTCCTGTCGGTGTCGTTCAAGATGACCCGGCGGCCCATGGGCGACGACGTGCCCGCCCGTCTGGTGCGGCTGCTGGGACTGTTCGTCGCCGCCAACCTTTATTTCACCGCGCTCCATCACGTCACGCAGCTCTATTTCGCCGGACGCGGCGGGGTCGAGGCGTTCATCCTGTGGAACGGCGGAATCCACACCACCCTGTTCTGGGTCGGGCAGGTGGGGCTGGGCGGTGTTCTACCGTTGGTGATCGCCTATGGCGGCTGCGGCCATGCGGCGCGCAAGCGGGCCATGATGGCCTCGATCCTGGTGGTGCTCGGTGGGCTGGCCCAGGTCTGGGTCATCATCATCGGCGGCCAGGCCTGGCCGCTGGACCTGTTTCCCGGCATGGAGGCCGCCTCCACCTTCGCCGACGGGCATGTCCACGATTATGCCCCCAGCGCCTGGGAAACCATGCTGGGACTGGGCGGCATCGCCGTCGCCCTGGCCATCACGGCGGCCGGCGTCACCGCGCTGCGCCTGCTGCCGGCCCGGCTGGGGGAAACAACCAATTCGGGTTGCCGTCATAATTAGAATACCTATGACACACCCATTCTAAAGTATAAGATTATTAACAATTTATTGATGTTTGCGGCGATCCATGTCCATTCTTGGTGTAGGGTTATGGGCAGGGACATCACTTCCCGGGGGGGAGAGTGTGAACGCAAGCATCAAAGCCCGCAAAGGGCCTGAACCGCAGCAGGACGATGGATTGGAAACGGTGCGCGACACGTTGCGCACCCAGGTTTCCGATATCCTTCGCGTCAATATCGGACAGCTTTCCACGGTTCCCCAGCATGAGGTCTACGACCACATCCTGAACACGCCGGGTCTGCTGCACGAGTGTTTCCAGGTGTTCCGCAACCAGCCGGACCTGTTCCGCAAGGTGGTGCTGCGCAAGGACAAGCGCCCCGCCACGGAAGGCGACGAGGAACTGTGGTGCGGCCGCACCCTGGACCACGTGGTGGCGCTGGTGGTGCGGGCCTCGGCCAAGCGCTATTTCCGCGCCGCCATGCCCGCCCCCGAGGTCCCGCCCGTCGTGGTCGAGGCTCCCTCCCTGCTGCACAAGACCGCCATCAAGCTGGGCATCAAGAAGCCCATCCACCGCGCTCCCTTCGTGGCGCCGCAGGGCCCCGGCGACAAGCTGTACAACATCTTCCGCGACAACCTGCGCTATGAGTGGCAGGTGCCGCTGATCCCCAGTTATTCGACCCTGCATCCCAGCACGGTGCGTGTCCTGGGGCCGCGCATCCTCAAGCTGCGGGAATCGACGCAGATCGACATCCTGGCCGCCGAGGGACTGGGTCCCGACGGGCGCCTGCCCCTGCTGCTGGAAGACGCGCGCCGCCTGCGCGCCGTGGACGGCAGCATCGATTCCAACGCCCTGATGGAGGCCTTCACCAAGCAGGGGCTGGAAGCCGTGTTCCCCGACATAGACGAGGTGGCGCTGCGCAAGGCGGTGTCCCAGATCGCCGTCATGGAGAACAAGGCGGTGGACATGATCTTCCCCGCCATGGAATACGCCCTGAAGCCGGTGACGGTATTCCTGTTCACCGCCTATACCAGGCTGGACCTCAAGGGCTTCCGCCAGGCCTTCGGCCCCCACTGCGCCCTGTGGGCGGTGCAGAAGCTGGCCAAGCATCTGGAAACCCAGCGGCCCTGGCCCCGTTCCATGCCCGGCATGAAGGCGGCCACCCTGGCGGCACTCTCCTATGCCATCGACCTGGACAGCGGCA
>JAVBXM010000046.1 GCA_030824585.1 Phaeospirillum sp. | reverse complement strand
GGGTTGGGGAGGGGGCGCCTGTCGTTCATGCCTCGAACCTCAGACCCACGTAGAATTCCTGGATTTTCGGCATGTCGTGGACCTCGATGCCGGTCCTGGCCTCGATCTCGGCCAGGACCTCGGCCTTGCGGCCCGGCTTTTCGGTGGCCACCACGAACCACATGTTGAGCGCGTGCTCGCGGGCGTAATTGTGCGCCACCTCGGGATAGGAATTGACCATGTCGGCCACTTCCTCGAAGCGTTCGGCCGGAACCTTCATGGCGGACAGCGTCAGTTCGCCCCCCATCCGCTCGGCATGCCACATGGGGCCGAAGCGCGAGATAATCCCGTCTTCCTTGAGCTTGCGGATACGGGTCATCAACTGGGTGCCGGTCAGCCCCAGGGGCTCGGCGACGGCGCCGAACGGCTGGTCGCAGATGGGAAAGCCGCCCTGCAGGGAATTGATGATGGCGCGGTCGATGTCGTCCATGCTCGGGGCCTACTCCGCCGCCGCCCGGGGGATGGGCCGTCCGTAGCGCGCCCCGGTCTGCTTGAAGCGCCGGGTGGAGAACAGCACCGCGTGGGGATACTGGCCGAGATCGAAGCGCCGCACCAGCGCCGCGATGGATTCCTCCACCGCCGTCCGGTCGCGGCCGTGGATCATGCAGAACAGGTTGTAGGGCCAGTCGGGCAGCCGGGGCGGCCGGCGATAGCACAGCGTCACCTCGGGCGCGTCGCCCAGGCGGCGGCCCACCTCGCTGACCACGTCCTCGGGGATGCTCCACACCGACATGGCGTTGGCGCGGAATCCCAGTTCGTGGTGGCGGACGATGATGCCAAAGCGGCGGATGATGCCGGCATCGCGCATGGCCTGGATGCGCTCGACCACCTCGGCCTCGTCCATGCCCAGTTGCGCCCCCACCGCCTTGTAGGGATGGGAAACCAGGGGAAGCCCCTCGGCCAGGGCCGAGACCAGGGCGAGATCGCTGTCGCTCAGCTCCATTTGAGGTCGAATCCCAGGTCGATGTGGAAATGCTCGAGCAGCGGCAGGTCGAGGACCTTGAGCCCGGCGCGGGCGGAAATCTCGGCCAGCACCTCGGCCACCCGCGCCTTGGACGGCGCCGTCACCACGAACCACAGGTTCAGGCGGTGCTCGCGCTGGTAATTGTGGTTGACCTCGGGGAAGGCGTTGACCAGATCGGCCACCTCGTCGAGGCGATGATCGGGCACCGCCATGGCCGCCAGGGTGGAACCGCCCACCGTGTGCGGCCGGAACACCGCACCGACCCGGCTGACCGAACCGCCGCGCGTCAGGCGGGCCAGCCGGTCCATCACCTCGTCCTCGTCCAGGCCCAAACGCTCTCCCAGCACCGCATAGGGGCGCGACGCCAGCGGGAAGTCCTGCTGGAATTCGTTCAGAAGGCGCTGGTCGAACTGGTCCATGCCTAGAGCCCGGTCTTGTTGGCGCGGTTGGTGAAGAAGATGCCGCTGGGCCGCGAGGCCGGCAATTCCGCCACCTTCTCCAGCGTTTCGGTGTCGTAGACCACCACCGCGTCGGAATCCCTGGCCGACAGCCACACCCGCTCGCCCTTGGGCGTGAATTCCATGTGCAGGATGGCCAGCCCCGGTTCCAGGGTCTTGATCACCGTCTTGGTCTGGGTGTCGATCACCTGGACCTTGGAGTAATCGGGAACGGCGAAGTTCACCCACACCTGCCGCCCGTCGGGCCGGGCCATGGCGAAGACCGGCTGGCCCGCCACGTCGACGCGGGTCTTTTCGCTCCAGCGTCCCTTGTCCACCACCAGCACCTGATGGTGGCCGATGGCCGGCAGCCACACCTCGTCGCCCGCCACCGCCCAGCCGCGCAGATGGGGCATCTTGTAGACCGGCAACGCTTCCTTGCCCTTGCCGTAATGGTCGAGGATGCGCTTCACCCCCTTGTCGGGGTTCCACAGGTCCAGGAGCGCGATGCCGTCCTCGCCGAACAGCCCGGCCAGGTACCAGCGCCCATCGCCGGTGATCAGCGCGTCATAGGGCAGCTTGCCGATATTGGGGTACTTGGTGATCCGGGGCGCCTTGAGGTCGGACAGGTCGGCGATCCAGATCTCGCCGGCGTCGTACAGGGTATAGATGAAGCGGCGACCGGACAGGTCGGCGATGCCGATCACCTTGCTGGCCTTGCCGTCCGGGCCGGTGGCGGGAATGTCGGCCACCTGCTCCAGCGTCGCGGCATCGAACACCTTGATGCCGCCCGGCGTATAATTGGCCACCGCCACCAGCGAGCCGTCCTGGGAGATGGCGCCGCCGATGGAATTGCCCGACTGCATGACGCGGCCGACGATGGAGCCGGTCAGGATATCCACCTTGGTCAGCCCGCCGTCGCGGCCGAACACGAAAGCGTAGCGCTGGTCGCGGGAATAGACCAGGGCGGCATGGGACAGATCGCCCAGCCCGGCCACCGAGGCCAGCTTGGTGGACGTGCTGTTCTCCACCACCATCAGGCGGCCGTCGGCGCGCTCGACCACCAGGCCGAGGTCGCCGGTGCCGCGCAACGCGGGCTGGCAGGCCGACAGCAGGCCAAGGCCCAGAACGGCCACCGCGATACGCTTCATTTCAGCTCTCCCATCAGATAGGCGGCGATCCAGGCGGCCTCTTCCCGGCTCAGTATGGCTTTCCACGGCGGCATGGGGGTGCCGGGGCGCCCCTCCAGGATGGTTTCGATCACCGCTTCGGCCGACAGCTTGGCAAGGTCTTCCTGCAGCAGGGGCGAACCCAGCCCGCCGTGGCGGGTCATGCCGTGGCACGAGCCGCAATCCTGGTCGACCATGTCCTTGAGTTTCGCCTGGCGCGCCGGCGCGACCTCGGCCGAGGCCATCCCGGCCGCCAGCACCATCACCATCGCACCCGTCAGGGCCGCAAACATCCGCATCCTCAGCCCTCCCACAGGCTGATCGAGGAATAGCATTCCCCGCGCCCCAAGGGCTTGACGTTGAGCAAGAGACCCGACGAAGACCGCTTCACGCCTCGACGGCACCGCGCCACTCGGCCACCTCCTGCTCGGCGGCCAGGGCCACCACGCGGCCGATGATCAGCAGGGCCGGCGGCTCCACCTGCCAGCGGGCCACGTCGGCCTCCAGGTCCGCCAGGGTGCCGCGCAGCACGCGCTGCGCCGCCGTGGTGCCCTTTTCCACCACCGCCACCGGAGTGGCGGGGTCGAGGCCGGCACCGATCAACCCCTGGGAAATCAGGCCGGTGGTGCCCACCCCCATATAGACCACCAGGGTGCACGAGGGATCGGCCAGACGCTCCCAATCCAGGTCCAGACTCTGGTCGTCGCGCAGATGGCCGGTGACCAGGCGCACGCTGCGCGCCACCTCGCGGTGGGTCAGCGGAATGCCGGACGCGGCGGCGCAGCCGGCGGCGGCGGTGATGCCCGGCACCACCTCGGTGGCGATGCCGTAGCCGGCCAGATAGATGGCCTCCTCGCCGCCCCGGCCGAAGACGTAAGGGTCGCCGCCCTTGAGGCGGACCACCCGGCGGCCCGGACGGGCCAGGCTGACCAGCAGGTCGTTGATCTGGTCCTGGGGCAGCAGGTGATGCCCCTTGGCCTTGCCCACCGAAATGCGGGCGGTCCCCGCCGGAATAAGGTCGAGGATGCCGTCGCCCACCAGACGGTCATAGACCACGACGTCCGCCGACTGGATCAGGCGCAGGGCCTTGACCGTCAACAGGTCGGGATCGCCCGGCCCCGCCCCCACCAGATGAACCAGCGGCCTCAAATCATCGGCCATGTTTCCCCCGTTCCCCTGTTGCTCACGGCGTCACTTCGACGGTTCCGACCATCTCCGGGTGCGGCCCGCAGCGGTACGGATAGGTGCCCGGCTTGTCGAAGCTCCGCGTCCAGCTTTCCCCCGGGAACAGCCGGTCGGATTCCGCCAGCCCTTCCTTTTCGAAGAACACGCTGTGGCTGGTACGCTTTTCGTCGTTGACCCATTCCACCGTGGTGCCCGGCTTGATCTTCAGCACCTGGGGCGTGAACAGGTTCTTGTCCATGCTGACCCGGACGGTATCCGCCGCCCGGGCAAGCGGACCGGTCAGGACCAGAGCCGCACCGCCGAGAAAAATCAGCAGAAATCGACGTGTCATGACCGGCCTCCTGATCGGTTCGGGCCTAGGGCAGCTTCACCGCCTTGATCTCCCCCTCGGCGTCGAGGCCGAGTTTCATGTCCAGGGACACGTGGTGGAAGCGGCCGTTGGCGAAGTCGTCGTGCACGGCGAAGCCGACAGTATAGCTCTTGCCCGCCTCCAGGGCCACCGAGCCCGGCAGGCCGTTCTTCAGCTTGCGGGTCATGGTCACCACCCAGTTGGCGCCGTCCTTCTTGCCCGAGGCGGTAAGGTCGGTGGCGGGCTTGAGCACGCGCTCGGCCAGGACATAGCCCTGCTCGGCGGCGCCCGACGACTTCCAGCGCAGCAGTTCCAGGAAGCCGCCGCCCTTCAGCAGGGCGTCTAGGTCGGCCTGGGGCTTCAGCTTGTCCCAGTTGTCGCGCTTGGCGGTGTCGAACTGGGTGCGGCTTTCGGGAACGTACTTGGTGACGTAGCCGGCCTTGGTGTCGATGCCCTTGGCGGCGCCCAGCGCGGCGGCGGCCGGCGCGGTCGGCATGTCGCGGGCGTCGGAGTGGCACGACGTCCAGCAGCCCGAGCGGGCCGCCATGTCCACCTTGCCGCCGTCGATCATCATGGCGACCTTGACCTCGTTGTCGGGGTCGAGCTTGCCGCCCTTGGCGAAGGGCACGTCCGCATGGGGACCGGCGGGAAATTCGAAGCGCAGGTAAAGGTTCTCGGCATCATAGGCCGCCTTGACCTTGAACGGGAACGCGGCGCGCTTGCCCGCGATGGGGGTCTTTTCCGCCTTGGCGCCGGTCACCATCTTGGTGCCCATGTCCGTGGCTTCCTGGGAATGACACTCGAAGCAGCGGTCGCCCTTCTTGAAGGCGCGCACGCCGCCATGATCCGAGCCGGTCAGAATCCATTCCATGGAGGTCTGGCCGGGATAGAACAACATGGCTTCGGAAACGGGAATACCGTCCCAGTTGACCGCCTTGGGAGCGGCCAGGGCCGCCCCGGCGGCCAGGGTGGAGACGGCGAAAGCCGCCGCGGCGGCACGAAATGCGATCTTACCCATCTGTCTTTCCCTCCCAGGAAAATAAGGGCCGGATGCGGAAATCCCCACTCCACATCCGGCCCGTCGCTCAGACTACTACATCTTGACCGCCTTGATCTCCCCTTCGGCGTCCAGGCCGAGCTTCATGTCGACGGACACGTGGTGGAAGCGGCCGGCGGTGAAGTCGTCATGCACGGCGAACCCGACGCTGTACGACTGGCCGGCGGTCAGGTTGACCTCGCCCGGCTGGGTCGCCTTCAGGCGGCGGATCATGGTCACGACCCACTTGTCGCCTTCCTTCTTGCCGGTATAGGCCACGTCGTTGCCGGGCTTCAGCACGCGCTCGGCCAGGACGTAGCCCTGCTCCGAGGCGCCCGAGGACTTCCAGCGGGTCAGGTCGAGGAAGGTGCCGCCGGCCAGCAGGGCATCCAGCTCGGCCTGGGGCTTCAGCTTGTCCCAGTTGTCGCGCTTGGTGGTGTCGAACTGGGTGCGGCTCTCCGGCACGTACTTGGTGACATAGCCGTGCGAGGTGTCGATGCCCTTGGCGGCGCCGAGCGCCCCGGCTTCCGGCGCGGTCGGCATGTCGCGGGCGTCGGAATGGCAGGAGGTCCAGCAGCCCGAGCGGGCGGCCATGTCAACCTTGCCATTGTCGATCATCATGGCGACCTTGACCTCGTTGTCGGGGTCCATCTTGCCGCCCTTGACGAAGGGAACCTCGTTGTGCGGGCCGGCCGGGAACTCGAAGCGCATGTACAGGTTGTCCGCGTCGTACGCCGCCTTGATGGACAGCGGGATGGCGGGGCGCTTGCCGGGGATGGGGGTCTTTTCCGCCTTGGAGCCGGACGCCATCTTGGCGCCCATGTCGGCGGTCTCGTTGCTGTGGCACTCGAAGCAGCGGTCGCCCTTCTTGAAGGCGCGGGTACCGCCGTGGTCGGTACCGGTCAGCACCCATTCCATGGCGGTCTGGCCGGGATAGAACAGCACGGTCTTGACCTCGGCCACCTTGCTCCAGTCGACGGCCTTGCCGGTGACGGGGGGCAACTGGGCGCCGCCGGCGGCCGGGGCCGAGGCGGGAGCCGAAGCAGCCGGAGCGGCGGCGGTGGTGGTGGTCGCCGCCTTCTTGGCGTCGGCCTCGGCCTTCTTCTTGGCCTCCTCGGCGGCCTTCTGCTCCTCTTCCTGCTCGAGCAGGTGGTGGACCGGCTTGTGGGCGATGCCCTTGTGGCAGTCGATGCAGGTGCCGCCCTCGGCCTGGGCATTCTCGTGCTGCTTCTTGGCACGCTGCTTCTGCATGGCGGGATTCATCTGATCGAAGGCATGGCAGTTGCGGCATTCCCGCGAATCCGTGCTCTTCATGGTCGCCCAGACGCGCTTGGCAAGCTGGAAGCGCTTGGCGTCGAATTTCTCGGGGGTGTTGACGGTCCCCATCAGCCAGTGGAAGACCTCGCCGCTGGCCTGAATCTTGCGGACGAACTTGTGGACCCAGTCCTTGGGGACGTGGCAGTCGGAGCACGCGGCCCGCACACCGGAACGGTTGGTGTAGTGGATGGTCTTGGTGTACTCCTGGTAGACGTTGTCCTTCATTTCATGGCAATTGATACAGAAGCCAAGCGTGTTGGTGGCTTCCATTGCCGTGTTGAAGGCGCCCCAGAACATGATGCCGCCGACGAAGATCACCCCGGCGCCGAACAGCGACGCACCCAGGATTTTCATCCTCAGCAGTTTTCCGAGCAAGGATTCAGTAGCCATTGCGCTCCCCAGCGTACCCGAGTTGCCCGCCCTCAAGTGGAACCGATACCATGGCGGATCGGGACCCGACTTGACCTTGGGCAATGATTGATCGGGACACGGGGCGAGTTTCCGACGCCGCCCGCGTCCCCGACACTCCTCCGGTCAGGCCCGCGCCTTCCTCCTGTCCACTCGCGTGGACGCCCTCCGGACGGCACGCGCGGGCTCCAGAATGTGACGGACTGTAATCATGACGCCCAGCAATAGACGTGATCTTGATCAATTTACCAGGGTTTTGCTTGGTCCAGCACATTAGATTTATATGAATTAGACTCAGCTTTGTGCGCCGCACAGTTTCGCTGGCGCCCCGGACCCCTTAACCAAGATCAAGTCGCCCTATTCTTTTTAGAGAGATGATAATGAATGTTCGGGGGCTGCATCGTCTAATGCTCCCGGCGGCGGGAGGGACGATGGATTCCGACACCCTGTGCGCGATGAGGCGAAGCCGGCTGTTTTCGGCGATTCCCGCCGCGGACGCTGCCGCCCTTCTCGAGGGCCACCGCACACTGGCGCTGCCTGACGGCGCCCCGGTGTTCGCCGAAGGCACCCCCGCCGATTTCCTGTTCCTCGTCCTGTCCGGCGAAATCCTGATCGACCCGTCGGCCGCGTCGCCCCAGTTCCGCCTGTCGATCGGCGACACGGCCGGCGAAGAGGCGGTGCTGACCGGCACGCCCCATGCCGCCACGGCGCACGCCGCCGGCCCGGTCTCGCTGCTGGCCATTCCGGCCGGCCTGCTGATGACCTATCTGGAAGCCCATTTCGAAGTGGCCATCGCCATGATCTCGGCCATGGCCGGCCACCTGCGCGAGCAGGTCCGCGAAATCACCGAACTGAAGATGCAGTCCACCGCCGAACGCCTGGCCAGCTATCTGCTGGCCCTGGCCGGCGACACCACCGGCCGGGCGGTGGTACGGCTGCCCTATGAAAAGCGGCATCTGGCCGATCACCTGGGCATGGACCCCGCGACCCTGTCGCGGGCCTTTGCCAAACTCCGCGACAAGGGTGTGGTGGCCAGCCGCACCGACAAGGTAGAGATCGCCGATGTGGCGAAGCTGAGGACCTATGGCGACTGCGCTGCGTTCACCGCCTAGCGGACCGATGGAAACGAAGGTGTCGGGCGGCCCGGTGTCGTGCCCCTGCCGCCCGTCCTGCGAAGGTCCCACCGCCGATTGCGACCGCACCCTGACGACGCCGCAACGCGTCTTCAAGGGCTCGCGCAGCGCCCAGGAGGTGGTGGCGGCCCTGCCGCTGTTCGACGGCATCCTGCCCGACGTGCTCAACCGGCTGCTGGCCGATTCCGCCACCATCACCCGACGGCGCAGCACCTTGCTGTTCGGGGCCGGCGACGAGGCCGACTGTTTCTATATCGTGCTGGACGGGGCGGTGAAGCTGTTCGCCCTGGCCCAGGACGGACGGGAAAGCATCGTCGAGATCTTCGGCCCCGGCACCTCCTTCGCCGAAGCCGCCATGCTATCCACCGGCCGCTTCCCCCTGCATTCCGAGGTGATCGAGGACGCCACCCTGATCCGGGTGGGGCGCCGCGCCTTCCTCTATACCCTTCACTCGGACCACGCCTTGGCCTACCGCATGCTGGCCGCCCTGGTGAAGTGGAACCGCCGGCTGGCGGGCGAGATTTCCGACCTCAAGGAACTGACCCCCTGGCAGCGCGTCGCCGAATTCCTTCTGGCCCAGACGCCGGCCACCGAGGGCCGGGTCGAGGTGCTGCTGCCCTTCAACAAGGAGGTCCTGGCCAGCCGGGTGGGCATCCGCCGCGAAAGCCTGTCCCGCGTGCTGGGGCGGCTGCGCGTCCTGGGAGTCCATACTTCCGGCAATGCCGTCCGGATAGACGATGTAGACCTGTTGCGCCGCGCCTGCTTCGAAGCGGGCAGCGGCCGCAGTTGAGATGCACTGAGGCCTGCTTTCAAGACTTTCCTCGACGGAATTTGACGATAGTCACATTCAGAACGCCCCGGGAAGCCCATTGTGCCCAGACTTTCAGTGCTTTGGCCGCCGGCCCCTCCTGGGGCCTCCCGGTCACGGTGTAGTTTGACGTATTTAGGGAGGGTTGCCGTATGTGGAAGGGAGTTCGGAACGCATTGTTGCTGACGGCGCTGCCGTTCGCGATGGGAGGTGCTGCGTTCGCCCAGGAAGCGCCGACGTTGAGCAAGGAAGCCAAGGAAGCCAGCGCGAAGATTTACTTCGAGCGTTGCGCCGGCTGCCATGGCGTGCTGCGCAAGGGTGCTACCGGTAAGAACCTCGAGCCGGCCAATACCGCCAAGCTGGGCCAGGCCCGCCTCGAGAAGATTCTGACCAATGGCACCGACGGTGGCATGGTGAACTTCGATGACATCCTGACCAAGGATGAAATCAAGAACATGGCCACCTACATCCAGATGACCCCCGACGTTCCGCCGGAGTGGGGCATCAAGGAAATGACCGCTTCGTGGAAGGTCGTCGTCAAGCCGGAAGACCGTCCGAAGAAGCAGATGAACAAGGTCAACCTGAAGAACGTCTTCTCGGTGACCCTGCGCGATTCGGGCGAGATCGCCCTGATCGACGGTGATACCAAGAAGATCTGGACCATCATCAAGACCGGCTATGCCGTGCACATCTCGCGCCTGTCGGCGTCGGGCCGCTTCGTGTACGTCATCGGCCGCGACGGCAAGCTGGACATGATCGATCTGTGGATGGAGACCCCCGCCGTGGTGGCCACCATCAAGACCGGCATGGATGCCCGCTCGGTGGATACCTCCAAGTTCAAGGGCTTCGAGGACAAGTATGCCGTGGCCGGCACCTACTGGCCGCCGCAATACGTGATCATGGACGGCGCCGACCTGAAGCCGCTCAAGATCGTCTCGACCCGCGGCGTGACCGTGGACGGCGAGTATCACCCCGAGCCCCGCGTCGCCTCGATCGTCTCCTCGATGATCAAGCCGGAGTGGGTGATCAACCTGAAGGAAACCGGCCTGATCAAGCTGGTGGACTACTCGGACATCAAGAACCTCAAGGAAACCACCATCGAGTCGGCCAAGTTCCTGCACGACGGTGGTTGGGACGCGACCAAGCGTTACTTCCTGGTTGCCGCCAACGCCTCCAACAAGGTGGCCGTTGTCGATACCAAGGAGGGCAAGCTCGCCGCCCTGGTTGATACCAAGTCCAAGCCCCATCCGGGCCGCGGCGCCAACTTCGTTCATCCGAAGTTCGGTCCCGTGTGGGCTACCTCGCACCTGGGCGCCGACGTGATCACTCTGATCGGCACCGATCCGGCCAAGAACAAGGCCAATGCCTGGAAGGTCGTCGCCGAGCTGAAGAACCACGGTGCTGGTTCGCTGTTCGTCAAGACCCACCCCAAGTCGAACAATCTGTGGGCCGATGCCCCGCTGATGCCGGAAGCGGCCGCCGCCGAGTCGGTGACCGTGTATGACATCAAGAACCTCGACAAGGGCCCGGAAGTGATCAACATCGCCAAGCTGGCCGAACTGCCGGAGACCAAGGCGGTGAAGCGCGCGGTGCACGCCGAGTACAACGAGAAGGGCGATGAAGTGTGGTTCTCGATCTGGGCCGGCAAGACCGACCCGTCGGCCATCGTCATCCTCGACGACAAGACTCGTAAGCTGAAGGCCGTGATCAAGGATCCCAAGCTGATCACCCCGACCGGCAAGTTCAACGTGTACAACACGCAGCACGACATCTACTAAGACACTTCAAACTCCACCCTACGCCCCCGGGAATCGCAAGGTTCCCGGGGATTTTTTTGTCCTGGGACGATCTCACGCTCCCCGGCCAGCGCCCGGGCTCCCTCCTCCGGCCTTACGGGGGAGGGAGCTTCCGAATTGCTATAACGCCCCCTCCCCCCACCACTTTGTGGCGGGGAGAGGGGTGATTCTTATTGGACGCACGATGCTGTAGCGTCCGGCACGATAAGAAAAAGCCCCCGGCCTTGCGGTCGGGGGCTCTTGCCGTGGTGACGGAAAGCGGAGGGATCAGCCGCCCTGCTTGGTGGCCGAGCGGCGCGCCGCGTCCATCAACTGCTTCAGGGTCTGCTGGTCGAGCGCGCTGGAAATGATGCGGTCGCCGACGATGAAGGTGGGCGTGCCGCCGATATCCAGGGAACGGGCCAGGTCGAAATTCTTCTTCAACTGCTTCTCGATCTCGGCGCCGCCGATATCCTTCTTCAACTGCTCGACGTTGAAACCCTGCTCGCCGGCGATCTTGTAGATGGCCTTCTCGTCCAGGCGGCCGCGGAATTTCATGAAGGCGCGGTGGACGTCGTCATACTTGGCCTGGCTCTGGGCCTTGGCCACCAGGGCGACGCGGGCGGCCAGCACCGAATCCGGCCCGAGGATCGGGTATTCCTTGACCACCACGCGGACCTTGCCGTCGGCCTTGACCGCTTCCCACAGGGGGTCGAAGGCCTGCTTGCAGAAGCCGCAATTGTAGTCGAGGAACTCGACCACGGTGAGGTCGCCCTTGAGGTTGCCCCCCTGCGGGTCCTCGGGAGCCTTGAAGATTTCATCCTTGCGGGCCTCGAGCATCTTGTGGGCATCGGCCTCGGCCTGGGCGCGCATCTTTTCGCGCAGCGCCTCCAGGGCCTCGCCCAGCACCTCCGGGTGCTCCATCAGGTAGTCGCGCACCACCTTCTTGACCGCCTCGGTCTGCTTGGGGGTCAGCGGGACCTCCTGGGCGGCGGCCGGCAGGGAAGCAAGGGCAAGGCCGGACACCATCAGGGCGGCGGCAAAAGTCTTGGCGATCATTGGCGAAGGACCCTCAAGAGGCGGAATGATGGCGGGCATATTGGCCGAAGCGGCACCGGGGGGCAAGGGCTACCACCACTTGCGGCCCCGGTCGCGATCGGCCTTGACCTGCGAGGCGCGCTCCTTGATGTCTTGGATGCGCAGCCACACCGATCCCTGCTTGCCCAGCAGTTGCTCCGCCTTGTTGGCGTGGAACTGCGCCTCGGACAGCTTGCCGGTCAGCATGTAATGCTCGGCCAGGGCATAGGAGGCCATGCCCTCCTTGCCGTCGCGGCCAAAGGCGATGGCCAGTTGCTGCCAGGCGAAGATATCCTCGGGCTCGCGGTTGACGGCGGCGGTGAGATGGGTCTCGGCCTCGCCCAGCAACGAGGTATCCTCGGACTCGATCAGGACCTGGCCCAGGGAGATGCGCAGCAGGGCGTTGTCGGGCAGCAGGCGGACCGCCTTGCGGTAGGGCTCGACGGCCTCGGCGCCGCGCGCGTTCTCGAACAGCATCTGGCCCTTCAGTTCCCAGAAATAGGGATCGTTGGGCCGTTCCTTGATCAGCCCGTCGATCAGTCCCAGCGCCATGGTCAGGTCGGGCTTGCGATAGGCGGCGACGGCGCGGGCGTAGCGGGCCTCGATGCTGGTATCCGTCTCCTTGTAACGCTGGAAGGTGCGGATGGGCGGTTCGACATAGGCGAACAGCTTGGCCTTCATGCGCCGGTGCATCTCGATCCAGTCGGCCGGCCAGGGAGTCTTGGAATAGGGGGAATGGTCCACGGCGTTGCGCACGAAGGAAACACGGTCGCGGGTCAGCGGGTGGGTTCGCACATAGGGGTCCTGGCGCGCCGAGACCAGGGCTTCCTGGTCGCCCAGGATCTCGAAGAACTCCACCAGCCCCTTGCCCGACTGGTGGGTATCGTCGAGGAAGCGCATGGCCATCTGGTCGGCCTGGCTCTCCTGGCTGCGCGAGAAGGCCAGCAGATTGCGCATGGCCAGTTCGTTGCCGCCCAGCGCCATGGCCGCCGCCGCGTCGCCGCGCCCCGAGGCGGCACCGGCCGCCGCGGCCAGCAGGGTGGCGAGAATCGCCTCGGTCGAGGCGTTGGCCATGGCGTCGGTGCTGCGGATCAGGTGGCCGCCGGCGATATGGCCGGTTTCGTGGGCCATCACGCCGATCAACTGGCCGGGATGCTCGGACCGGATCAGCAGGCCGGAGTGAAAGAAGATGTTCTGTCCGCCGGCGACATAGGCGTTCAGGGTCGAATCAATGATCAGATTGATGCGGATGGCCGCCGGGTCCAACCCGGCCGCCTGAAAAATTGGCGTCCCGAAAGTTCGGATGGTATTTTCCACCTCCGCATCACGGATGAACTGCCGCCTTGGCTGGGATTGGGCCAAGGTGGGCGGCGTCGAAGCGACCAATAGGAACGTCACCAGAAGGATTATGCGCGTGAGCAAGGAACTCTCCTCATCGGTCAATTCGTCGCGCCGCCCCCGCTTGGCCGGCTCCAGGGCCGCCATCGCCCTCGCCGCCCTGGCGATTCCGGCGCTGGCCGCCTGCAGCGATCCCGCGCGCCCCGTCGGCCAGGTGGGCCACATCACCGGCTTCGGCGGCATGGTCGCCGCGGACGAGCCCCGTGCCGCGGTCCTGGGCCGCGACGTGCTGTCGGCGGGCGGCACCGCCGCCGACGCGGCCACCGCCATCTACTTCACCCTGGCGGTCACCTATCCGTCCACCGCCAGCCTGGGCGGCGGAGGCACCTGCATAGTACATGATAACGGCAAAAAGAAGACGGAAGTCATCGATTTCCCCGCCATCGCCTCGCGCCTGTCCGGCCCCCTGGCCTCGGCGGTGCCGGCCAACCCGCGCGGCTTCTTCGCGCTGCACGCCAAGTACGGCAAGCTGCGCTGGGAAAGCCTGCTGATCGAGCCGGAACGGCTGGCCCGCAGCGGCACCCCGGTGTCGCGCGCCCTGGCCAACGATCTGGCGCGCGGCCTGCCCATCATCGGCCGCGACCCGGCGGCCCGGACCGTGTTCATGCGCGCCGACGGCTCGGTCCTGCGCGAGGGCGACCTGCTGCTGCAGCCCCAGCTGGCCGGAGTGATCTCGACGCTCCGCCACAACACCGGCAATTTCTATGTGGGCCCCCTGGCCCGCGAACTGGTCAAGGGAGCCCAGGCGGCGGGCGGCACCCTGTCCCTGGACGATTTGCGCGATATCCGCCCCACCTGGCGCGACGCCATCGCCGTCAAGGTCGGCAGCGATACCGCCTGGTTCGCCCCGCCGCCGTCGGCGGGCAGCGCCATGGCCGCCCAGTTGGTGGCGGCCCTGTGGCCGCGCTGGAGCGATGCCGACGCCGCCGAGCGGCCCCACCTGCTGGCCGAGACCTCGGCGCGGGCCTTCGGCGAGCGAGCCCGCTGGATGCGCTCCACCGGCTGGAGCGACGAGGCTCCGGACTCCCTGGTGACCGAGGCGCGCATCGACGCCATGATGGCCGGCTACGCCGCCGATCGCCACCAGCCGGTGGCCGGCGTCACCGCGCCGCCCACCGACAGCCAGTCGGGAACCGCCTTCGCCGTGCTCGACGCCAGCGGAACGGCGGTGGCGTGCAGCGTCACCAGCCACGGCCTGTTCGGCAACGGCCGCATGGCGCCGGGCACCGGCATGATGCTGTCGGGAGTGCCCGGCCCCAACGGACCGCCGGCCACCGCCGTGATGATCAGCGCCAACAGCCACAACGGAGACGTCCATTTCGTCGGCGCGGCCTCGGGCGGGGGCACCTCCGCCTCGGCCCTGGCCCAAAGCTTCCTGATCACCGCCAAGGACAACAAGCCGGTGGCCGAGGCCTTGGCCCAGCCGCGCCTGGTCCATGCCGGCAAACCCGACGCCGTCTTCGTCGAGACCGGCGCCATCGCCCTGGACCCCGCGCCGCTGGCCAGCCGGGGCCACCAGATCAGCACGACCTCCATGCCCAGCCGTGTGGAAGCCATCTATTGCCCGCAGGGCTTCAAGAACTCCGAGGGCTGCGACATGGCCACCGATCCGCGCGGCTTCGGTCTGGCCGCCGTGGCGGGCAAGAAGGAATGAGCGAGGCGAAGCCGATGCGCGGGAGTGTTGAACGACCCGACGCGACACCGAAGCGAAGCGCAGGTGGGAAGCGGAGGAAAGCCAAGCGAGACGCAGGCGAGCGCCCGGCGATTGAGGGACATCGACCATGAGCTTCAAGGCGGCCCAGCGGGGGGCCATCGCCCCCTTCATCGTCATGGACGTCATGCGGGCCGCCGCCGCGCGCGAGGCCGAGGGGGCCAACGTGATCCATCTGGAGGTGGGCCAGCCCTCGGGCCAGGCTCCCGCCAGGGTGCTGGAGGCGGCGGCCCACGCCGTCCGGACCGAGTCCCTGGGCTATACCCTGGCCCTGGGGCGCGATTCGTTGCGCGAGCGCATCGCCCATCATTACCAGCGGGCCTACGGCGTCTCGGTCGCGCCCGAGCGCATCTGCGTCACCACCGGGTCCTCGGCCGGCTTCCTGCTGGCCTTCCTGGCGGCCTTCGAGCCCGGCGACCGGGTGGCGGTGGCGGCCCCCGGCTATCCCGCCTACCGCAACATCCTGCAGGCCCTGGGGGTGGAATGCGTGCTGGTCCCGGTGGGCCCCGACAGCCGCTGGCAGATCACCGCCGGGGTGCTGGCCCGGGTCGAGGGCAAGCTGGACGGCGTGGTGGTGGCCAGCCCCTCCAACCCCACCGGCTCCATGCTGTCGGCGCACGAGGTGGCGGAACTGGCCGGCTGGTGCGAGTTGCGCGGCATCAGGCTGATCTCCGACGAGATCTATCACGGCATCACCTATGGCCGCGCCGCCGCCACGGCCGCCGGAATGGCCGCCGCCCCCCATGCCCTGGTGATCAACAGCTTCTCGAAATACTACGCCATGACCGGCTGGCGGCTGGGCTGGATGGTGTTGCCCGACGATCTGGCCCGTTCGGTGGAATGCCTGACCCAGAACCTCTACATCTCGCCGCCCACCCTGTCCCAGGTAGCGGCCGAGGCGGTGTTCGAGTGCCTGGACGAGTTGGAGGCCCGCGTCGCCGCCTACCGCGCCAACCGCGACATCCTGCTGGCCGAATTGCCGGGAGCGGGCTTCGACCGTCTGGCGCCGTCGGACGGCGCCTTCTACCTCTATGCCGACGTGTCGGAACTGACCAACGACAGCCCGGAATTCTGCGCCCGCATGCTGGCGGAGACCGGGGTGGCCTGCACGCCCGGCGTCGATTTCGATCCGCTGGAGGGAACCCGCACCCTGCGCTTTTCCTATGCCGGCTCGCGGGCCGACATGATCGAGGCCGCCCGGCGGCTGAAGGCCTGGCGGAAGTAGCCCGCTCAGATCAGGTCGCGCACCGTCTGGCTCATCTCGTCGGCGGCCTTGAAGACGTTCGAGTTCACCGAATAGGCCTTCTGCGTGACGATCATCCGGGTGAACTGGTCCTCGAGATCAACGTTGGAGGCCTCGGTGGCCGAGGCCACGATACTGGCGCCGCTCCCCTGGTCGCTGATGGAGGCGATGGTCATTTCGCCGGCCTGCTCGGTGGCGCGGAACAGCGTTCCGGAGATCGGTTCGAGCTGGTCGGCGGAAACGAAGCTCGCCACCGGAATCTGGAAGATCCGGCGGGTTTCGCCGTTGTCGTAATGGGCGACCACGCTGCCGTCGGTGGTGATCTCCACCGAGCTCATGGTGCCGCTGGCGAAACCGTCCTGGTCGATGGTCTTGACCCCCAGCCTGGTGGCCGGATCGTTGGAATACTGGGACAGCTGGGTCAAGTCCAGGGTGACGGTGTTGGAGCCGGCCCCGGTCGCCGTCCAGTCGACGGTGAAGGAGGCGGTGGCGGGCGTCAGGATCTTTCCCGCGCCATCGAAGGTGATGGGGATGGCCGAGGTGTAAGTGGCACCGTCGGCGGTCAGAGCGGAAATCGTGCCTTCCGCGGCCTCCGGGCGGAGGCGCAGGTACCACTGGCCGTTCGACGCATGCTCGAAGCTCATGTTCAAGTTGTGGGAATTGAAGGCTTCGTCGTAGATGGCGACGGTCTCGGAGACCTCCGCGAATGCCGGCTTGTTGACATTGAGGTCGAGGCTGGCCGTGCTCTGCAGGGTCGGGCCGGCCGACCAGTCGATGGTCAGATCGGCAAATCCCGTCCCCGAGGCCGACGTGGTCGGCGCGGTAATGACGCCGTTGGCGTCCACGGTCACCGTGACCGGCGAACCGGTGATGGTGCCGACGCTGCCGCTGGCCGGGTTGGCGGGCAAAGAAAAATCCACCGTCCAGGTGTCGCTGCCCGCCCGCGTCCAGGTCATGGTCAGGTCCTGGGCGGTCCCGAAGCCGTCGGTGATGCTGGTCGTATCGGTAAAGGTCTTGGTCGTGCCGGTCATGGCGGCGTTGGATGGCACATTGGCCAGCATTTGCATGATCGAGGTGGGCTGGCCGTCGGCGGTCTGGCCGATATTGGCGTAAACCGGAGTGAGGGCCGAACCGGCGGAAATTTTTCCCGTGCTGTCGGCCGCCCAGCCCATCAGGTAATTGCCATCGGGGGTCGTGAAGTAGCTGTTACCATTGACCGCTCTTTGGGTGAAATTGCCCGCCCTGGTATAGAGGGTGTTGGACGAGGTCAGACCGGTCTGGGGGGCGCCGGTGTTGTCGGGCTGGCTGACCACGAAGAAGCCGCGGCCGTTGATGGCCAGGTCGCTCCAGATGGTGCTCGGCGTGATGGTTCCCGACTTGGTGATCAGGTTGCGGTCCACCGCCCGCACGCCGAAGATGTCCAGCCCGGTGGTGGCCGTGGCCTTGGTCGGCGAATTGTTGGTCTGGGCCGGAGAGGTATGGGACTCCGACAGCACCGTCTTGAAAAGGGTTTCCTTTTCCTTGTAGCCGGTGGTGTTGACGTTGGCGATGTTCTGCGAGATCGAGCCCATGGCCCAATCCATCGTCTGCATCGCCTGGCTGGCGTTGGTAAAAGCACCCCACAGCATCGTCGCCTCCGTTTACGACGGGCATTGATCCATCCAGGTATTTGCAAGGGGGATGCCATTTGCAAATACCTTCCATATCAATGAGTTGACCGCATGTGGGGCGGCAGGACTTGCCGGAAGCGGGGCGCAAAAAAGCCCGCCCGGCAGAACTTGCCGGGCGGGCCTTGCGCTGATCCCCGAGGGAAAGAACCCTAGATGAAGTAGGCCTTCAAGGGCTCGAAGCCGTTGAAGTTCACCGCCGAGTACGAGGTGGTGTAGGCGCCGGTGGAGAGAATCCGCACCTTGTCGCCCACCTTGAGGCTGACCGGCATCTCGTAGCCGGCCTTCTCGTACAGGATGTCGGCGGAATCGCAGGTGGGGCCGGCCAGCACCACCGGAGCGGTGTCGTCGCCGTCCCGCGTGGTGACGATGCGGTACTTGATGGCCTCGTCCATGGTCTCGGCCAGACCGCCGAACTTGCCCACGTCCAGATAGACCCAGCGCACGTCGTCGTCATAGCCCTTGCGGCTGATCAGCACCACCTCGGTCTCGAGGATGCCGGCGTCGCCCACCAGGGAGCGGCCGGGCTCGATGATCATCGAGGGGATGTTGTTGCCGAAATGCTTGGTCATGGCGTCCATGACGGCCTCGGCATAGCGCTCGATGCCGTCCACTTCCTTGCGGTAGCGGGCCGGGAAGCCGCCGCCCAGGTTGACCATGCGCAGATCGATGCCGGCGGCGTCCAGCGCCGAGAACAGCATGGCGGCCTTGCCCACCGCGATGTCCCACTGCTTCAGGTCGGTCTGCTGGCTGCCCACGTGGAAGGACACGCCATAGGGATCGAGCCCCAGGTCGCGGGCCTTGACCAGCAGGTCCTTGGCCATGTCGATCTCGCAGCCGAACTTGCGCGACAGGGGCCACTCGGCGCCGTCGCAGGTCATCAGGATGCGGCAGAACACGCGCGAGCCCGGCGCGGACTCGGCCAGCTTCTCCAGCTCGGCCTCGGAATCGAAGGCATAGAGGCGGACGCCCTTGGCGTAGGCGTAGGCGATGTCCGACTGCTTCTTGATGGTGTTGCCGAACGAGATGCGCTCGGCCGGGGCGCCGTTGGACAGGCACAGATCGATCTCGCCGCGCGAGGCCACGTCGAAGCGCGAGCCCTCGCCCACCAGCATGCGCACGATCTCCGGCGCCGGGTTGGCCTTGACCGCGTAATAGACCTCGGCCAGCGGCAGCCAGCGTCGCAGGCCCTGGTAGTTGTCGCGCACCACGTCCAGATCGACAACCACGCACGGGGTGACGGGACGAACTTCCTCAAGGAAACGGGCAATCTTCGCGGTCATCGCGAAATTCCTCTTCGAACAGGCCGGGGGCCGACGCCACCCGAAAACTCTCTCTGTTCGGCCCACGGTACTCAAACCGCGAGACGACGCTTAGGTGACGGCAATTCGGGAAGCCGTCAGATCCGCCGGGAGGTACTTCGCACATCGACCCACAGCAAGGCCCAGGCCTGCCGCGGGGGGAATCCGTTCGCGAAGAGAGGATTGGAGATCATCGACAGCGACTGCCGAGCCACCACGTTCATAGCTACTTCCTCCAAGCACCGGGGGCTTTACACCCCGCCTGCACCCAGAAGACGCCTTGGACGTCGTTACTTAAACCCCCTCGGGGGCCAGAGGCACGTGCGCTGTACGTCTCACCTGAAGCCGCTATATACGCCGTTTTCGGACGATGAAAAGGGAAAAATATCCGTCTGGAGAAAATTTCATGTTCGTCCGAGACTTAGTCCATACATTTCAAATGGTTATAATGGGAACGGGAATCCGTTTCCCCACCCCCGCGCCCCCAGGGATAGCGCGGCCGGACCGGCCCTTCGCACCATCATTTGATCAGGGCGGAGAGCTCCTTGAACTCCGGGGTGCCGGCCCGGTGCAGCCATTCGAAGATCACCATCTCGACGGTGACGATCTCGACACCGGCCGCCTCCATGCGCGACATGGCCGCCTGATAATTGGCGGGGTCGCGCGACGCGCAGGCGTCGGCCACCACCACCGGGCTGAAGCCGGCCTGCTTGAAGCCCAGGGCGCTTTGCAGCACGCAGACATGGGATTCGATGCCGGCGATAACCACCTGATCGCGGCCCGTCCCTTCTATGCGGGCGCGGATGCCGTCATCGGCGGCACAGGAGAAATGCAACTTCTCCATGACCGCGCCCTCGGGGACCGCGCCCTCGGGGACCCATTCCATCAGTTCGCCCGAGGTGGAGCCCAGCCCCTTGGGATACTGCTCGCTGATCACCATGGGCAGGGACAGGCGGGCGGCGGCGCGCATCAGCAATCCGCAGCCGCGATAGACGCGGCGGGGATCGCTCATCACCGGGGCCAGCCCTTGCTGCACATCGACGATCAGCAGGCAGGAACGTTGGGCTTCGATCAGCATGACGGGGCTTCTCCGTTGGTCAAAGACCAGCGTAATCCCCCCCCAATGACCGATACAATGGGGAAACCGTGTTCCGTCATTGACTTAAGGCGGGGAAACCATAATTATCCGGCCCCACATGACGACCCATCAAGACATCGGCCGCGAAGACGGCCCGGAAACCGCCACGACCACCTTTGAAGACCTCGGCCTCGGGCCGGAGATTCTGAAGGCGCTCGCTGAATCGGGGTATACACACCCCACCCCCATCCAGGCACAGGCGATCCCTGTTGTGCTCATGGGCCGAGACGTGCTGGGCTGCGCCCAGACCGGAACCGGCAAGACGGCGTCCTTCACGCTGCCCATGATCGAGATCCTGGCAGCCGGCCGCGCCAAGGCGCGCATGCCGCGCTCGCTGATCCTGGCACCGACCCGGGAGTTGGCCGCCCAGGTGGCGGAGAACTTCGACAAGTACGGCAAGTACCACCCGCTCAAGAAGGCGCTGATCATCGGCGGCGAATCCATGAGCGACCAGGTGGCCCTGCTGGACCGCGGCGTCGACGTTCTGATCGCCACGCCGGGACGCCTGCTCGACATGTTCGAGCGCGGCCGCATCCTGCTGAACGACGTCAAGGTACTGGTCATCGACGAAGCCGACCGCATGCTGGACATGGGCTTCATCCCCGACGTGGAAAAGATCGTCGGCCTGCTGCCCAAGATCAGGCAGACCCTGTTCTTCTCGGCCACCATGGGCCCGGAAATCCGCCGCCTGGCCGACGCCTTCCTGATGAACCCCAAGGAAGTGAAGGTCTCCACCGGCGCGTCGGCCGCCACCACCGTGGTCCAGGCCCTGGCGGTGGTCGAGGAGATCGACAAGCGCGAGACGCTGCGCCACCTGATCCGTGTCGAGGAAGTGAAGAACGCCTTCATCTTCTGCAACCGCAAGCGCGACGTGGACGTGCTGTTCCGCTCGCTCAAGAAGCACGGCTTCGACGTGGTGCAGTTGCACGGCGACATGGCGCAGAGCGCCCGCGGCGAGACGCTGGAGAAGTTCAAGAAGGGCGAAGCCCGCCTGATGGTCTGCTCCGACGTCGCCGCGCGCGGCATCGATATTTCAGCGGTCAGCCACGTCTTCAACTTCGACGTTCCCATCCATGCCGAGGACTATGTCCACCGCATCGGCCGCACCGGCCGCGCCGGCATGGAAGGCCACGCCTTCACCATCGCCTCTCCCGATGACGGCCGCTTCGTCGGCGCCATCGAGGCGATGATCGGCACCACCATTCCCCGCATCGAGGTCGAGGGCGTTCCCGCCCTGGAGCTGGATATGACGGCGCGCAAGGGCCGTGGCGGCCGCAGCGGCGGCGCCAAGGATGCCAAGCGCCCGGCACGGGGCAAGGATGAAGGCCGCGACGAGGCCAAGCCCCGGCGCGAGCGCCGTCCCCGCCGGGACGAGGCCCCCGCCCCCGAGGTCGCCGAAGCGGTCGAAGCCGCCGCTCCCGACGAGGTGATCGAGCAGCCGCGCGAGGAACGGGCCGAACGGCCGGAACGCGCTGAACGTCCGCGTGGGCGCGGCCGTGACCGGGACCGCGATGAGCCCCGCCGCGACGAACCCCGCCGGGATGAACCCCGGCGCGGCGGCCGCAACCGCGACGAAGGCCGACGCGACGAACGCGGTGGACGCCGCCGTGGACGCATCGACGAACTGGGCATCGGCGAGATGCTGCATGCGGACGGCGTGATCGGCTTCGGCGACCACATGCCCGACTTCATGGCCAACGCGGTGCCGCTGCCGGCCAAGACCGGCAAGGCTTCCGCCGACAGCGACGGCGACAGCGATTCGGACTTCGAGTCCGAGGACTGACAGGGCAACGGGGCGAGTCACATCGGTGACTCGCCGGTATGACGGGAGACGTCCCCATGCAGACCATCTTCGTTCAGGTGAAATGCGAACTGGGGCTGGCCTATCAGGTGGCCGACGAAGCCGTCGACATCGAGCGGGTCTCGGAGGTGCATTCCATCTCCGGCCAGTACGACCTGATGCTGAAGTGCTACCTGGACGATACCGCCGATATCGGCCAGTTCGTGGTGGACACCATCCAGCGCCTGCCGGGCGTCAAGGACACCTTCACCCTGATCGCCTTCAAGGCGTTTTCCTGATCCGAGCCATGCGCGTCCGGCGATCGCGGAAAGCCGCCCGGCCGGAATGGCTTCGGGGAGAAGAATTCTCCCGCCTCACACTTTAGAATTATTTTAAAATTCTCAGGGCCACACCACCTTCCTGACAGGGCCTCCCGATTCCTGGCCTTTGGCCTGAGCTTCGGGCGACCTCCCCCAACGCGATCCATCATCGATTGCGAGGATCAGCAGGAGGATTCCATGGCATCCCTGAACAGCTCCAAGACTATGGACAATCTGAAGGCGGCCTTTGCCGGCGAGAGCCAGGCCAACCGCCGCTATCTCTATTTCGCCCAGAAGGCCGACGTGGAGGGGCACAACGACGTCTCCGCCCTGTTCCGCTCCACGGCGGAGGGCGAGACCGGCCACGCCTTCGGCCACCTGGAATTCCTGGAGGCGGTGGGCGACCCGGCCACCGGCCAGCCCATCGGCCCCACCGATTCCAACCTCAAGGCGGCGGTGGCGGGCGAGACCCATGAATACACCGACATGTATCCCGGCATGGCCCGCACGGCGCGGGACGAGGGCTTCGACGAAATCGCCGACTGGTTCGAGACCCTGGCCAAGGCCGAGAAATCCCATGCCGGCCGCTTCCAGAAGGCCCTGGATGGCCTGGGAAGCTGACGCCTCTGCCCGCCCGATGCCCGCGCTCCAAAGAACACGGCTTTCCTTGGAGCGCGGCCGTCCCGGCCGCATCATCCCGGTGGAAGCCGGTACCGGAGGAGAACCGCCATGCGCGAAGGCAGCCTGGACGCCCCCACCCGCCATGCCCATGACTGGCGCAATCCCGACTACCTGGACCCGGCCAAGGTGGATGCCGAGTTGCGCCGCCAGTTCGAGATCTGTCACGGCTGCCGGCGCTGCTTCAACCTGTGCGATTCCTTCCCCCGCCTGTTCGACCTGATCGACGCGGCGGGCGATGCCGAACTGGGCGGCGTGCCGAGCGGCGCCCTGAAGCCGGTGGTCGATGCCTGCACGCTCTGCGACATGTGCTTCATGACCAAGTGTCCCTATGTGCCGCCCCACGCCTTCAACCTGGACGTCCCCCACCTGATGGTGCGCTATCGCGCCATGGAGACGGCCCAGGGCAAGACGCCCTTCGTCGCCCGCCAACTGACCCGGACCGACCGCAACGGAAGGCTGGCCGGGCTGGCCCCCGCCCTGGCCAACTGGGCGACAAGGCGCGGCAACCGCCTGACCCGGCCGATCCTCAAGCTGGCCGCCGGTATCCACCCCGATGCCGATCTGCCCCGCTATCATGCCGACACCTTGGAAAAGCGCGCCAGGGCCGGGGCTCCCACCGTCAACCAGACCGCCCCGGCCCTGGGCCGCAAGGCGGTGATCTTCGCCACCTGCTTCGGCAACTACAACAATCCCGACATCGGCAGCGCCGCCCGCGCCGTGCTGGCCCATAACGGAGTGGTCACCCAACTGGTCTATCCCGAGTGCTGCGGTATGCCGCAACTGGAGCACGGCGAGATGGACGAGGTGGCGCGCAAGGCCCGCTCCATCGCCCGCGCCTTGGGCGAGTGGATCGACAAGGGCTGGGACGTGGTCGCCCTGGTGCCGTCCTGCGCCCTGATGCTGAAAGTCGAATGGCCGCTGATCGAGCCCGGCGACGCGGCGGTCAGGCGCCTGGCCGCCGCCACCTACGACATTACCGAGTACGTGGTCGATATCGCCCGCAAGGAAGGCCTTGCCCCCGGCCTGAATCCGGTGCCCGACGGCGTGGTGCTGCATCTGTCCTGCCACGCCCGCGCCCAGAATGTGGGAGCCAAGGGTGCCGATCTCCTGCGCCTGATCCCCGATACCCCGGTCAAGGTGATCGAGCGCTGCTCGGGCCACGGCGGTTCATGGGGCATCAAGACCGACAACTTCCCGGTGGCGCTGAAGGTGGGCAAGCCCGCCGCCCGCCAAGCCGCCGAAAGCGGCTGCGGCCATCTGGCCGCCGAATGCCCCTTGGCCGGGGCGCATGTGGCCCAGGGCATCGAGGGGATCGACCCGGCCTCGCGGCTGAAATCCTCGCGCCATCCCATCGAGATTTTCGCGGCCGCCTATGGCTTGACCGGAGAAAAATCATGACCGCCATCACTTCCACCGACATCCTGCCGCTGGATGCCTACGAGAAGGTCCGGCCCCAGACCCGCGCCGCCATCATCGCCCTGAAGCGCGACCGCCGATTGTCCGTCGGCCCCCACATCACGGTATTCTTCGAATGCCGCGACACCATGCTCTACCAGATTCACGAGATGCTGCGCGCCGAGAAGGGCGGTGCCGCCCAGCTGGTGGGCGAGCTGGAGGCCTACAACACCCTGGTTCCCAATGGAAAGGAACTGGTCGCCACCCTGATGATCGAGATCGACGATGAAAAGCTGCGGGCCCGCGTACTGGCCGGCCTGGGCGGCGTCGAGGAAGCCATCGCCATCGAGGTGGACGGCGAAGCCATCGCCGCCCGGCCCGAGGACGACGTGGAGCGCACCACCGCCGACGGCAAGACCTCGGCGGTGCACTTCCTGCATTTCCCCTTTACTCCGGCCCAGATCGAGCATTTCCGCCGCCCCGGCGCCCGGGTGGTGTTCACCGTTTCCCACCCCGGTTACGGCCACATGGCGATACTGCCACCCGCCATGATTGGGGCGCTGATGCGGGATTTCACCTAGCTCCCCATCCGGGTGGCATGGGACCTATCCACAAGAATCTTGCGGATAGGTCCGAACGGGTGTTCCTTCGCTTGACCCGGCCCCCCACTATCGGCCAAAACACCTCACCGGAAATTGGAAACGGCCGATGACCGAACAGCGCAAGCCCGGTGCCGGAAACGGCACCATCGGAGCTTATGAACTGCGCCGCGCCACCGAGGCGGCGGCGCGGGCCGCCTATGCCTGGATCGGGCGTGGAGACAAGGCCCTGGCCGACGATGCCGCCGTGTCCGCCATGCAGGCCGAGCTCGAAAGCCTGGGGCTGGACGGCCTGCTGCTGGTGGGCGAAGGCCCCCGCGACGAGATCGGCATGCTCTATCACGGCCAGCGCTTCGGCGCGGCGACGGGTACCCCCGCCTGGGACCTGGTGGTCGACCCGCTGGAGGGTACGTCGTTCCTGGCCAAGGGTATGACCAACGCCATGGCGGTGGTGGCCATGGCGCCCCACGGCAGCCTGTTCGACCCGGCCCCGGCCCGCTACATGGAAAAGCTGGCCGCCCCGCCCGCCGCCAAGGGCAAGATCGATCCCGAGGCCCCGGTGGCCGAGCGTCTGGCGCAATTGTCCGCCGCGCTGAACAAGCCGCTCGAGGACATGACCGTCTACGTCATCGAGAAGCCGCGCCACAAGGCGCTGGTCCAGGCCATTCACGACGCGGGCGCCCGTGTCGCCCTCTACCCGGCGGGTGATGTGGCCGGCTCCCTGATGGCCGCCATTCCCGGTTCGGGCATCGACGCCCTGATGGGAACCGGCGGCACGCCGGAAGGCCTGCTGTCGGCCATGGCCATCCGCGCCATGGGCGGCGAGTTCCTGGGCCGCATCGATCCGCAGCTGGCCACCGAGGCCGCCGCCGTCGAGGCCGCCGGCATGGACCTTTCCCGCTGGTACCGGCTGGACGAGATGGTGCGTTCCGACGACGTGGTGTTCTGCGCCACCGGCATCACCACCGGCCTGCTGCTGGACGGTGTCGAGCGCACCCGCGACCTGGAGAAGACCCAGACCCTGATGATCGGCGGGGCCGCCGGGCCGCGCCAGATGTTGACCTCGTGGCACCGCCGCGTCTGACCCGACTTACCCCTTTCACTCTTGAGGATTCCTCGATGACCACCCCCGCCACAATGGCCAATGCCATCCGCTTCCTGACCATGGACGCCATCGAGAAGTCCAAGTCCGGCCATCCCGGCATGCCCATGGGCATGGCCGACGTGGCTACCGTGCTGTTCACCCGCTTCCTCAAGTTCGACGCCAAGGCCCCCAAGTGGGCCGACCGCGACCGCTTCGTGCTGTCGGCCGGTCACGGCTCCATGCTGCTCTATGCGCTGGGCTATCTGACCGGCTTCGATGATCTGTCGGACATCGAGCAGATCAAGAACTTCCGCCAGATGGGCTACCGCACCGCCGGCCACCCGGAATTCGGCCACGTGGCCATCGCCGAGACCACCACCGGCCCGCTGGGCCAGGGCATCGCCAACGCCGTGGGCTTCGCCCTGGCCGAGAAGATGGCCGCCGCCCGCCATGGCGACGGTATCGTCGACCACTTCACTTACGTCATCGCCGGCGACGGCTGCCTGATGGAAGGCATCAGCCAGGAGGCCATTTCCCTGGCCGGCGTCTGGCAGTTGTCCAAGCTGATCGTCCTGTGGGACGACAACCACATCTGCATCGACGGCGACACCGCGGTGTCCACCTCGGACGACCAGTTGGCCCGTTTCGCCGCCTCCAACTGGGATGTCTGCCGCGTCGACGGCCATGACCCCGAGGCCATCGCCACCGCCATCGCCGCCGCCCAGAAGACCGGCCAGCCCAGCCTGATCGCCTGCAAGACCACCATCGGCTTCGGCGCCCCCACCAAGGCCGGCAGCGAGAAGACCCACGGCGCCCCCCTGGGGGCCGAGGAGGTCGCCGGGGCGCGGGCCAAGCTCGACTGGCCGCATGCGCCCTTCGAGATTCCCGCCGACGTGCTGGGCGCCTGGCGCGCCGCCGGCACCAAGGGCGCGACCGCCCGCGCCGAGTGGGAGAAGCGCTTCAACGCCTATGGGGCCAAGGCCGAATTCGAGCGCGCCAATGCCGGCCAGCTGCCCGAGTCCTGGAAGCAGGCGGTGTCGGACTTCAAGCGCAAGGTCTCCGCCGAGCAGCCCAAATGGGCCACCCGCAAGGCCAGCCAGGAAGTGCTGGAAGCCCTGACCCCGGCCATCCCCGAGATGATCGGCGGCTCGGCCGATCTGACCCACTCCAACCTGACCATCACCAAGGCCACCAAGCCGGTGTCGGCCCGCGACTTCTCCGGCCGCTACATCCATTACGGGGTGCGCGAGCACGGCATGGCCGCCATCATGAACGGCCTCGCGCTCCATGGCGGTTTCATCCCCTATGGCGGCACCTTCCTGATCTTCGCCAACTACCTGTGGCCGGCGCTGCGCATGAGCGCCATGATGGACCAGCGGGTGCTCTACGTGCTGACCCACGATTCCATCGGCCTGGGCGAGGACGGCCCCACCCACCAGCCCATCGAGACCCTGTCGGCGCTGCGCGCCACCCCCAACGTGCTGGTGTTCCGCCCCGCCGATCCGGTGGAGACCATGGAGGCCTACGAGGCCGCCCTGGAAAACACCACCGGCCCCTCGGTGTTCGCCCTGTCGCGCCAGAACCTGCCAACGCTGCGCACCACCCACACCGACGAGAACCTGACCGCCAAGGGCGCCTATGTGCTGGCCGAAGCCGCGGGCAAGAAGCGTCAGGTCACCCTGATCGCCACCGGCTCGGAAGTCAGCCTGGCCGTCGAGGCGCAGAAGCTGCTGGCCGACAAGGGTATCGCGGCGGCCGTGGTGTCCATGCCCTGCTGGGAACTGTTCGAACGCCAGCCAAAGGAGTATCGTTCGGCTGTGCTGGGTGAAGGCACCGTGCGGGTCGCCGTCGAGGCGCTGGGCACCTTCGGGTGGGAGCGCTGGACCGGCGAAAACGGTGCCGTCATCGGCATGAACGGCTTCGGAGCCTCGGCCCCTGCCGAGAAACTCTACGAGCATTTCGGCATTACCGCCCAGGCGGTGGCCGACGCCGCCCAGGCTCGCCTCTAAGACGGCCACGGCGGCAAAACGCCAGGAAGGAGATGAAGTAAGATGTCCCTCGTTTCGATGCGCCAGCTCCTCGACCACGCTGCCGAGAATAGCTACGGCATTCCCGCCTTCAACGTGAACAACATGGAGCAGGTCAAGGCGATCATGGAGGCGGCCTCCGCCACCGATTCGCCGGTCATCCTCCAGGCCTCGGCGGGCGCGCGCAAATACGCCGGCGAGCCCTTCCTGCGCCACCTGATCCTGGCCGCCATCGAGGCCTTCCCGAACATCCCGGTGTGCATGCACCAGGACCACGGCACCAGCCCGGCCATCAACGTGCGCGCCATCCAGTCCGGCTTCTCGTCGGTGATGATGGACGGCTCGCTCAAGGAAGACGGCAAGACCCCGTCCGATTGGGACTACAACGTCGCCGTCACCAAGCAGGTGGTCGACATCGCCCATGCCTGCGGCGTCTCGGTCGAAGGTGAGCTGGGCTGTCTCGGCTCGCTGGAAAGCGGCATGGCGGGCAAGGAAGACGGCGTCGGCGCCGAGGGCAAGCTGGACCATTCCCAGCTGCTGACCGACCCCGACGAGGCCGCCGAATTCGTCAAGCTGACCAAGGTGGACGCCCTGGCCATCGCCATCGGCACCAGCCACGGCGCCTACAAGTTCACCCGTCCGCCGACCGGCGAAGTGCTGGCCATCAAGCGCATCAAGGAAATCCACGCCCGCATCCCCAACACCCATCTGGTGATGCACGGCTCGTCGTCGGTGCCGCAGGACCTCTTGAAGATCGTCAACGATTACGGCGGCGCCCTGGGCGAGACCTATGGCGTGCCGGTCGAGGAAATCGTCGAAGGCATCAAGCACGGCGTGCGTAAGATCAACATCGACACCGATTTGCGTCTGGCCGTCACCGGCACCATCCGCAAGTACTTCCACGACAACCCCAAGAAGTTCGACCCGCGCGACTACCTGAAGCCCTCCATCGCCTCCATGGTCGAGGTCTGCAAGAGCCGCTACGAAGCCTTCGGCACCGCCGGCCAGGCCTCGAAGATCAAGGTGATCGGCCTGGAAGACATGAGCGGCCTGTACGCCAAGGGCGCCCTGGCTCCCAAGGTCAATTGAGGCCTGCTTTCTCCGCCTCCCGCGCCAGCGGGAGCGGCATAAGCTGATGAACCACGAAGCGACTGTGTTGCGCGTCAAGTGTTCCATGCGCGAGCATCCCGGACGATGGCGTTGAGGATGACGAGGAGCTTTCGCATGCAAGCGACCAGGGCTGTCATTTTCGGCTTCC
>JAVBXM010000141.1 GCA_030824585.1 Phaeospirillum sp. | reverse complement strand
GGCCTTCTGCGGCTCGGGCTGCGGCTTGTTGTCCTGTAGCGGCGGCGGGTTGGTCTTGGCTCCGATAGGAACGATGTCGACGACGATGGGCGCTTCCTCCATGGGAATCTCGCGCCAGAACTGCGGCAGGCCGAACACCGCCAGCAGGAACAGCGCCAGATGCAGAAGACCGGAGAAGACGTAGCTTTCGCGCCGCAATTCCATGATGGAAGCCTAGCGACCTCCCTTCTTGGCGGGCTTGGCCGGCTCGGAGGCCCCCTTGACCTCGGTGACCAGGGCGACCTTGGGGAAGCCGGCGGCGGCCAGGGTGCCCATCACCTCCATCACCCGGCCGTAATCGATGCCCTTGTCGCCGCGCACGAAGATGCGGGTCTCGGGCTTCTGGGCGGTGATGGCCTGGAGCCGGGGGGCCAGTTCGTCGAGCTGGACCTCGGTTTCCTGAATCCAGATCTTGCCGTGGGCGTCGATGGTCACCGACAGCGGCTGGTCGTCGCCCTTCAAGGGAGCGGCCGAGGTCTTGGGCAGGTCCACCTGGACGCCGGCGGTGAGCAGCGGGGCGGTGACCATGAAGATCACCAGCAGCACCAGCATGACGTCGACCATGGGGGTGACGTTGATCTCGGCCACCGGCCGGAACCGGCGGGAGTGCCCCTTGCGGCTTCCCAGCGAGGCTCCCATCAGGCCTTCTCCTCGAGCTGGCGCGACAAGATGGCTCCGAACTCACCGGCGAAGTTCTCCAGGCGCTTGGAATAGCGGTCCAGGTCGTTGGAGATCTTGTTGTAGGCGATCACCGCCGGAATGGCGGCCACCAGACCGAGAGCGGTGGCGAACAGCGCCTCGGCGATGCCGGGCGCCACCACGGCCAGCGAGGTGTTCTTGGTGGCGGCGATGGACTGGAACGAATTCATGATGCCCCACACCGTGCCGAACAGGCCGATGAACGGCGCCGTCGACCCCACCGAGGCCAGAAAGCCCAGGCGGCGCTCCAGCAGTTCCATCTCGCGGCCCGAGGTGACGCTCATCACCCGGTCGATGCGCTGGGGCAGGCTGGCGCGGGTGGAATCGCGGTCGGCCAGTCCCTTGGCCGCCGAACGGCGCCATTCGCGCATGGCGGCCACGAAGACCGACGACATGGGGTCGACCGGCCGGGCGCCGATGCGGTCGTAGAGCTCCTCCAGCGAGCCGCCGGACCAGAAGGCTTCCTCGAACTGGTCGGCCCGGGAGGTCAACTGGCGGACCTTCATGAGCTTGTCGAAAATGATGGCCCAGCACCAGAACGATGCCGCCAGCAGGGCGATCATGACGAACTTGACGATAATGTCGGCGCGCAGAAACAGCGCCCACATGGACAAGTCCATCTGTGCCGCCGCTCCGGCCGCCCCTACTGCCTGAGAAGGATCCATGATGCCTACCGCCTTCCGCTGATCCGATTCGCGAACAATTCCCTGACCGGCGCCGGAATGCGGGCCGGTTTGCCGGACAGGGTGATATAGCCCAGGCGCACCCCGATGCGCACCAATTCAGTTCCGTCACCGGCGCGGATAATCCGCTGGTCCAGCTCGATGCTGGCGCCGCCGATGGCAATCACCTCGGTTTCCACCGAAAGCAGGTCGTCCAGCTTGGCCGAACGACGGAAGTCGATATTGGCGGAGCGTACCGCGAAGGCGGTCCCCTCCCCCTCCTCCAGCATGGTCCGCTGGCTGATGCCCAGCTCGCGCACCATCTCGGTGCGCGCCCGCTCGGCAAAATTCAGGTAGTTGGCGTGGTAGACGATGCCGCCGGCATCGGTATCCTCGTAATAGACGCGGACGGGGAAGGTGTGGGTCATCGCCCGCCCTCATTATTTTTCCCGTCATCGCCGGGCTTGACCCGGCGATCCATGGATGCCCGGGTCAAGCCCGGGCATGACGGAAGAATGAAGGGGCGTGCCTCGCTCATTCCTCGTCCCCCTCCATGCGGGTCAGCAGGTCCAGTTGCACCAGCAGGTCCTTGGGCGGATTGAGCCCGATATGCTTGAAGCCCGAAGCCGACAGCATGCGGCCGCGCGGCGTGCGCTGGATCATGCCCTGCTGCAGCAGGTAGGGCTCGACCACCTCTTCCAGGGTGTCGCGGCTTTCCGACAACGCGGCGGCCAGGGTTTCGACACCCACCGGCCCGCCGCCGTAATTCTCGGCGATGCAGCGGAGATAGCGGCGATCCATGGCGTCCAGGCCGATGCGGTCCACCTCCAGGCGATTGAGCGCCGCGTCGGCCACGGCCGCATCCACGGGCGAGCGGCCGGCCACGGTGGCGAAGTCGCGCACCCGGCGCAGCAGGCGCCCGGCGACACGCGGGGTGCCACGCGAACGGCGCGCCACCTCGGCGGCGCCGTCGGCGGTCAGTTCGAAGCCCAGCACGCGGGCGCCGCGCGCCACGATGGATTCCAGCTCGGCCGGCTCGTAGAAATTCATGCGGCAGGGAATGCCGAAGCGTTCGCGCAAAGGCGTGGTCAGCAGCCCCGAACGGGTGGTCGCCCCCACCAGGGTGAAGTGGGGCAGATCGATGCGTACCGAGCGGGCCGCCGGCCCTTCACCGATGATCAGATCCAACTGAAAGTCCTCCATCGCAGGATAGAGAACCTCCTCTATGGCAGGATTAAGGCGATGGATCTCGTCGATGAACAGGACGTCCCTGGGCTCGAGATTGGTCAGCAGCGCCGCCAGGTCACCGGCCCGCTGGATCACCGGCCCCGAGGTGGCGCGGAATCCCACGCCCAGCTCGCGGGCGACGATCTGCGCCAGGGTGGTCTTGCCCAGGCCGGGCGGGCCATGGAACAGCACGTGATCGAGCGCGTCGCCCCGCGCCGTGGCGGCGCTGATGAACACCTTGAGGTTCTCGCACACCTGCCGCTGCCCGACGAAATCGTCCAGCGACAGCGGCCGCAGCGACGTCTCGGCATCGGCGGAGTTCTGCTCGGGCGAGACCATGCGGGGCGTCATGCCAGCAGCCCCTTGCCCAGGCGCTTCAGCGCGGCGCGGATCAGGGCCGAGGACTCGGCCCCGTCACCCAGCTCGCGGGCGGTCTCGCCCACCGCCTGGAAGGCTTCGAGCCGCTTGTAGCCCAGGTTGACCAGGGCGGAAACGGCATCCTCCATGCGGCCCGAGGCGGCGGGCAGCGGTGCGGCCGCCGACAGGGCGGCGTTGACACCGCCGGGATTGAAGCCGCCCAGGGCGATCTTGCCGGCCTTGTCCTTCAACTCGGTGAGGATGCGCACCGCCAGCTTCGGCCCGACGCCGTTGGCCCGGGTCAGCCCGGCCTTGTCCTGCGCCGCGATGATCTGGAGAAGCTGTTCCGGCGAAGCCACCGACAGGATGGCCAGGGCCACCTTGGCCCCCACGCCTTGGACGGTGGTCAGCAGGCGGAACCAGTCGCGCTCGCCGGCTTCCAGGAAGCCGAACAGCGAGATGGCGTCCTCGCGCACCTGGGTCTCGACGAACAGGGTGGCGGCGGCGCTCGCCTCCAGCCGCGCAAGGGTCTTGGTGGAGCAGGCCACCAGATAGCCGACGCCGTGGCAATCGACCACCGCCCAGTCGTCGCCGAGGGAATCGATCAGGCCCTTCAGCTTGGCGATCATGATCCGCACCTCCCGACGATGGC
>JAVBXM010000261.1 GCA_030824585.1 Phaeospirillum sp. | reverse complement strand
CGCCGTGATCTGGGTGGTGGTCAATCCCTTGACCTGGGTGGCGGTCATGGCCGCCAGATCGGTGGTTTCGAACGCGTTGATCTGGGTGGTGCTCAGGCCGCCGATCTGGGTGGCGGTCAACAGCTTCAGCTGGGTGACGGTCAGCGCGGCGACACCGGTGGTGTCAAGCGCGTTCAGGGCCGTGGTCGACAGGCCGCTGACCTGGGTGGCGGTCAGCGCGCTCTGCTGGGTGGTGGTCAGGGCCGCCACGTTGGTGGTGGACAGCGCATTGAATACGGTGGCGGTCAGCGCGCCCAGTTCGGTGGTGGTCAGCTCCGCCGCCTGGGTGGTGGTCAGCGCGGAGACCTGGGTGGTGGTCAGACTCTTGGCCTGGGTGGCGTTCAGCGCGGCCAGCGAGGTGGTCGCCAGGGCATTCAGGTTGGTGGTCGACAGGCCGGATACCTGGGCGGTGGAGAGCGCCGAGACCTGGGTGGTGGACAGCTCCGCCACGTTGGCGGTGGTCAGCGCATTGACCTGGGTGGTGGTCAGCGCCTTGACCTCGGTGGCGGTCAGCGCGCCCACCTGGGTGGTGGTCAGCGCCGTAACCTGGGTGGTGGTCAGGCCCTTGATCTGGGTGGCGGTCATGGCCGCCAGATCGGTGGTTTCGAAGGAATTGATCTGGGTGGTGGTCAGGGTGCCGATCTGGGTGGCGGTCAGCAGCTTGAGCTGGGTGACGGTCAGTGCGGCGAGATCGGTGGTTTCCAGCGCGTTCAGGGTGGTGGAGCTCAGGCCGGCGACCTGGGTGGCGGTCAGCGACCCGACCTGGGTGGTGGTCAGCTCGGCCACGTTGGTGGTGCTCAGCGCATTGATCTGCGTCGCCGACATGCCCGCCAGATCGGTGGTCTGCAGGGCGCCCACCTGCGTGGTGGTCAGCGCGCTCAGCTGCGTGGTGGTCAGCGACTTGACCTGGGTGAGGGTCAGCCCCGCCAGGGACGTGGTGGACAGCGCGTTGAGATTGGTGGTGCTGAGGCTGCTGACCTGGGTGATGGTCAGCGCGGCGGCCTGGGTGGTGCTCAGTTCCGCCGTGGTATTGGTGGACAGCGCGTTGATCTGGGCGGTGGAAAGCGCCCTGATCTCGCTGACGGTCAGGGCGGAGACCGTGGTGGTGGACAGGGCCGCCACCTGGGTGGTGGACAGCGCGGCGACCTGGGCGTTGCTGAGGGCGGCGACGTCGGTGGTTTGCAGCGCGTTCAGCTGGGTGGTGCTGAGGCCGCCGACCTGGGTGGTGGTCAGCGCCTTGACCTGGGTGATGGTCAGTTCCGCCACGTTGTCGGTGGCCAGGGCGTTGAGCTTGGTGGTGGACAGGCTGGCGATCTGGCCGGCGGTCAGCGCGGTGGACTGGGTCGTGGTCAACTGCGCGATATTGGTGGTGGTCAACCCGTTCAGCGCGGTGGTGGTCAGGCTGGCCAGGTCGGTGGATTCAATGGCGCCCAGGGTGGCGGCGGTCAGGCCGGCTATCGCCGTGGCGGACAGACTCCGGGCCTGGACGACCGTCAAACCTGCCACGGCGGTGGTGGACAGGGCGTTGAGGGTGGTGGTCGCCAGCTCGGCGATCTGGGCGGTGCCGATGGCCGCCACCTGGGTGGTGGACAGTTCGGCGACGGCGGTGGTGGCCAGGCCCGACAGTTGGGTGGCGCTCAGGGCCTTGATTTCGGTGGCGGTCAGGCTCGCGGCGAGGGTGGAGGTCAGCGCCCCGAGCTGGGTGGTGGTCAGGCTGGCCACCTGGGCGGTGGTCAGGCCGGCGATATCCGTGGTTTCGAGCGAGTTGACCAAGGTGGTGGTCAACCCGGAAATCTGGGTGGTCGTCAGGCTGCGCACCTGGGTGACGGTCAGGCCCGCCACGCCGGTGGTCTGCAGCGCGTTGAGCGTGGTGGTGTTCAGGTTGGACAACTGGGCGGTGGCGATGCTGCTCAGCTGCGTGGTGTTCAGCGTGGCCAGGGCGGTGGTGCTGAGGGTGTTGATCACCGAGGACGCCAGGGCGCTCACCTGGGTCGAGGTCAGCGAACTCACCTGGGTCGAGGTCAGCGACGCCGCCTGGGTGGTGGTCATGCCGCGCAGTTGGATGGTGGTGAGGGCGCTCAGGGCCGTGGACGACAGCACGCCGAGATTGGTGGTGCTGAATCCGGCCAGCAGGGCGGAATTCAGGCCGTTGATCTGGGTCGAGGTCAGCGAGGCGGCGTTGGTGGTGGACAGCGCGTTCAGCAGCGTGGCGGTCAGGGCGCCGATTTCGGTGCTGGTCAGGGCGGAGAGCGCCGTGGTGGTCAGCGCACCGGTCTGGGTGGTGGTCAATCCACCCAGCGAGGTGGTCGACAGCGCCGCGATATCGGTGGTTTCCAGCGCGTTCAGGTTGGTGGTGGTCAGGCTGCCCACCTGGGTCGCGGTCAGACTCTGGACCTGGGTCGAGGTCAGGCCGGCCAGGCCGGTGGTGCTGAGCGCGTTGAGCGCCGTGGTGCTCAGCCTGCTGACCTGGGCGGCGACCAGTCCGGACAGTTGGGTGGTGGTCAGATTGGACAGTTGGGTGGTGGTCAGGCTGGACAGCTGGGTGGAGGTCAGCGCGTTCAGCTCGGTGGTGGACAGCGAGGCGGCCTGGGTGGTGGACAGCGCGCCGATCTGGGTGGCGGTCAATCCGGCCACCTGCGCCGCGCTCAAGCCGGCCAGCGTGGTGGTGGCGAGCGCGTTGAGGCTGGTGGTGGAAAGGGCGCCAAGCTGCGAGGTCTTGAGTGCGGAAATCTGCGTGGTGGTCAGGACGGCGATATCGGTGGTTTCGATCGAGCTCAGCAGGGTGTTGCTGAGGCTGGAAAGCTGGGTGGTGGTCAGGCCGCTGACGGCGGTCGAGCTGAGGGCCGCGATATCCGAGGTCGAGAAGGCGCCGAGCTGCGAGGCGTTGAGCACGCCGAGCTGCGCCGCGTCGAACACGATCTGTGTGTTCTGGAAGGCGGCGACCTGCGTCGAACTGAACGCGGTGAGCTGTGTCGTGGACAGCGCCGCGATGTCGGTCGTTTCCAGTGCCTGGATCTGGGTGACCGTGAGTGCTTGGAGCTGGGTGGAGACGAGGGCGGCGATATCGGTGGTGTTCCACGCGGCGATATTCGTCGTGGTAAGCCCCGAAATACCTGTGGCCGACAGGAATGTGACTGAAGAAACCACGGCTACCCCCTTTCTGGAGATTTACGCGCCGCTTCGGACGCCGCTCGCATAGAATATATTGGCACTCAGGTTAATTAACTACCAAAACGCAGGCCCGTAAGCAATGAATTTATAGCCGGGCGTCCGCTCCGATCTCATTGGAATCACCGGGATTCCTCGGTTGGCGCGGCAGGCGCATATACTTTAGGCCTGCCGCCGCCAAATCCTGGAAGTCGGTATGTCGGGTTAAACCTGTAGGGCGCGCATTTTCTCTATTTTCATCTGTCCGTCGGTCTCGCGGCTGTAGTTCTCGTCCAGCTTGGCGCCGGGATACGACTTGAGATTCGAGACCCGGCCCAGCGTGTGAAGGGGGGCGCCCTCGATCTCGGCGCAGCCGGATTTCTGGCACGAATCGAGCGGCAGCGAGGCCATGTAGTTCTCGGTATCCTGCATCTGCTCCGCGGTTTCGCCGGGCAGGCCGAAGGTGAAGGTGCCGTGCAGCGTCATGCCCACCCGCTTGATCTCGAAGGCGGCCTTGCGGGCCTCCTCGAGATCGAGGCGTTTGTTGACGATATTGTCGACCACTTCCTGGTTGCCGCTCTCGAAGCCGATCTTCACTCCGAAGCAGCCGCTGTCCTTCATCTCCTGCCACAGGTGGAAGCTGGAGGTGTCGGCGCGGCACATGGCCGACCACGGCACGCCGATCTTGCGCATCACGGCGCACATCTTCTCCACGTGACGATCGCCCAGGTTGAAGGTGTCGTCGTCGAAATAGATGGAGCGGAAGCCGTATTTCTGAACCAGTTCGGTCAGGAAGGCCTCCATGTAGTCGGCGCCGTACTGGCGCACGATGCGCTTGCCGCCGCCGTCCGGGTCGTTGGAGGTCATGGTGGCGGGCCAGACGCAGAAGATGCACTTGTAGGGGCAGCCGCGGCTGGACAGCACCTGGGCCTGCGGGAATTGCTGGCCGCGCGGATTGGTGTCGCAATAGCGGTGGGCGATGACGTTGTCGAAATAGGGGAACGGCGCCGAGTTCATCTCGGCCACGCTCAGCAGGTCGAAATCCACCACGCCGTTGGCGCCGTTCAGCGCCTTGATGACGCCCTTCTCGTACTCGCCCCGCACGGCGGCCTGGATGTTCGGCGCCTCGTCCAGCAGGGCTTCGCCGTGCGACGTGATGGGGCCGGTGATGATGAAGCGGGTGTGGGGCAGGCGTCGGGCGATCTCGCCGATCACCCCCTTGTCGTGCTCCCAACTGGGCGAGGCGGATTCGATGACGATGTGGGAGAAACGCTCGGCCTGGAGGAACTCGTAGTATTTATCGTAGGACTCGCGCAGCGCGATACTGTCGCGGAACGTCACGTTGCCGCCCAGTTCGCGGTTCGCCCAGGTGGCGGCGTGGCCCAGGAAGTAGGGATAGGGCAGGTACGAGCCGAACTGGTAGTCGTCGGGGCCGTTGCCCATGAAGAAGGTGAACGGCCATCGCGACCCGGCGCGCACGCCGGCGCGGTGCACCAGGCGCTGGGTACCGTCGGGCATGGGGTAGAGGGCCTTCTCGCCCCACCACGGGGGATTGCTGAACAGAACCTTCATGGGCCTAGTCCTTTTTCAAGATGCCGTCTGCCAGGACAGCAAGGTGTCCACGAGGCATTTGGCGCCGCGCGTTTCCCCCCACCGGATGGATGCCTGCTTGGCCAGTCCGGCCAAGCGGTCGTAATCGTCAAGGGCGGCGATGGTCGCCGCATGGATCGCCTCGACGCTCTCCTCCCTGAATATTGTGCCGGGCTCGCCGAATTCACGGGTCACCGCATGCATCGTGGTGCCTTCGGGCACCACCAGGGGGATGGCGTTGGCCATGGCCTCGCTGGCCACGGCGGAATACGACGAGATGAAGCGGTTGCGGTTGTAGGGGCAGACGATCAGGTCCGACTGCTCCAGCAGCGAGGCCCACAGCACCGCGTCGGCGGTGCGCTCGTCGAGGACGAGGCGGGGGTCGGCGGCGGCCATCTCGCGCAGTTCCTGCTGCTGGGCGACCATGCCCTCGGGCCAGCCGTTATGGACCAGCACCCGGATGTCGTTGCGCTCGGCCAGCAGGCGGGCGACCACGGCGGGGACCTTGTCGTAGCCCTTCTCGCCGCGCTGATGGCCGAGGATGCCGATGGTGACGGGCCGGGTGCCGCTGCGGTCGCGGCACGAGGTCACGGCGGTGTGGGGCAGCGGCAGGGTCCCGACGGGGAAGTCCAGCAGCATCTGGAAGATGGCCGAGGACTGGGAATCGAAGGTCGCCAGGCGCAGCCATTTCCGGTCGGCCTCGCTCAGGTGGCGGGCGGTGTAGCGCAGCAGCACGGCGCGCGAATCCACCCGGGTGTCCATGGGGGCGAAGCGCAGGCCCTCGGCGGTGTCGTAGGCCTGTAGGCCGGGATCGGTGCCGAATTCCATGATCACCGTCGGACGCTGGTCCTCGGGCAGGGACTGGGCCCAGCGGACCACGCCCATGAACTGGGGTGGCTGGATGGAGTTGACGTAGATGAGGTCCGAACCGGACACGCCCTGGATACGGCCCAGGTCCTCGGCCACGGTGCGGGCGACGATCTCGAAATTGCTCAGCCAGCCGCAGATGGGGTCCTGGTCGTAGTTGCCATAGGTGTGGCAGCGGAACCAGGGGGTGGCGAACAGCTCGTCGCGCAGCCCTTCCTCAATGGTGATGTGGCCGAGAACGGCGCAGGGAATGCCGCGCGAGCGGGTCTCCGACACGATATGGCGCGCCGAGTTGGCGTGATGCCCCAGGTTGTTCCACAGCCCGGTGTCTACATAGGCGAACATCAGGCCTTCCTCTGCATTCGCTGTGTGCGTTCCGCCATGGCGTCATGGATCTCGGCCAGGATGCGGCGGATGTCGTAGGTGAAGTTCCAGCCGGGATAATCGGCGCGGAAACGTTCGACGCTGCTGATCCACCAGATATGGTCGCCGATGCGGTTGGCGTCGGAATAGGACCAGTTCATGGGCCGACCGGTCAGTTCCTCGCACATGGCGATGGCTTCGAGCATGGAACAGTTGGAATGGCGTGCCCCGCCCATGTTGTAGACGGCTCCCGACTTGGGGGCCTGGAAGACGTGCCAGAAGGCGTTGACCAGATCGGCGGAATGGATGTTGTCGCGGACCTGCTTGCCCTTGTAGCCGAACACCGTATAGGGATCGCCGGTGACGGCGCACTTGACCAGATAGGACAGGAAGCCGTGCAACTGGGCGCCCGAATGCCCCGGCCCGGTCAGGCAGCCGCCGCGGAAGCAGGCGGTCTTCATGTCGAAATAGCGGCCGTATTCCTGCACCAACAGGTCGCCGGCCACCTTGGACACCCCGAACAGCGAGTGGGTGCACGAATCGATGGACATGCTCTCGTCGATGCCGTGCCTGGCCCAGGGATGGCCGGGGTCCAGCTCCCAGCGGGTCTCCATCTCCACCAGGGGCAGATGGTTGGGCGTGTCGCCATAGACCTTGTTGGTGCTGCAATGGATGAAGCAGGCGTCGGGGCAATGCTTGCGGGTGGCTTCCAGCAGCACCAGGGTGCCGTTGGCGTTGACGGTGAAGTCGACCTGCGGCTCCTTGGCCGCCCAGTCGTGGGAGGGCTGGGCGGCGGTATGGATCACCGCCTTGATGGCCTTGCCGTAGCGGGCGAAGATGGCGTCGATGGCACCGGCGTCGCGGATGTCGGCCTCGGCGTGGGTGTAGTCCTTCGAGGTCCGCTCAAGCTCGGCCCGCGCCCAGGCGGTGCTGGCCGACTCGCCGAAGAAATAGCTGCGCATGTCGTTGTCGATGCCGACCACGCTCATGCCCTGGCGACCGAAGAAGCGGGCCGCCTCGGCACCGATCAGCCCCCCCGAGCCGGTAATGATGACGACGCTCATGGTTCCTCCCAGATCGCTTGTCGGTCCGTCATGCGAACATCGGGGCCAGCATGGCCCGGTGCTCCAGCAGCCAGGCGTGGATGTCGCCCAGCACCCTTTCGACATTGCGGCGCGGCACCCAGCCGCTGGCGGCGGTGATGGCCGCGTTGTCGGTGACGTAATAAGGGACGTCGGCGTCGCGGGTCTGGGGATCGGAGCCCAGGCCGACCTCGCGTCCCGAGATGCGGCGGCAATGATCGGTCAGCTCGCGCAGGGACACCGACACGCCGGGGCCGCCGCCCACGTTGAACACGCCGTGGGAGAAGCGCTCCAGGCCGGCCATCTGCAGGCGCACCAGATCATAAAGGTCGTCCACGTGCAGAATGTCGCGCACCTGCTTGCCGTGGCCGCCGAAACCCATGTAGCCCAGCGGGCCGCCGAACACATGCCGCGCCATCCACAGCACGATCACGCCCTGGTCGACCTTGCCCATCTGCCAGGGGCCGGTCAGCACGCCGCAGCGGTTGACCACCACCTTCAGGCCGTAAAGCGCCCGGTATTCCTCGATCAGCAGTTCCGAGGCCAGTTTGGTGGCGCCGTAGATGGAGCGGCTGCCCGACAGGGGGAAATCGGTGCCGATGCCCGCCTCGGACCAGCCCGGTCCCGCGGCACCGGGCGGCACCACCAGGCGCTCGCCCTTTTCCTCGAGCGGAATGGCGCGCAATCCGGCGATGGGATAAACCCGGCTGGTGGACAGGAACACCATGGCGGCGCCGTGCCGGCGTGCGTATTCCAGGCAGTTCACCGTGCCCAGCAGGTTGGTGTTGACCACATAGGCGGGATTGCCGTCATAGCCGGCATGGACGCTGGGCTCGGCCGAACATTCGATCACCAGATCGGCGGGGCCGAGCGACCCCAGGTCCTCGGCGCAGCGCACGTCGCCGTGCTCGAAACTGACGCCGCCGGCGCGCAGGCGCCCCAGGGTCAATTCGCTGCCGCGGCGTTTGAGATTGTCGAAGGCCACCACCTCGGCATCGCCCAGATCGCGCTTCAGCGCCATGGCGATGTTCGAGCCGACAAACCCCGCTCCACCCGTTACGACTATTCTTGTCCGGTTCATGCTGGAGGGCTCTGGAAATGGACCGGCGATTCTGCCGACCGTCGTTGAAACTCCCCTTTATCGCCCCGGATTCCATAAAACTTCATTAAATGGCGAGGCAATCGCCGGGTGCTCCCTGGAATAATGCCAATAGCGATGGGGTTATTTGGTAATTCGGTACCGGTATGCCGTTTTTGCATCGGCCCATGCGAATTGGTCGATTCTCGTGGGGGAGGGGGCGCCGTATGGTTGGGGCAACAGAGAAAACACTTGAGACCGAGGTTCCCGCCATGACCCTGCATCAGCTGACCCAGACCGCCACCGTCGAATTCGACCTTCGCCTGGCCGAAACCGTCCGCCGCGTCATCGCCAAGGTTCAGGGATTCATGGCCGCCCGCCGGCTGGAGCGGGAACTGGCCATGCTCGATCACCGCGAGATCGCCGATCTGGCGTTCCGCCGCTGAGTTTTCTTTCGCGTATATCCTCCCCTACAAGCCTTCAGGCCGGTTCCCGTCGGGAACCGGCCTTTTTCTTGCGCGAGACGTGGGGTCAGGCGGCGGCCTTCTCCAGCACGGCGGCGAAGAAGCCGTCGGTGCCGTGGGCCTGCGGTGACAGCCGCAGCCAGGGACCGGCCACCGGGCAGGGGGTGCCCACCAGTTCCGCCCACAATTCGGGAACCGGAACCGGGCGATAATCGGGATGGGCGGCCAGGAAGGCCTCGATACGGCCTTCGTTCTCTTCCGTCATGATGGAGCAGGTGGCGTAGACCAGCCGTCCACCGGGCTTGGTCAGGCGGGCGGCGCTGTCCAGGATGGCGCCCTGGCGGACCACCAGTTCCTGCAGGTCGGCCTCGCCCAACTGCCACTTGGCGTCCGGGTTGCGGCGCCAGGTGCCGGTGCCGGTGCACGGCGCGTCCACCAGCACCCGGTCGAACGAGCCGGCCGAGCGCTTGATCCACTTGTCGGACTCGCCCTCGATCACCCGGCGGGTGACGTTGTGCACGCCGGCGCGGCGCAGGCGGTCCTGGGCGCGGTCCACCCGCCACTCGGCCACGTCGCAGGCGACCAGCCGGCCCTTGTTCTGCATGGCGGCGGCCAGCGCCAGGGTCTTGCCGCCGGCTCCGGCGCAATAATCCACCACCGCCTGGCCGGGCTTGGGGTCGGTGAGCAGCGCCACCAGTTGCGATCCCTCGTCCTGCACCTCGATCAATCCGTTGCGCCAGGCCTGGACCTGGACCAGCGGCACCCGTCCGGCCAGGCGCAGGCCCAGGGGGGACAGGGCGGTGGACTCGGCCTTGATGCCTTCCTTGGCCAGAGCGCGGGTAGCCTCTTCCCGCGTCGCCTTCAAGGTATTGACCCGCAGGTCCAGCGGCGCCTCGTCGCGCATGGCGCCCATCTCGGAATCCAGGCGGTCGCCGTACAGCGCGGTCAGGCGCGGTGTCAGCCATTCCGGGTACTCGCCGCGCACATGGGGCGGCATGTCGCGGTGGAACAGGCTTTTCTGCCCGGCCAGCATGTCCAGCACCCGGCGCTCGGGCGCCTCGGGCGCATAGGCCGAATGGGGGCCGCGGAACAGGTCGGGCTCCGGCGGGATGCCCTCGAAGATCATGTCGGCCAGCACCAGGGCGCGGGCGCCGCCCTTGCCCCCGGCATCGGGGCGCTCGGGGTGGTCCAGGTGTTCCAGCCACCAGCTCAGGCGGGCCTTGCGGCGCAGCACCCGCCAGACCACCGCGGCCACGGCCCGGCGGTCCTTGGCGCCGATATAGCGGCGCTGCTTGAAATAGATCGATGCCACCGAATCGGCCGGCTTGGCCGACTTCTCGATTTCGGAAAGCACCTCGATGGCGGCCTGAAGGCGTGCGGCGGGTGTCATGCCCCGATACATGCGGGAATTTCGGAACGCCTGCAAGTCCCGCATACCACCCTGGACGGGAGGCTGCGTTGACAGGATCGCCGGGGCGGGTGTCTAGTTTTCGCCGCTTGGTGTCATTGGAATAAGTCGAGGTGATTGTGATCCGCGCCGTGTTGCTGTTGGTTCTCGCCCTGGCGCCCGCCACCGCCCTGGCCGCGCCGGAACCCACCCTGGACAAGGTCAAGCGTAGCGGCGCCATCGTGCTGGGCGTGCGCGAGGCGTCCTACCCGTTGTCCTACCTCGATGCGGCCAAGCAGTCGGTCGGCTATCACGTGGACATCTGCCGCCGCATCGCCGAGGCGGTGAAGGCCGATCTCGGCCTTGCCGCCCTGGAGGTGCGCACCGAGGCGGTGACTTCAAAGAACCGTATCGGCAAGATGGTGGAGGGCGCCATCGACCTGGAATGCGGTTCCACCACCAACAACGCGGCGCGCCAGACCCAGGTGGCCTTCGCCCCCACCACCTACGTGGCGTCGGTGCGCATCGCGGTGAAGAAGGCCAGCCACATCTCCAAGCTGTCGCAACTGGACGGCAAGGCGGTGGTCACCACCGCCGGCAGCACCAGCGTGCAACTGCTCAAGGCCCGCGTCCAGGGCCGCGACATCAAGGTGGCCGAGCTGTTCGGCAACGACCACGCCGATTCGTTCAGGATGCTGGAAAGTGACCAGGCCGCCGCCTTCGTCATGGACGACAACCTGCTGGTCGGGCTGATCGCCACGTCGGCGGCGCCCAAGGATTACGAGATCCTGCCGCAGACGCTGAACACCGAGCCCATCGCCATCATGCTGCGCAAGGGCGACCCCGCCTTCAAGGCGCTGGTGGACCGGACGGTGAAGGCGATGATGGCCTCGGGCGAGGTGGGACGGCTCTACACCAAATGGTTCCAGTCGCCCATTCCGCCGGTCAACATCGCGCTCGACTTCCCCATGAGCCCGGTGCTGGCCAGCCTGATCAAGTTCCCCGGCGACGATCCCGCCGAGGCCTTCCGACCGGAAGAGTAGGGGGGCGGGCGTCCCGCCCGCATCCCGTCAATCGCTCTTGTAGTTCGGCGCTTCCTTGGTGATGGATACATCGTGGACGTGGCTTTCGCGCAGGCCCGCCGAGGTGATGCGGCGGAAGGTGCAGCGGGTCTGCATGTCCTTGATGGTGGCGTTGCCGGTATAGCCCATGCCGGCGCGCAGGCCCCCGATCATCTGGTGGATGACGGTGGTGACCGGGCCCTTGTAGGGGACGCGGCCCTCGACGCCCTCGGGGACCAGCTTCAGCTTGTCGCCCACTTCCGCCTGGAAGTAGCGGTCGGCCGAGCCGCGCGCCATGGCACCGATGGAGCCCATGCCGCGATAGGACTTGTAGGAGCGGCCCTGGAACAGGAACACCTCGCCGGGGCTTTCCTCGGTGCCGGCGAACAATGATCCGATCATCACGCAATCGGCACCCGCCGCGATGGCCTTGGCGATGTCGCCGGAATACTTGATGCCGCCGTCGGCGATCACCGAGACGCCGTGCTTATGGGCCACCTCGGCCACTTCCATGATGGCGGAAAGCTGGGGCACGCCCACGCCCGCCACCATGCGGGTGGTGCAGATGGTGCCCGGCCCGATGCCCACCTTGACCGCGTCGGCGCCGGCCTTGATCAGGGCCAGCGCGGCCTCGGGGGTGGCGATGTTGCCGCCCACCAACTGGATGTGGGGCGAGGCCTTGCGGATTTCGGCGATGGTGTCGATGACGCCGCGCGAATGGCCGTGGGCGGTGTCGACCACGATGACGTCCACCTCGGCCTCGATCAGCTTCATGGCGCGGGCGAAGCCGTCTCCGCCCACGCCGGTGGCGGCGGCGACGCGCAGGCGGCCCTTCTCGTCCTTGGCGGCGGTGGGGTGGGCCTGGGCCTTTTCCATGTCCTTGACGGTGACCAGGCCGATACAGCGGTAATCGGCGTCGACCACCAGCAGCTTCTCGATGCGGTGCTGGTGGAGCAGACGCTTGGCCTCTTCCTTATCGACGCCTTCGCGCACGGTGACCAGCTTGTCCTTGGTCATCAGCTCGTAGACCGGCTGGTTGGCGTCGTTGGCGAAGCGCACGTCGCGGTTGGTCAGGATGCCCACCAGCTTGCCCGAGCCGCGCTCGACCACCGGAATGCCGGAAATCTTGTAATCCGCCATCAGGCGCAGCGCGTCGGCCAGGGTCTGGTCGGGGTGGATGGTGAGCGGATTGACCACCATGCCGGATTCGAACTTCTTGACCTTGCGGACCTCGGCGGCCTGGGCGTCCATGTCCAGGTTCTTGTGGATAACGCCGATGCCGCCGTCCTGGGCCAGCGCGATGGCCAGCCGGCTTTCGGTCACCGTATCCATGGCCGCCGACAGCAGGGGGATGCCCAGTTCGATGGACTTGGTCAGCCGGGTGCGGGTATCCGCCTGCGCGGGCAGCACGGAGGATTCCGCCGGAACCAGCAGAACGTCGTCGAATGTAAGGGCTTCCTTGATGATCATGCCGCCTCCGGGGGGTGGGGTCCGGTTAGTGGCGCGCCATCATACACATTCGTGGCCGCGCCTCAAGCACAGCGTATGCAGGGCTATTCCGCGTTATCTTCAAGCGGATTATCCGTTCGAAGATAACGCGGCAAGGGCAAGGCCCGCCGCGCCTTATGGCGCGTAAGCCAAGCGCCGGCGCCGGCGTTTGAGGCAAGACTATGAAGTACTATCCTCGGGGCTCGACGGCTCGCCGCGGAACCCCGTCGCCACCACGTAGGTCTCGGCCGAGCCCTGGCGCGAGGCCGGCGGCTTGGCGTGGCGGACGGTGGTGAAGTTCTTCTTCAACTGGTCCAGCAGGGTTTTCTCGGTGCCGCCCTGGAACACCTTGGCGACGAAGGTGCCGCCGGGGGTCAGGACCTCCAGAGCGAAGTGCAGCGCCACCTCCACCAGCCCGATGATCCGCAGGTGGTCGGTGGAGGGGTGGCCGGTGGTGGGCGCCGCCATGTCGGACAGCACCACGTCGGCGGGGCCGCCCAGGGCCTCTTTCAGCCGGTCGGGGGCGTCGTCGGCCAGGAAGTCGCCCTGCAGCGTGATGGCGCCGGGCAGCGGGTCCCATTCCAGGATGTCGATGCCGACCACCTTGCCGCCGCCCTTGGGCTTCAGCGCGCCGACCTTCTCCACCGCCACCTGGGTCCAGCCGCCCGGCGCGGCGCCCAGGTCGACGACCCGCAGGCCGGGCTTCAGGATATGGAAGCGCTCGTCCAGCTGGATCATCTTGAAGGCGGCGCGCGAGCGATAGCCCAGGCGCTTGGCTTCGTGCACATAGGGGTCGTTGAGCTGGCGCTGCAGCCACAGGGTGGACGACAGCTTGCGCCGCTTGGCGGTCTTCACCTTGACGGTGAGATTACGCGAGCCGCCGCCGGGGCCGGACCCGGTGGTGCGTCCGGAACTCTTCTTGCCGCCCCCCTTGCTTCCCGTGGCTGCCATCAGTTCCGTGCTCCCAGGGTTCCGTCTTCGCGCATCATGTTCAGCAGCACGCCTTCGCGCACCCCGCGGTCGGCGACCCGCAGCTTGCCCAGCGGCCACAGGCGGCACACCGCTTCCAGGATGGCGCAGCCCGCCACCACCAGATCGGCGCGTTCGGGCCCGATGCAGGGATGGGCGGCGCGCTGGTCGTGGGTCATGGAGGCCAGCTTGCGGGTGACGGCGGCGATGTCGGCGAAGCCCAGTTCCAGCCCGTCCACCTGGGAGCGGTCATAGCGCTCCAGCCCCAGATGCAGGGCGCCCAGCGTGGTGACGGTGCCCGAGGTGCCCAGCATCTGCACCATGTTGCCGACCAGCATGGAGCCGATGGTGTGCAGCGCCTCGAAGGGGCGGAAGGCGGCGCCGATGCGGTCGACCACCCGGTCGTAGCCGGCATTGGAGGCCAGTTCGTGCGCCCATTGCTCGGCCAGGGTGACCACGCCGGTGGGAATGGACTGAATGCCCATCACCTGTTGCCCCTGCGAGGAATTGCGCACCCAGACCAGTTCGGTGGAGCCGCCGCCGATGTCGAAGACCAGCGCCCACGGCACGCCCGGATCGAGCAGCGAGGCACAGCCGCCCAGCGCCAAGCCGGCTTCCTCGCTGGGGCTGATGATGTCGGGAACGATGCCGGTGCGTTCGGTGATGCGGCCGGTGAATTCGGCGCCGTTGCGGGCCCGGCGGCAGGCCTCGGTGGCCACCAGCCGGGCGCGGCCCACCCGGTTGCGCTCCATCTTCTCGGCGCAGGCCTCCAGGGCATCCAGGGTGCGGGCCATGGCCGCCTCGGACAGCACGCCGCTGGCGGTCAGGCCCTCGCCCAGGCGGGTGACGCGGGAAAAGGCATCGATCACCTTGAAGGCCCGGCCCTGGGGGCGCGCCACCAGCATCCGGCAATTGTTGGTGCCGAGATCCAGGGCGGCGTAGACCGGCGCGCTGCGGGACGGAGAAGAGGAGGCGTAAGCCAAAAGCGGGAACTCGATAATTCGGGGCGGCGGATGTTACCCCCAAACGGGCATTGGTGGGAAGCGCCCTGTCCCCGCCCCCGGAAACACCCGGATTTCCGCCGCTTTGCGGCCATTTCCCATCTTCGCTCTTTCGCCATTGATCCGGCCGGGAGCCTGTGTTAGAAGGTGCGCCTCTCGTGGTCACCCCGGTCTTCCGGGGGCACGGACCGCCAGCCGGACTGGTGGGGGATCGTCTAACGGTAGGACAGCGGACTCTGACTCCGCCAGTCTAGGTTCGAATCCTAGTCCCCCAGCCAACCCATTGATTTTCCAGACTTTTTGTTTTTGTCGGTTCCGCCTTTAAGTGGGCCTCCATAGGCTTTGGCTGAGACGGCGCCGGTCAGAACGGCCTCGAGGGCTTCGCGTAGATGGGTTCGATGGTTGACCACGTTTCCTCTCCTCCGTGTTGGGGAAAGAGGACCATAGCCGCGCAATGTAAGCCGCTGATGTCGGAACGGCGGCGTCCCGGTAACGGTTGGTAACGGCGGCGGACCGTCTCAGGCCACGGCGGGAATGTGGTTGCGGGCCATGTGGTCGATCAGCTTGCCCTGCAGCAATCCGATGCCCACCGATTGGGCCAGCTTCACCGCCTCGGGCTTGTCGCAGCGGGCCAGGATGTAGTTGGAGACGGTGGCCTCGCCCTTTTCGTCGACCCGGCCGCGCAGTTGCGACGCCAGTTGGGGCGCGTCGTCGGACCAGAACACCTTGGCGAAATGGAAGTGCATGCCCTTGAGGTCGAGATGGGGCAGCAGCGAGGCCTCGAGGGCGTCGACGCACAGGCAATAGCCCTTGGCGGTCAGCACCGGCGCCAGCTTCTTGTACAGGGCGAAATTGGCCACCAGGTCGTTGCGGTGGATTTCGATGATGATGTTGGCGCGCTGCTGCGGGTTCAGCGCCGCGTCGAAGTCGCGGAACACCGGGGTGGTCAGGGCCGAGATGTTGAGGTTGAGGCTGAAGCGCTTGCGCCCCAGTTCCGGCATGGCGGACAGGCGGCGCAGCACGGCGGCGTCCAGGTCCTCGGTCAGGTCGTTGAACAGCCAGCGCGAGCCGGTCAGGCTGATCCCCGGGCAAAAGGCGTCCTCCAGCCCCCGGATCGAGACGTAAAGTTCGTGGAATAGGGGGGCCATTTTGCCCGCCGTGTCCACCGCATAGATGGGCTGGTTGAGCATGATGCTCGACAGGTCCGTGGCCTTGATCCGGTTCTTGATCACCGCCAGCAGCTTGCCGTCGATGATCTTGCTGCCCGTCGCGGCGGCGTCCTGGCCGTCCTCGGGGCCGGCGACGGATTCGGCGAACTCCATCAGGCGCTTGCCGTGGGTGGCGAGGTCCATGACGCTATAGAAATCGCCGGTGCCATAGGGTGTCTTGCCGCGCGGCTCGGCATAGCCGAACAGCTTGTGGATCTTCGAGCCGGCGCTGCGCAGGGCGCCCGGCAGGATGTCGTAGCCGACGAACACCACCTCGAAATTACTTAAAAGAAAAACCTGTGACATCGTGGCGGTGCGCTTCAGCTCGTTCAGGATTCCGATGGCCTGGGAGATGTTGTCCCGGGTCCGGAGCGAGACTGGCATGGTCGAGACATGGCAATGCAGCGCGGTATAACCGACCGGAGACGACTGAATTCCCTTGAGATGCGCCAGCAGACGCGCGTTCTGGTTCGACATGGGCACTCCAGGCAGAGAGGTTAGTGCCTGTAATCCGACACCCTGAATGACGGAATCATTATCGGTGCCCGGTCATTGGTCTGCCATGCGTGAACTGTAATGTTTTATGCCGCTTCCGGTATGGCGGCGCCGCTCCCCTTGTCCTGGCGGCATTTGCCGGGCGGCCCGATGCCCGGTCAGTCCAGCAGGGCCCCCATGGATTGGCATTCGTCGCCGGTCAGTTGGAAGCTGGAAATGTCCAGGTCTTCCCGCATATGGGCGGCCGATGTGGTGCCGGTCAGGGGAACGATGCCCATCTGGCTCAGGTAGCGGAAGAATATCTGCGGCGCGGTGCGGCGGTACTTCGCCCTGAGCACCGTGACCGTGCCATGGGCCAGGATTTCCGGATTGGCGGTGAGCGTCCAGAAGCTTTGGTAGATCATGCCGTGCTCGCGGCAATAGTCGCGGATCGACCGGTCAAAGCCCGTCGCGGCATGGAAGCGGTTCTGGACCACGGCGGGCTTGACCCGGGAGCTCTCGCACAGATGCCGGAGCACCGCCGGGTCGTAGCAATTGCTGATGCCCAACTGCCGCGCGCCACCGCCGTCGAAGATAGCTTCCATGGCGCGCCACACCTCGCGCAGGTCGGCGGGATTGCCCAGGGGGGAATGCAGCACCAGGCAATCCAGGATGTCGGTGCCCAGGTTGGCCCGCGAGCGCTCGAACGACTGCGCCACCTGCCGGGCAAGGGGGGCGGAGGGGTCGTAGGGAATGCGCTGGGGATCGTGGCCCGGCAGCGGCGTGAACTTGCTTTGCAGGTAAATATCCTGGCGGCGCAGTCCGCCCCTCAGGGCGGCCGCCAATCCGGCGCCCACGCCGGCCTCGTCGTAATGCTTGGGCTGGCAGGCGGTGTCGATGCCGCGAAAGCCCAGCGCGATGGCCTGCTCCACCAGCTCCGCCGTCCTGTCCTTTTTCCAGGCCGTGCCGTAGATGATCCTTGGGACCTCGACGCCGTGGAGGGAGGTCCAGGTATCCCGAATCGCCGCCATCGCGTTCCACCCCCCGTCTGTTTGAAAGCCTCTCCCCTACATGAGGGTGCCGGGGGCGAAGTCCAATGACCCGATGGGGCATGCCATCGGGCATGGCCTGAACTTCAGGTCATGGGGAGATGATGCCGTTGGCCGGGAAAAATCGCGTGGCGTCCCCTACGGGATTCGAACCCGTGTCGCCGCCGTGAAAGGGCGGTGTCCTAGGCCTCTAGACGAAGGGGACGTCGAGGCGCGAGGGCGACTTGATAGCCGCCCCGGCGGGGAAAATCAAGGCACAATGCTGCAAATTCGCATCATCGTGCGAAAGCGGCGTCGTCGACGATCAATTGGACGGACGAATTGCCTTGCCAGGTGTCGACGCGCAGTGTGCCGGCCAGGTGGAAGGCGGCCCCCGAGGACGACAGCAAGGCGTGGCCCATTTCCGAATCGGCGGCGCGAAAGGCGATGGCTTTCAGGCGCTTGCCGCCGGCTCCGGCCAGCATCAGGCGCACATGGCCCGAGCCCACCACGTCGGCCTTGACGATGCGGGCGCCGGATACGGCGAAACGCGGTTCGGGATTGCCCGAGCCGAAGGGGCCGACCTGGGACAGGGTTTCCACCAGCTCGATGCCCGCCGCGCCGGCGTCGAGCGCCCCGTCCAGTTCTAAGAGCGGCACCAGTTCGCCCTCCAACTGGGCCTGCAGGCGTTCGGCCAGGAAATCGGACAGTGCGTCCAGCTTGTCCCGCGCCACGGTGAACCCGGCGGCCATGGCGTGGCCGCCGCCGGCCAGCAAGAGGCCCGCCTGGCGCGCCGCGATGATGGCCGAGCCCAGGTCCAGGCCGGGCACCGACCGGCCCGAGCCCTTGCCCTGGTCGCCTTCCAGGGCCACCACGCAGGCGACGCGGCCATAGCGCTCCTTGAGGCGCCCGGCGACGATGCCGATGACCCCGGGGTGCCAGTTCTCGCCCGCCGCCATCAGCAGGGGGCGGCCGTCGTCGGGGCGGCCCTCCACCTGCTCGATGGCGTCGAGCAGCACCACCGCCTCGATCTCCTGGCGGTCCTTGTTGTAGCCGTCCAGTTGCCGGGCGATCTCGGCGGCCTCGGCCGGGTCGTCGGTGGACATCAGCCGCGTGCCCAGTTCGGCCTCACCCACCCGGCCGCCGGCATTGACGCGCGGCCCCAGGACGTAGCCCAGGGTGTAGGAATCCGGGCGTTCCTTGACCCCGGCCACGTCGGAAAGGGCGGCGAGGCCCACATTGTTGCGCCGGGCCATGACCTTCAGGCCCTGGACCACCAGGGCGCGGTTGACGCCGACCAGCGGCACCACGTCGCAGACGGTACCCAGCGCCACCAGATCGAGCCAGCGCATCAAATCGGGGGCGGGGCGGGACTTGTACCAGCCGGCCTGCTTCAGGCCGCGGTTGAGGCCTACGGCCAGCAGGAACGCCACGCCCACGGCGGCCAGATGGCCGTGGGGGGAGGTCTCGTCCAGCCGGTTGGGGTTGATCACCGCCAGGGCGGCGGGGAGCGCCGCCTCGCCCACATGGTGGTCGACGACGATCATGTCCAGGCCGGCCTGCGCCGCGGCCTCCAGGGCCTCGAAGGCGGTGGTGCCGCAATCCACGGTGACCACCACGGACACGCCCTCGTCCTTGAGCCGCAGCAAAGCGGGGGCGTTGGGGCCGTACCCCTCCTTGATGCGGTCGGGGATGTAGACGCGGGCCCGGGCACCCATGTCGGCCAGGGCGTTCTTCAGCAGGGCCGAGGAGGTGGCGCCGTCCACGTCGTAATCGCCGAAGATGCCGATGGTCTCGCCCCCGGTCACCGCCGCCACCAGCCGCGCCACGGCGCTTTCCATGCCCAGCAGGTGGCCAGGGTCGGGCAGCAGGTCGCGCAGCGTCGGGTTGAGGAACCCCTCCGCCTCGTCCAGCCCCACGCCGCGCGAGGCCAGGACGCGACCCACCAGTTCCGGCAGGCCGAGGCGCTGGGCCAGGGCGAGCGCCAGACGCTCGTCGCCCGGCCGCGCCAGCCAGCGCCGCCCGGACAGCGAGCGCTCCACCCCCAGGAAGGCGGGCTGGCCGTGGCTCATGCGGGCAGGTGGCTCCGGCTGAGGTCGTGCTGGACGCTGAGGTAGCGGATGGTGCCGGTGGCCGAACGCATGACCAGGGAGTGGCTTTCCGCCCGGTGACCGGGCAGCAGGCGCGCCCCCTTCAGCACATGGCCGTCGGTGATGCCGGTGGCGGCGAACATCACCTCGCCCCGCACCATGTCATCGATGTTCCACTTGCGCCTCGTGTCGGCGATGCCGACGCGGCGGGCAGCGGCGTGGTCCTGTTCCGAGCGGCACAGCAGGCGGCACTGCATCTGGGCCCCCAGGCACTTCAGCCCGGCGGCGGCCAGCACGCCCTGGGCGGCGCCGCCCGAACCCATATAGACGTCGACCCCCGAGCCGGGCAGGCCGGCGGCCAGGGCGCCGGACACGTCGCCGTCGTCGAACAGGGTGACCCGCACCCCGGCGGCATAAAGCCGTTCGATCAACTCGCCGTGGCGCGGGCGGTCCAGCACGCTGACGGTCAGTTCGGAAATGGTCAGGCCCTTGGCCTCGGCGATGCGGGCCAGGTTTTCCTCGGGGGTGGCGTCCAGGTCGATCAGCCCGGCGGGCAGGCCGGCGCCCACCACGATCTTCTCCATGTAGGATTGCTGCGGCACCTTGAGGAAGCTGCCTTCCTCGGTCATGGCCACTACCGACAGCGCGTTGTGGGCGCCGCGCGCGCAGATGGAGCGGCCCTCCAGCGCGGTCAGCACGATATCGACCTTGGGCCCCTTGCCGGTGCCGACCTTCTCGCCGGTATGGAGGGGCTGGCTGGAATCGTCGCCTTCGCCGTTGACGATGACGCCCTCCATGGCCAGCCCGTTCAGCGCGTGGCGCATGGCCGAGCAGGCGGCCTGATCGGCGGCGCGTTCGTCGCCGCGCCCGGTCTGGCGGGCGGCGGCCAGGGCGCTGGATTCGGTGACCCGCACCACCTCGAGGGCGAGGTTGCGGTCGAGGACGGGCAGGGTGGCGGAATAGATGGACATGACCCGATGCCTTCAGAGGGACTCGATGCGGATGAGCTGCAGGTCGGTGACCGAGGCCAGCGCCCGGATGCGTTCCACGGCGCGCAGCATGGAGGCCTCGTCGGTCTCGTGCACGGTCATCACCACCGGCACCACCTCGGACGGCGCCCGGCCGCGCTGGATGATCTGTTCCATGGAGACCTTGTCGGCCTTGAGCGCGGCGGCCACGTCGGCGAACACGCCGGGCTCGTCGCGGACCATCAGGCGGATGTAATAGGCGCTGCGATGGGCGCCCGAGGGGGCGGCGGGCAGGGCCTTCAGGGCGTCGACCCCAAGGCCGAAGGTGGGGCCCACCCGGCCGGTGGCCAGGTCCATCAGATCGGCGACCACGGCCGAGGCGGTGGGACGCGCCCCGGCGCCCCGGCCTTCCAGCACGGTGCGGCCGACGAAATCGCCCTCGGTGACGATGGCGTTGAAGGGGCCGCTCACATGGGCCAGCGGGAAGGACAGCGGCACCATGGCGGGATAGACCCGGGTCTCGACGCCCTGGTCCGAAAGGGAGGCGACGCCCAGCAGCTTGATGCGGTAGCCCAACTCGTCGGCATAGCGGATGTCCAGCGCGCTGACGTTGCGGATGCCCTCGCACGATACGCCGTCGATATTGGTCGGCATGGCGAAGGCCAGCGACGCCAGGATGGCCAGCTTGTGGGCGGTGTCGGTGCCGTCGATGTCGAAGCTGGGATCCGCCTCGGCATAGCCCAGGGCCTGGGCCTCGGCCAGCACGTCGGCGAAGTCGCGCCCCGAATCGCGCATGGTGGTGAGGATGTAGTTGCAGGTGCCGTTGAGGATGCCCATCACCTTGGTGACGCGGTTGCCGGCCAGACCCTCGCGCAGGCTCTTGATCACCGGGATGCCGCCGCCGACGCTGGCCTCGAAGCCGATGGTGCCGCCCTTGGCCTCGGCCAGGCGGGCCAGCGCGACGCCGTGATGGGCGATCATCGCCTTGTTGGCGGTGACCACGCTCTTGCCGCGCTCCAGCGCCGTGGTGACCACGTCGAGCGCGATGCCCTTGGCGCCGCCGATCAGCTCGACCAGCACGTCGTAGTCGCAGGTCTTGGCCATGTCGCGGGCGTCGGCGAAGAACGGCACGTTCTCCAGCGGCAGGTCGGCGGGCTTGACCAGGGCGGCGGCGCCGACCAGGGCCAGCGGGCGCCCGGCGCGGGCGGCCAGCAGCTCGGCGTGATCGTGCAGCAACTGGACGGTTCCGCCGCCGACGGTGCCCAGTCCGGCGATGGCAATCTTGAGGGGAGAGGCTTTGGTCATTTGCTGGCCCTCACTCGCCGGGCGTTCGCTCCGCTCACTTGGCTCACCTTCGCTTCCCTCCTACGCTGACGCTTCGTCGTCGCTCCGGGGCGCTCAATGCGCCCGCGCTCGCTATGCTCGCTCATGGTTCCGTTCCTGCCGTACGCTGTTTTTCGGAGGCCTCGAGCACCTGTCCGGTGCTGCCGAGGAAGGTCTTGATGTTGCGCACCGCCTGACGGGTGCGCTGGACGTTTTCCACCAGCCCGATGCGGACGTGGGAATCGCCGTATTCGCCGAAGCCGATGCCGGGCGCCACCGCCACCTGGGCCTCGCGCATCAGCAGCTTGGAAAATTCCAGCGAGCCGAGATGGGCGAAGGCCTTGGGGATGGGCGCCCAGGCGAACATGGTGGCCGGCGGGCTGGGAATGTCCCAGCCGGCGGCGGACAGGCCCTCGATCAGGGCGTCGCGGCGGCTCTTGTACAGCGCGCGAATCTCGTCGACGCAATCCTGCGGCCCGTTCAGGGCGGCGGTGGCCGCCACCTGGATGGGGGTGAAGGCGCCGTAATCCAGGTAGCTCTTGATGCGTCCCAGGGCGGCGATCAGCGTCTTGTTGCCCGCCGCGAAGCCGATGCGCCAGCCCGGCATGTTGTAGGTCTTGCTCATGGAGGTGAACTCGACCGCGATGTCCTTGGCGCCGGGAATCTGCAGGATCGACGGCGGCGGGGCCACGTCGAAATAGATTTCCGAATAGGCGAGATCGGACAGAATCCAGATGCCGTGATGGCGGCAGAACTCCACCACCTGGCCGTAGAAGTCGAGATCGGCCAGCAGGGCGGTGGGGTTGCTGGGATAGTTCAGCACCAGGGCGATGGGCTTGGGCACCGAATGGCGCACGGCGCGGTCCAGCGCCTTGAGGAACTCGGCATCCGGGGTCACCGGCACGAAGCGGCACGACCCGCCGGCGATGATGAAGCCGTAGGGGTGGATGGGATAGCTGGGATTGGGCACCAGCACGATGTCGCCGGGGCTGGTGATGGCATTGGCCAGATTGGCCAGGCCTTCCTTGGAGCCCAGGGTGACGATGCACTCGTTCTCCGGGTCGATGTCCACGGCGAAGCGGCGCTGGTAATAGGCGGACAGCGCCTTCCTGAGGCCGGGGATGCCGCGGCTCATGGAATAGCGGTGGGCGCGCGGATTGCGGGCGGCCTCCACCAGCTTGTCGACGATGTGGGCCGGCGTCGGCTGGTCCGGATTGCCCATGCCGAAATCGATGATGTCCTCGCCGGCGGCCCGCGCACGCGCCTTCATGGCGTTCACTTCCGCGAACACATAGGGCGGAAGCCGCTTAATCCGGTGGAAATCCTGCTGACTGCTCATGGGCCGAACCTAATCTGCTGCGAGGGCCCCCCTTGCAAAGGGGACCCTAATGCCGCAGCGGTCAAGAATCGATGGCTATTTGAACGGACCCAGGCATGCGGGCCCGGACTCCGTTCAAATCAGCCGGGCCATCAGTATTCGATGGAAACCTTGGCGCCGCTGTCGTCGAAGGCCGAGGGGGCGGCCGGGTCGGCCGCCACCATGATCTTCTTGGCGGGCACGCCCAGGCTGGCCAGCGACTTGGCCACCGCCCTGGCGCGGCCCATGGCGACGCTGGAATCGTCCTGGCCGGCGAAGGAAATGGCACCCGGCGAGGGATAGCCGACGATGCGGACCACGCCGCCGGTCTGGCGCTGCAGCGACGCCACCTCGCGCAACTGGGCGCCGTCGGCGGCGGTCAGGCCGCCGCTGGGTCCGAACTGCACCGAGGCCACCTCGAACTGGGCGGAGGGGCCGCGCGGCGCCACCATGCCCTTGGCGCCGCGCAGGCCCTTGGGGGGCGTCAGGGCGACGGCCCGCTCGCCGGTATCGGCGGCGAAGGACGGCGAGCGGCCCATGCCCAGCGGGGGCTGGGCCGGAACGGCGTAGGTGTTGACCGGCTGGTTGTAGGAGGCCTGGGTGCGGGCCGCCGGCACGCCGGTGAAGGGATCGCCCTTGTTGGTGGCGACGGCGGATTCCGCCAAGCGCTTCTGGAAGTGCTCGGCCAGCAGGCCGCGCCGGGCCGGGATGCTGTCGGGAATCTCGGCGCGGGACGGCGGGCCGCCGGGAGCGGTCCGGGGCGAGGCGTTGGGGCCTTCGTCGCGGGCGGTCTGCATGCGGCGGTCGAGCGACGGCTGATAGGAGCCCTTGCCGGCCGCATCCTGGGCGGGAGCCTGAGCCGCCTGACCCTGGACGGGAGCCTCGGCCACCTGGGTCTGGGCGGGCTGGGTCTTCTTGGTCAACTGCTTGGTGGGGGCGGGTTCGCGCCGCACCGAATCGGCGTACTTGGCGTTGCTCCGGTCGCCGGCCAGCCCCTTGCCCGAGGAGGAGGACTTGGTTCCCGCCTCGTTGACGTTGGGGAACGAGCCTTCGGGCCGCCGGGGAGCCGCGACCACGGGAGCCTCGTCGCTTTCGAACGCGCCGGCGACCCCCTTGTACCACTCGACGGGATTGAGGGCGTCGGGAACGTACGAGCAGCCGGCGATCAGAGCGGCGATGGCGACGCTCCGGCCGACGGCCAAAGTGCGGCGCTCATGACGACGGCGCCAAGCCTCGATGCAATCGAACATGGACGAACTGCTGCCCCCGCTATCGAGAAACTATTTTGTTTGGACCGAATTTTACGGCAAGTTCACGTTTATCAGGCCATGGTTCGAAAGTATATAGGTCTATGGAACGGGCGGAAAGGATGGGCGGTGCACCTATCTGGACGTCGGACGGTGGGACAAGGGGGCGTTCGCCGTGTATGGTTGCACTCTGGATGCACCGTAAAAAGGGGTAGCTGTATGGCCGAGCAGACGGGCACCGATTCCAAGATGATTGATGCTGCCGAACTCTCCAAGGCGATGACCAACATCGCCGAACGCTCGCAGCGCATCGTGACCGACTTCCTGACCCGTCAGGCGGCGGACCCCACGGCGGCGACGGCCGATCCGCTGAACATCGGCAACGCCTTCATGGAGATGACGGCCAAGCTGATGAGCGACCCCGCCAAGCTGGTCGAGGCCAATCTCAACCTGTGGCAGGACTATATGTCCCTGTGGCAGAACACCGCCCGGCGCATGCTGGGCGAGGAGACCCAGCCGGTGGTCACCCCCGATTCGGGCGATCGCCGCTTCAAGGACGAGATGTGGCAGGAAAACGAGATCTTCGACTTCATCAAGCAATCCTACCTGCTGTCGGCCCGCTGGATGCAGGGCGTGGTGAAGAATGTCGAGGGCCTGGACGACCACACCGCCAAGAAGGTTGACTTCTATACCCGCCAGTTCGTGGACGCCATGGCGCCCAGCAACTTCGTCCTGACCAATCCCGAGGTGCTGCGCGCCACGGTGGAGACGAGGGGCGAGAACCTGCTGAAGGGCCTGAACAACCTGCTGGACGATCTTGAGCGCGGCAAGGGCAACCTGGCCATCAAGATGACCGATTACGACGCGTTCAAGGTGGGCGAGAACATCGCCGTCACCCCGGGCAAGGTGGTCTTCCAGACCGACCTGATGCAGTTGGTCCAGTACGACCCGACCACGCCGCAGGCGTTCGAGAAGCCGCTGCTGATCCTGCCGCCGTGGATCAACAAGTTCTATATCCTGGACCTGCGTCCCAAGAACTCGCTGATCAAGTGGGCGGTGGACCAGGGCCACACCGTGTTCGTGGTCTCCTGGGTCAATCCCGACGAGAAGCTGGCCCACAAGGGGTTCGGCGACTACATGCTGGAAGGCCCGCTGGCCGCCATCGACGCCATCGAGAAGGCCACCGGCGCCAAGCAGGTCAATGCCGCCGGCTATTGCCTGGGCGGCACGCTGCTGGCCTGCACCCTGGCCTATCTTGCCGCCAAGGGCGAGGACCGCATCGCCTCGGCCACCTTCTTCACCACCATGACCGACTTCAAGGAGCCGGGCGAGCTGGGGGTGTTCATCGACGAGGAGCAGCTCTCGGCCCTGGAAACCCGCATGAACCAGGCGGGCTATCTCGACGGCCGCGACATGGCGACCACCTTCAACATGATGCGCGCCAACGATCTGATCTGGTCGTTCGTGGTCAACAACTACCTGCTGGGCAAGGACCCGTTCCCGTTCGACCTCTTGTACTGGAACTCGGATTCGACCCGCATGCCGGCGGCCATGCACAGCTTCTACCTGCGCAAGATGTACCAGGAGAACAGGCTGATCGAGCCGGGCGGCATCGAGCTGAACGGCGTCAAGATCGACCTGGGCAACATCAAGACCCCGCTCTACATGCTGTCGACCCGCGAGGACCACATCGCGCCGTGGCAGAGCACCTATGCCCTGACCCAGCACGTGTCGGGACCGATCAAGTTCGTGCTGTCGGCCTCGGGCCACATCGCCGGCGTGGTCAATCCGCCCGCCGCCAACAAGTACTGCTACTGGACCAACGCCAAGAAGCCCAAGAACCCCGACGTCTGGCTGGCCGGCGCCACCCAGGTGGAGGGGTCGTGGTGGACCGATTGGCAGAAGTGGGTCGAGAAGTTCGCGGGCAAGCCGGTGCCGGCCCGCGTGCCCGGCTCCGGCAAGCTCAAGGCCATCGAGGCCGCCCCCGGCTCCTACGTCCGGGTCAAGGCGGTCTGATGTTTCCGGCCTGACCGGCCGGACGATCCATCAAGGCGGTCCCTGCGGGGGCCGCCTTTTTTTGTGGGGTTCCGCTGCTGTATCGGGGCGGCGGTTCCGGCCCGGAACGCCCGCCTATCCCTCGACGGCGGGCAGCGAGATGGTGAAGGTGCTGCCTTCGCCGGGGGCGGATGCCACCCGGATGGCGCCGCCGTGGCGGTCGGCGATCTTGCGGCAGACGGCCAGCCCGATTCCGGTGCCTTCATACTGTTCCCGGCCGTGCAGACGCTGGAAGATCATGAAGATGCGCTCGAAGTATTCGGGTTCGATGCCGATGCCGTTGTCCCGGATGGCGATGTCCCAGGTGCCCGCCGCGCGGGTCGCGCTCAGGTCCACCACCGGAATCCGGTCCGGAGCCCGGTACTTCAGGGCGTTGCCGATCAGGTTCTGGAACAGCCGGACCAGCTCCATGCGGTTGCCGTGGGCGTGGGGCATGGCGGTGCGGATGGTCACCGTGGCGCCGCTTTCGGAGATGGCGGCCGACAGGTTGGCCAGGACGTCGGCGATCACCTTGCCCAGGTCCAGGTCCTCCATCTCGCGGTCGGCATGGCCGATGCGCGAATAATCCAGCAGGTCGCGGATCAAGGCGTCCATGCGCCTGGCGCCGTCCACGGCGAAATGCAGGGATTCCCCGGCGTAATCGTCCAGCTTGTCCTTCAGCAGGCGCTGAAGCAGTTGCAGGTGCCCGGTGATGGCCCGGAGCGGTTCGCGCAGGTCGTGGGAGGCCACGTAGGCGAACTGCTCCAACTCGGCGTTGGAGCGGGCGAGATCGGCCAGGGCCTTTTCCACCGTCTTCTGGGCGTTGCGCTGCAAGGTGATGTCGCGGGAGAACACGGCGATCCGGCTGATTCCGCCCTCGGCGTCGCCCACCGGGTAGATGCGGTTGTCGAAGACGGCCCCATCGCGTTCGTCGTGGGTGCGCAGCGGCATTCTCCCGGCCAGGACCTGATCCAGTTGGCTGCGCCGGGCCTCGACCAGATGGGGGGGAAGCCAATCGAGGAACCCGGTTCCCACCATCTGGTCGGGGGTGCGGGCGAAGCGGGCGGCCATGGCCTCGTTGGCCGCCAGGATGCGGCCTCCGGGGTCCACCAGCATGGCGCCGTCGATGGTGGCGTTGAGCAGGGTCTTCGACAGTTCCTCGCTATCCCTCAGGGTTTGTTCGATCTGCTTGCGCCGGATGATGCCCGCCAGGGTATCGGCCACCATCTTCAGGAAGCGCTCCTCTTCCTTCGCCCACTCATGGCCGTGCCCCACATAGGTGTTGAGCACGCCGAGCAGATCGGGGCCGTTCATGATCGGCACGCAGTAATGGCCGTGCTCGCGCATGTCCTCGACCCGCGTCTGGTGGCGCTCGTCCACATGGCTGGCGAAGATCGTCTGGCGCCGCTCGGCGGCGATGCCGCACAGGCAATGGCCGACCTTGACCACCGTGCAGGCGTCGATGATCGCCGGGGACATGTTGTGCTCGGCGGCCAGCCGCAGCGTCACCCCGCCGGGCTCGGCCAGAAAGATGGCGCCCTTCTCCTCGAGATTGAGCCACGGCAGGCTGAGAATCTCGACCAGGGAATCGCGCAGGATGCCGTCCAGCGGACGGTCCTCCAGGGAATGGCGGAGGATGCCGCCCAGGGCGGTGGTGACCGCCAGATTGCGGGCGGCGTCGGTCTCGGCCCGAATGCGCCGGGCGATGTCGCGGAACAGGGTGACCGCCCCGGTGATCTGCCCGTTCTGGATGATGGGTGCCGAGGTGAACTCCACCGGCAGCGGGGTGCCGTCCCGCCGCCAGTGAACGTCGCGGGGAACATGGCGGACGTTGCCGTCGTGCAGAGTCTGCCAGACCGGACAGGCGACGGCGGGGAACTCGCTGCCGTCCGCCCGGTGGTGGTGGACCTCGTCGTGGAGGTTGAGGCCGATTCCCTCGTTCTCGCCCCAGCCCAGCATGCGCCGGGCCGCCGGGTTGATGAAGGTGATGCGTCCGTCGGGATCGACGCCGCAGATGCCGTCGCCGGCCGAGCCCAGGATCAACTCCAGGCGATGGCGGGCTTCCTCGGTCTGGGCATGGGCCGTCTCCAGCGCCTGCGCCGCCGCGTGGCGGTGGCGCCAGTCGCGCAGGAACAGTCCGGCCATGGCCGCGCTGGCCAGGATGAACAGCAATGTCGCCGCGGCCATGATCTGCGACTGCTGCTTCCAGTCGGCCAGGTAGTCCTCCTCGGCCAGCCCGACAATGACCCACAGGGGCAGGGAGCCGATGCGGTGGATGCCGTGGACCCGCTGGACCCTGTCGCTCCCCGAGCGGGCCATGTAGGTCGCCGTCTCGGTCCGGGTCTCGATTATCTGGCTCAGGGTCGCCGACGGCGTGGGGGGAGAGCGGAATACCGCTCCCGGGTCGCCGTGTTCGGGATAGCGGGCGATGATGGCCGGGCCGTCGTCCCATAGGGCGATGGCTCCCTTGCCCCGCACGTCGACGGCGGCGAACGCCTCGGTCAGCCGGTCGATGGGCAGCGCGACATTAACGATGCCGGCGAAGCTGCCGTCCGGGTGGCTGAGCCGGCGGCTGAGCGTAATCATCCAGACCTTGGCCGCCCGGCCGAACAGCGGTTTGGAGATGGCCAGGCCAAGGGCGTCGTTGTTGCGCAACCGGATGAAATGCGGGTGGTCGGCGACGCTGGCCTGGGGCACCTTGATGCCCGCCACGGCATAGCGGATGATGCCGGTCTCGTCGACCACCCGCAAGCCCAAGGCCTCGGGCAGGCGGGCGTCGTGACGGCGCAACAGGGCTTCCATCTGGACCGGGTCGATGCCGCCTTCCTTCTCCTGGCGGGCAATCTCGTCGGCCACCGCCAACAGAGTCAGGTCGATCTTGCCAATGATGCCGCCGAGATTGGCCCGCAGCACGGAAGCCAGGCTGGCGGCCAGGGCGGCGGCCTGATTTTGCTGTTGCTCGCGTCCGGCCGATATGGTGGCCGCCACCACGGCGGCAATGAACAGGTTGAGGGCCACGGTCGCCAAGATGACCCGACGGGTAAACCGCCGGGCCTCCGAATCCGTCCGGCCCGGCACAGTTTGTGCCGGATTTCTGTCGGAGGGAAACCGCTGGAATGACATGGGGTCTAACCCGAACGCCATAGACAATTCGTCAGAGGATACCCCTGGGCTTGCCGGCGGACAAGGAATTATACCGATGCGGGGCCGCGGAAGGAGGGGGAGCCCCTAGAAATTGGCGATGGCGCAGGATTGCCCTTTGCCGCGCAGCGCCCGGCACAGGGTTTCGGCATCGGCGCCCGACAGCGGCCCGGCCATCAGGCGGTAGGTGGTGCCCAGGTCGGGGATGTCGGTCTTGACCGCCTTGAACTCCAGGGCCGCCAGCTCGGGATATTCCTTCTTCAGGGCCTCCACCGCCTTGTCCGTGGTGGTGGGAGACGCCATGGACAGCAGATGCAGCCCCAGGGTTCCCTTGGGGTTGAACGGCTGCGTCCCGCCGGGAATGTCGCCGGGCTTGGTGGCGCCGGAAACGCCGCCG
>JAVBXM010000210.1 GCA_030824585.1 Phaeospirillum sp. | reverse complement strand
CAGGCATTCCATCAGCAGCCGCGAGCCCTTGTCCACGTGATCGCTGCTGAAGCAGCCGGCGCGGGCCACCAGATCGCAGCCCTCCACCGGCTTGGGCTGGGCCGCGCCCATCCATTCGGCGCATTCGGCGGGTACCGCCTCGTCCCCCCGCATGACCCAGAAGGTACGGGCCTGATGCTTGGACAGCGAGCCGGCCAGACCGAATACCCGCTCGGCCTCGCGTTCGTGGCTGGCGGCTCCCAGGGCATTGGCGCCACAGCACACCAGCACCCCGCCCGGCTCCAAAAGGCTCCAGGCCCGCGCCATGTTGGCCCTGTTCTCCGCCTTATGCTTGGTCAGCAGCACCAGACCGGCGGCGAATCGGCCGCCCAGGCGAGGCACGGTCTCGAACCCGGCCTGGACCAGCCGGTCGTGGATGGGCTTGAAGCCCTGCTCGCAGACCAGACGCGGACGCCAGTCCTCCCGCAGGGCTTCGTGGGGTTCGGCGCGCATCAGGAAGGCCCGTTGGGGCAGCGGCAGCAACTCGCGCTCGAAGGGCAGCAGCAGGGCGTCGATGATCTTGGAATCGTTCATGCCGGGCGGTGTAGCATGACCGGCATGTGGGCGTCGAGGCGTGGTGAACATTGACTTGGGACCGGCGGCGGATCAAGGTGCGGCCCATGGCCCGCCACGACACCATCGACGACGAGGACAAGGTCCGCCTGCTGCGCGCCCTGGCCTTCCAAATCCATCGCAAGCGCCCCGCCGAGGAAGCGCTGGGCGAACTGCTGGAGCACGAGTCCAAGGGGGGGCGGCGGCGTGCCTTCCGCGCCGCGACCGATGCCCTGGCCGCCGACGGTTTCACCGTCGCCATGGACGCCTTGGGCCTGTTCAACGACGATGCCCTGGTGCTGCTGGGGGTGTTGGCCGAGTCGGGCGATCACCGCCTGCTGTCCAGCGCGCTGGGCAAGCTCGCCGATCTCCTGGAATCGAAAAGCCCCTGATCCTCGGGACCAGGGGCTTTATCCCTGTCTCGTCATCCCGGCGCCCCTTAGGCGGAGGGATCTCCGCCTGGGTACTGTCTCCAAACCGGAAACACCGTCCCAGGACGAGATCCCCCGGCTTCGTTCGGGACGACCGGCAAGATCACGCCTTGGACGGCGTGACGATCAGGCGTTCGACCGGCTTGTCGTTGGCGAAGTGCGAGGAAACGATCTCGTCGATGTCCTCCACCGTCTCGGCCTTGTACCAGATGCCCTGGGGATAGACCACCATCAGCGGGCCGAACTTGCAAAAGCCCAGGCAGCTGGACGACGCGACGCTGACGCCCTTCTCCCACAGGTTCATCTCGGTCACCTTCTCCGCCAGCCGGTTGAACAGCGGCTGACCGCCGCCCTTGCTGGTGCAGCAGCCGCGCGGATGGCCGTCCGGGCGGCGCTGGGTACAGATGAAGGCATGGTACTTGTTGGGGTAGTGGGACACTTACGACCTCCCTTTCGTCTGAATTCGGTAAGGAAATACCGCTTTCTCAGGTTGATGACCAGAGGCGAATCCGTCCCGGATCAGCCCTTGAGGTTGCGGCGCTTCAGTTCCTCGCCGGTGAAGAGGTCGTAGCGGGTCAGGGCGTTGTCCACCGACTTGCCGGTCAGCTCGCGCCACTTTTCCAGCGCTTCCTTGCGGGAGAACGGGCCGTGCACCTCGAGAGTGCGGCCCTCGGTGACCTCCTGGAAGGTGGTGTCGGCATACTCGCCGCCCATCACGTACCACTGGTCGGCGGCGGCATCCTCGGTGCTGCGGATGAAGTAGCGGACCATGGCATTGTCCACCGACTTGCCGGTGAGCGCCCGCCAGCAGATGTGCGCTTCCTGCTCCTCGAAGGGGCCGAAGCGTTCCTCGGCGTGGCCGGGGGCGATGACGGTAAAGGAGGTATCGGCATATTCGCCGCCGACGACATAATAGGTCTTGGCCATGGGTGTCTCTCTTCCCACTCGAAGGGGTGGCTTCGCGGAGCTTATACCCCATCCCCGGCCCGGAAGGAATGTCCTTCGTGGCATGGCGCCCCGGCAGATTCTGCCGCCCCCTCGGGAGGGAAATGGCGGAAATCCGCGATTTATCATTTGGCACAGCCGCTGCATTGGGAAAGGCGAACACTCTCCTCGGAGAACGAACATGGTTTCTCTCAGCGTCGCCTCCTCTTCCCTGCTGCTCAACAAGAAGGACGAGGGGGCAAGCCATTCCATCGAGAAGTCGGGCTCGGCCTCGGCCTTCAAGACCTATGGCTACGGTCCCCTCGACCTGCCCGACGGCGACAAGGACATCACCGCCGACGGCAGCGGCACCAAGCCGGTGTCGGGAACCTCATCCATCGCGGCGGTGTCCAGCGGCGCCAGCGCCCAATGGCTGGCCCAACTGGCTTCGTCCATGAATCCCAGATAAGGGTTCCGCTGGACAAGGTGGAAACTTATCTCTATCTCCGTCGGCATGACCCGCACCGTCCATGTGATCGGCGGCGGGCTTGCCGGGTCGGAAGCCGCCTGGCAGCTCGCTCAGGCCGACATCCCCGTCATCCTCCATGAAATGCGCCCGGTGCGCACCACCCCGGCCCATCAGACCGATGGCCTGGCCGAACTGGTGTGCTCCAATTCCTTGCGCTCGGACGATGCGGATTACAATGCCGTCGGCCTGCTGCACGAAGAGATGCGCCGCGCAGGCTCGCTGATCCTTCGCCAAGCCGATGCCCACAAGGTTCCGGCCGGCGGCGCCCTGGCGGTGGACCGCGACGGCTTCTCGCAAGGCGTCCAGACGGCGCTCGCCTCCCATCCCCGCATTACCATCGTCCGCGAGGAAGTGGCCGGCCTGCCGCCCGAGGAATGGGAACAGGTGGTCATCGCCACCGGCCCGCTGACCTCGCCCGCCATGGCCGAGGCGCTGAAGGGCGTGACCGGAGAGGACTCCCTGGCCTTCTTCGACGCCATCGCCCCCATCGTCACCAAGGACAGCATCGATTTCGGCAAGGCGTGGTTCCAGTCGCGCTACGACAAGGGCACCGGCTCGGACTACATCAACTGCCCGCTGGACAAGGAGCAGTACTACGCCTTCATCGATGCGCTGATCGCCGGCGAAAAGGTGCCGTTCCACGAGTGGGAAAAGGACACCCCCTATTTCGAGGGTTGCCTGCCCATCGAGGTGATGGCCGAGCGTGGCAAGGATACCCTGGCCTACGGCCCCATGAAGCCGGTGGGCCTGACCAATCCCAATGGCCCCAAGCCGTTCGCCGTGGTGCAGTTGCGCCAGGACAACGCCCTGGGGACGCTGTACAATCTGGTGGGCTTCCAGACCAAGCTGCGCCATGGCGAACAGGCCCGCGTCTTCCGCGCCATTCCCGGCCTGGAGAACGCCGAGTTCGCCCGCCTGGGCGGCCTGCACCGCAACACCTTCGTCAACGGTCCCCGGGTGCTTGACCGCACGCTCAGGCTGAAGGCCCAGCCACGGCTGCGTCTGGCCGGGCAGATCACCGGCTGCGAGGGCTATGTGGAAAGCTCGGCCATCGGCCTGCTGGCCGGCCTGTTCGCCGCCGCCGAAGCCCAGGGCCGCGAGATGTTCCGCCCGCCGGCCATCACGGCGCTCGGCGCCCTGCTCAACCACGTCACCGGTGGGGCCGAGGCCGAGACCTACCAGCCCATGAACATCAATTTCGGCCTGTTCCCGCCGCCGCCCGAGCGCGACGAGCGCGGCCGCCGCGTCAAGGGCCGCGATCGCAAGAAACTCTATGCCGATCGGGCGCGCGAGGCCCTGACTCCCTGGATCGATTCGATTCGGAAATAGAATCCGAAGGGAAATTCTTTTCCTTCGCGCCCTTCGTGCCTTCGTTCTTTGGGCTACTTCGCCTGGATCAGCTCGATCTTGTAGCCGTCGGGGTCTTCGACGAAGGCGATGACGGTCGAGCCGTGCTTCATGGGGCCCGGCGCGCGGACGATCCTGGCCCCCGCCGCCTCCAGCCCGGCGCAGGCCTTGTAGATGTCGGGCACGCCCAGGGCCAGATGGCCGAAGCCGCCGCCCAGTTCGTAGGATTCGGTATCCCAGTTGTGGGTCAGTTCGACCACCGTGCTGGAGGCTTCCTCGCCATAGCCGACGAAGGCCAGGGTAAAACGGCCCTCGGGAAAATCGGTGCGCCGCAACAGCTTCATGCCCAACAGGCGGGTATAGAAGTCGATGGAGCGGTCCAGATCGCCCACCCGGATCATGGTGTGAAGAAAGCGCCAGTCAGCCATGGTTCTGCTCCTTGCGTCGCATGATGAAGTCGATCACCGCGTCGGCGGCGCGACGGCTGGGACTTTCGCCCCCCAGGCCGAGCTTTTCCAGGGCTCGGCGAGCGCCCGCCGCCTGGAGCACGCGGGCCGTCTCGTCGGTCAGCAGGTGCTCGACCGCCGCCGCCAGCTTATCGGGGCGGCAATCATCCTGCAGCAATTCCGGCATCACCGCCTCGTCAACCAGGATGTTGACGAGGGTGACGAACTTGAGGCTGAGCCCCAGGAAGCGGGTGGCGACAAAGGCCGAGAGCGGCGACACCTTGTAGGTGATCACCGCCGGAAGGCCGGCCATGGCCAGTTCCAGGGCGACGGTCCCCGAGGCCGCCAGGGCGGCGTCACAGGCGGCGAAAGCGTCGTATTTCTCGGGTCCCCGCACCACGATGGCGGGCAGCGGCCAGGACGTGACGGCCCGCGCCACCTCGTCGGCCACGGTCTCGACGGTGGGCACCACCACGGCGAGGTCGGGAAAACGCCTGGCCAGCAGCGCCATGGTCTCGCCGAACGGCGCCAACAGCTTGGCGGTCTCGGAATGGCGGCTGCCGGGCAGAACGCACAGCAATTTGCGGTCGGGGGCAAAGCCATGGCGGGCGCGGAAGGCGTCACGATCGCCCCTGGCCGCCGCCCCCTCGATCACCGGGTGGCCCACATGCAGGGTGCGCAGCCCCTCCTTCTCGAACCATGCCGGCTCGTTGGGCAGCAGGGTGAGCAGCAGGTCCAACACCCGGGCCAGGGTCTTGGTGCGCCCCGACTTCCAGGCCCACACCATGGGCGCCACGTAATGGATGCGCGGGACATGGGAGCCCCGTTTCTTCAGACTTGCGTGGATACGGCCGTTGAAGCCCCATGAATCGATGGTGATCAGCGCATCGGGACGTCTTGTTTCGATATCGGAAAGGGTCTGCCCAGCCCGGCGGAGGATGCGGGGAATGCGCGGCAGCACCTCGACCAGGCCCATCACCGACAGTTCGGTCATGGGGAACAGCGAGGTCAGCCCCTCGGTCTGCATGCTTTCGCCGCCGATGCCGGCGAACATGACGCCGTCGCCGAGGCGCTCCTTCAGCGCCGCCATCAGCCGCCCGCCCAGCAGGTCGCCCGACGGCTCGCCGGCGATAAGGTAGACGAGCAGCGGCGCGTCGCTCATGGTCTAGGGCTCGATACCGATGACGAACAATTCCAGGCGGTCGGCCTCGGCGGCCACGGCCTCGCGGCCCAGCACCAGGGCTCCCCCCGCCTCCACCGCAATGCCGCGCAGACCAGCGGCCGACGCTTCGCGCAGGGTGGCAAGGCCGATGGTGGGAAGATCGATGCGGCGGTCCTGGCCCGGCTTCTTCAGCTTGACCAGCACGCCCCCCACACCGTCGCGGGCCAGGGGGCCGCAGCGGCGCAAAAGGGCGTCGGTGCCCTCGATGGCCTCGACGCCGAGTACGATGCCCTGCTGCACCACCACCGCCTGGCCCACGTCCAGGGCGCCCAGGCCGCGCGCCACCTCGGCGCCGCGCCGGATATCGGCCTGGGCCTGATGGTCGGGGGAAAGGCTGCCATAGGGGCCGGTAACGGCCAGACAGTCGGAGAGAACCTCGTCCACCCCCACCACGCGGAAGCCTTCGCTTTCCAGTTCGGCGGCGACGGCGCGCAGCAGGCCATCGTCCCCCAGGGCCTTGAGGCCGACGCGGGCGAAAAAGCGGGCGGTGCGGAAATCGGGGGCCAGTTCCAGGAGGGTCGGGCGGCGCACCGGGCCGATCATCACCACCTCGGCGACACCAGCCTGGCGCAGACGCTCGAAGCCGGTCCCCGCCTCCCCCAGGCGGACCCAGTCCTGGGGAGCGTCGCTGCCGATCACCTGGGCGTCGGCATGCCCGGACAGGGCAAGGATATGGAAGGGCCGCCCCTGGGCGCGGCAGGCGGCGGCGACCAGCCCGGGCAGGTCGCCGCCGCCGGCGATGATGCCGAGCTTAGGCGCCATTCGGCGTGCTGAGCGATCGCGACGAATCCGAGCGGATGAAGGCGACGATCTCCATCACCACCGGATGGTCCTTGAATTGCTCCTCCACGTCGGAGAGGCGTTCCTGCAGCGTGCCTTCCGGCGCGAACATCAGGCGATAGGCGTTGCGCAGCGTGTGGATATCGTCGCGGGAAAAGCCGCGGCGCTTCAGCCCCACGATATTCAGCCCGTTGAGATAGGCGCGGTTGCCGATCACCATGCCGAAGGGGATCACGTCGGCCTCGACGCCCGACATGCCGCCGATCATGGCGTGGCGGCCGATGCGCACGAACTGGTGCACCGCCGACAGGCCGCCCAGGAAGGCGTATTCGCCGACGACCACATGGCCGGCCAGGGTGGCGTTGTTGGCCATGATGACGCTGTCGCCCAGGATGCAGTCGTGAGCCACGTGGGCGCTGGCCATGAACAGGCAGTTGTCGCCCACCTTGGTCACCATGCCGCCACCCTCGGTGCCGGGATTCATGGTGACGTGCTCGCGGATCTGATTGTTGGCTCCGATCTCCAGCGTCGAGGGCTCGCCCTTGTACTTGAGGTCCTGGGGGCGGTGGCCGATGGAGGCGAAGGGGAAGATGCGGGTGCCGGCACCGATGGTGGTGCGCCCCGCCACCGCCACATGGGACACCAATTCCACGGATTCGCCCAGCTTGACGTCGGGGCCAACCATGCAGAACGGGCCGATGATCGCCGAATCGGCGATCTCCGCCTTGGGGTCGATGACGGCCGAAGGATGGATGTTGGTCATTTCTCGTCCAGGATCATGGCGGCATAGGTGGCTTCGGCGACAAGGACACCATCGACCTTGGCCTCGCCCCGGAACTTCCAGACGTTGCCGCGGGAGCGTTCCTTGAAGACATGGATCATCAACTGGTCGCCGGGACCGACCGGCCTGCGGAACCGGCAATTCTCGACGCTCATGAAATAGACCAGCTTGCCCTCGGCCGATTCGCCCAGGGTCTCGACCACCAGCACGGCCGCCGTCTGGGCCATGGATTCGATGATCAGCACGCCGGGGAAAACCGGGCGCGACGGGAAATGGCCCTGGAAGAACGGCTCGTTGATGGTGACGTTCTTGATGCCCACGGCACTTTCATTGGCCACCACCTGCACCACCCGGTCCACCATGAGGAAGGGGTAACGGTGCGGGATCATCTGGATGATCCGGTTGATGTCGATGACCTTGCCCAGGTCGGTGCCCTGGTCGTTGTTGGCGGTATCCATGACTCGCGTCCTGCCTTTGGCCTTAACTCTTTTTCCGCGCCATCTTGCCCAGGATGGCCGACTGGCGCAGCCAATCCGCCATGGGCACGGCGGGCGCGCCGCCGACGGTCTCTCCCGGCGCGATGTCGCGCATCACGCCAGCCTGGGCGGCGATGCGCGCGCCCGATCCGATCTTCAAATGGCCGGTGATGCCGGCCTGGCCGCCCGCCGCGACGAAGTCGCCCATGCGGGTCGAACCGGAAATTCCCACCTGCGCCACGATGACGCAGCCGCGACCCAGTTGGACGTTGTGCCCAATCTGGACGAGGTTGTCTATCATGCTGCCGTCGCCGATCACCGTATCCGGCCCGGCTCCCCGGTCGATGGTGGTGTTGGCGCCGATCTCAACGTTGTTGCCGATCACCACCCGGCCCAATTGCGGCACCTTCAGGTGGCCCTGCGGCCCCATGGCGAAGCCGAAGCCGTCCTGGCCGATGCGGGCACCGGGATAGATGTTGACGCGGTTGCCGACCAAGGCGTGGGAGACGGTGGCATTGGCGCCGATGGTGCAATCGTCGCCCAGCACCACTCCCTGGCCGATCACCACGTTGGCGCCGATGCGGCAGCGGGCGCCGATCTGAGCCTTGGAACCGATGACGGCACCGGGCTCGATGCGGCAGCCCTCGCCGACCGTGGCGCTGGGGTCGACCCAGGCGGTGGACGCCACCCACGGCTCGGGAGCCGGATTGGGGTAGAAGGCCTGGGCGATGCGGGCATAGGCGCGATAGGGGTCGGGCGACAGCAGCAGCGCCATGCCGGCCGGAGCCTTTTCGGCCATCTCGGGCGCCACGACGCACAGCCCGGCCTTGCTGGCCTGGAAGGCGGCGACATATTTGCGGTTGTCGAGAAAGGACACATTGCCGGCGCCCGCCTGCTCCAGCGGGGCCACATCCACGAAGCTGGCGCCCGGATCGCATCCCTCGGCCGGGGTGGCGCCGGATATTTCCGCCAGTTGGGCAAGGGTGAAGGGACCGGCAACGGTAAAGAAACGGGAATCGGCCATGGTGTCACTTCTTGCCGGGCTTGGAGGGCGGAGTTTCCGAAAGCGGGGGGGCATCCACCTCGGGAACGGGAAAGTTGACGGCCGGCAGCTTGCGGTTCAGCCGCTCGATCACCTGGGCGGTGACGTCCATGCGCGGCTCGTGCAAAACCACCTGCTGCTTGGGCAGGACGAGATTGGCGCCCATCTCGGCGGCGATTTCCCCCGTGATGGTCAAAATGGCGTTCATCAGCTCCGCCATGGCCACATCCGTCGATTTTTCCAGCGCCCGCACCGCCATCTGGGTCCGGTTCTGGAAGGCCACCACCTGCAATTCCAGGGCCTTGACCTTCTGGTCATAGGCCTCCTGCGGCATGGTGCCCTTTTGCTTGGCCAGGTCCTGGTCGCTGCGCTGCAGGGCCTGGCGGGCGGCATTGAATTCGGTCTGGAAGCTCTGCTGGTACTTGTCGCGCTGGGAGGCCAGGGCCTTTCCCGGCATGGATTCGCGCTGAGCCTGCTGGATATCGACGATGATCAGGCTCACCGGCGTACCCGAGGCCCGCTGGGCCTGGGCGGAGCCTCCGCCCAGGATCAGTGCCAATACCAGCAGCGATGCCAGGCGAACAGCCAGGGCAAAGCGGCGTGACGCGCTGTTCTTCACGACATCTCTTCCACTTGGAGCCGCGACTCGTCCGCGAGCACGGTCAGAACTTGGTTCCGAAGTTGAACCGGAAGTATTCCTTCTTGTCGAACTTCTCCCGCACGACCGGATAGCCGATATCGGCCGAGACCGGACCCATGGGCGACTTCCAGGAGACGCCGATACCGGGAGACACGCGGATGGACGAGGACTGGTTGACCGCAATGGTATCGCGGGTATCGGTCTCGCCGACGGTACCGATATCGGTGAAGGCCTGGCCGGACATGCCGAACTCCTCGGGCAGCCCCAGCGGGAACTTGACCTGGGCCGAGCCGACCGCCGACCACAGGCCGCCCAGGGCGTCGCCGGTGCCGCTGTCGCGGGGGCTGATACCGCCGTTGGCGAAGCCGCGCAGGTTGTCGCCGCCGACGAAGAACCGGTCGGTGATGCGCACCCGCTGGTCCAGGCCATGGATGTAGCCGACCGTGCTCGTGACGCCGAGGATGACCTTGTCGGTCAGGGTGAAGTACTGGCCACCGCCCAGCGTGCCGCGCAGGTAGCGGGTATCGCCGCCAAGGCCGGCCCCTTCCGTGCTCAGGCGGATGAAGTAGCCTTCGGTGGGGTCTATGCGGGAGTCGCGCCGGTCATAGGTCAGGCTCTGCCCCACCGACGAGGTGATCCTGGAGCCGATCTGCTCCTGCACATAGATGGACGAGCTGTTGACGCCCTTCACCGTGTCCTGCTTCAGGGTGTACATCCAGTCCTGGCGCAGATTCTCCGACATGCGATAACCGGCCCGAAGGTCGCCGCCGATGGATGACGAATCGTACGAGCTTTCACGCTGCAGCTTGCGGTCGATGACAAAGGCGTCGAAACCGGCCGCCACCTCGCGGTCCATGAAATAGGGCTCGGTGAACGACAGGTCCAGGCTGCTCCGCTTGGTGCCGAGGCCGGCGCCAAGGCGCAGGTCCTGGCCGCGACCCAGCAGATTGCGCTCGCGCATGGTGGCCTCGATGATCGGGCCGGCCGACGATGCCCAGCCGACACCGAACATCAGCTCGCCCGTCGACTTCTCCTGCACGTCCACCTTGATGATGGTGCGATCCGGAGCCGTATCCGAGGGAACGTTGGTGATCTCGGCCTTCTCGAAGAAGTTGAGGTCCTTCAGGCGCTGGCGGGAGCGGCGCAGCTTGGCCGAATTGAAGGCGTCGCCCTCGACCAGCCTGAACTCGCGGCGGATCACCCGGTCCAGGGTGCGGACGTTGCCGGAAATATCGATGCGCTCGACGAAGACGCGCGGGCCTTCCTGAATGTCGTAGGTGATGTCGATGGTCTGGGTTTCGCGATTGCGATGCACCTGGGGCTTCACGTCCACGAAGGCGTAACCCTTGGTGCCGACCGCGTCGATCAGCTTCTGGACGATGTCTTCCACCTGGTCGGCGTTGTACCACTCGCCCTGCTCGCTGATCAGCAGCGGCTGGAGGTCTTCCGGCTTCAGGTCGCGCAGATTGGCGTTGATGGTCGAGGAGCCGAACTTGTAGCGCTCGCCCTCATCGAGGGTATAGGTGATGAAGAACCCTTCCCGCGACGGCGTCAGTTCGGCGATGGCCGAGCTGACCCGGAAATCGGCGAAGCCTTGCTTCAGGAAGAAGCGGCGCAGCAATTCGCGGTCATAGGTGACCCGGTCGGGGTCGTAGGTATCGTCGGTGGAGAGGAACCGGTACCAGCGTTCCTCCTTGGTCTGCAGGACCTCGCGCAGCTTGTCCTGGTCGTAGCGCTTGTTGCCGACAAAGGCGATGCGCCGCACATAGGTGGGCTGGCCTTCGCTGATCTCGTAGACCAGGTCGACGCGATTCTGCTCCAGCTGGATGATCTTGGGCTCGACCGTGGCGGCGAAGCGGCCGCCGCGGCGGTAAAGCTCCAGCATGCGCTTGACGTCGGCCTGGACCTTCGAGCGGGTGTAGACGGTACGCGGGCGCAGCTGCACTTCGGCGTTCAGCTGCTCGTCCTTGATGCGGTTGTTACCCTCGAAGGCGATCCGGTTGATGATCGGATTTTCCACCACGCGGACCACCAGTTGGTCACCTTCGCGGCGGATGGCCACATCCTGGAACAGTCCGGTGTTGAACAGCGCCTTCAGCGAGCGGTTGACGCGGTCGGAATCATACAGGTCGCCTTCGGCGATGGTCATGTACGATTTGACCGTCTCGACCTCGATACGCTGGGTGCCCAGGATGGAAATGGAGCGGATTCGCCCACCGTCCTGGGCGAATGCCGGTATCGCGCCGGCGAGAATGCCCAGCAGCACAGCGGTCCACAGCACGAAACGCATCCAGGCCCCCCTTACGTCCGCAATACCGTTCACTTGGACCCGGCTCACGAAAACAGCCGCTTCAACATATCCCAAACCGGCAGCGACACAAGGTCGTTGCGGGTAGCAAAGACCATCAAGGCCAATACCAGAAACAACCCGATTCGGAAACCATATTCTTGGGCCTTCTCCCCCAGGGGACGGCCAAGAATGGCCTCGAAGGCGTAAAACATTAGATGGCCGCCGTCGAGAACCGGAATAGGGAAAAGATTGATCAGGCCAAGATTGAGCGACAGCAGAATGGTGTAGAAGACTACGCTGGCCAGCCCAAGCTGGGCCGCCTCCCCTGCTCCCTTGGCGATCCGGATTGGTCCGCCCAGTTCATCGGTGTCGCGGGTGCCGTTGATCATCTGGCCGATGCCGATGAAGGTGGAGCGCACCATGTTTTCGGTCTCGGCCAGAGCCTCGCCCAGGGCCGAGATGGGGCCGTGCTTGACCACCACGGTGCTGGCGGGATCGGCGGAAATGCCCAGTACCGGCACCTTTTCCATGTCGCCGAACACGCCCTTGCGCTGGATGATGCGCGGACGGGCAGCCACGTCGAAGGCCTGATCGCCCCGCTTGACCGACAGCGACAGGTCCTGCTCGATCTCCAGGCGGACGATGCGCTGGATGTCCTGGAACCGCTCGACGGCACGGCCGTTGATGGCGGTGACGCGGTCGCCGGCCTTCAGCCCGGCCGCCTCGGCGGCGGTGCCGGGATGGACGGTGCCGATCACCGGCTGGGTCACCGGCTGGCCCAGCACCATGAACATGCCGGCCAGGCCGAGGATGGCGAACAGGAAATTGGCGGTCGGGCCGGCCACCACGATGGCGGCGCGTTGTCCCACCCGCTTGTGGCAGAAGGCCTGCGCCCTCTCCGCCTCGCTCATGGGCTGGTCGCTGGCGGTGGCCGAGGCCGCGTCGGCGTCGCCGAACATCTTCACATAGCCGCCGAGCGGCAGCAGGCCGATACGCCAGCGGGTTCCGTCGGCGGCGACGCGCCCCCAGACCTCCGGGCCGAAGCCGATGGAGAAGACCTCCACCTTGACCCCGTTCCAGCGGGCCACCAGGAAGTGGCCCAATTCGTGGACGAAGACCACGACGGTCAGGATGACCAGGAAGATCACCACGTAGTACCAGACGCCGTGCAGGACGCTGTTGAGCAGGCTGGTGAGGTCCATGACCTAGCGGCCGCCGTCGATGAGGGTTGCTGCGAAACGGCGCGCCTCGGCATCCTGGGCCAGGACGTCGTCGATGCTGGTCAGTTCGCAGTGCTTCACGCCGGCCACGGTGCGCTCGACGATGGAAGCGATGTCGAGGAAGCCGACACGCCTCCCCAGGAAGGCGGCCACCGCCATCTCGTTGGCGGCGTTCATCACGGCGGCGGCGGACCCGCCGGCGCGCAGCGCTTCGCGCGCCAGCCGCAAGGACGGGAAGCGCACCGGATCGGGGGCCTCGAAGGTCAGGGTGGCGATGGCGGCCAGGTCCAGCTTGGGCACCGGCGCCTCGATGCGGTTGGGCCAGCCCAGGGCATAGGCGATGGGCGTGCGCATGTCGGGCGAGCCCAACTGGGCCAGCACCGAGCCGTCCACATAGGCCACCAGCGAATGGATCACCGACTGGGGATGGACGACGATGTCGATCTTGTCCTCGGGCATGGCGAACAGGTGATGGGCCTCGATCAGCTCGAGGCCCTTGTTGAACATGGAGGCGGAATCCACCGAGATCTTGGCGCCCATGGACCAGTTGGGGTGGGCCACCGCCTGCTCCGGCGTCACGTCGGCCATGAACTCGCGGCTCTTGGTGCGGAACGGCCCGCCCGAGGCGGTCAGGATGATCTTGTCGATCTTGTCGTGCTGGTCGGCCTCGAACACCTGGAAGATGGCCGAATGCTCGGAATCCACCGGCAGCAGGGTGGCGCCGTGCCTCTCCACCTCGGCCATCATCAACTGGCCGGCGCAGACCAGGCACTCCTTGTTGGCCAGACCGACCACCGCGCCACGGCGCACCGCCGCCAGGGTGGGCGCCAGGCCGGCGGCGCCGACGATGGCGGCCATCACCCACTCGGCGGGCAGTTCGGCGGCGGCGACCACCGCCTTGGGTCCGGCGGCAACCTCGATGCCGGTGCCGGCCAGGGCGGCCTTGAGCGCGCCATAGGCACTCTCGTCGGCCACCACGGCCAGCCGGGCCTTCAGCTTCCGGGCCTGCTCGGCCAGGATGTCCACCCGCGAGTTGGCGACCAGCGCCTCCACCCGGTAGAGATCGGGACGCCGCTCGACCAGATCCACCGTGTTGCAGCCAATGGAGCCCGTCGAGCCCAGAATGGTGACACCGCGCCGCCCGCTCATCGCATTTCCTTCATTGCCAGTCCAGGACCGTTTGGCCGGTCGCCAGAGAGAGAGCCGCCACCGCAAGGGCGGCGGTCAACAGGCCATCGACGCGATCCAGTACGCCGCCATGGCCTGGGATGATATTGCTTGAATCCTTGACGTTGCAACGTCGCTTGATCCAGGACTCGAACAGATCGCCCACCTGGGCGACCACCGCAACCACCGCGCCGGCGCCGAAAACCGCCAATCCGGCCACGGCGCCCACCGCGACAGCCACCAGCAGCGCCGCCAGTCCCGCCGAGATCATGCCGCCGATCAGGCCGGCCCAGGTCTTCTTGGGGCTGACCGCGGGCAGCAATTTCGGCCCGCCGATCAGGCGACCGAAGGCATAGGCGCCGATATCCGTGGACCACACCACCAAAAGCAGCCACCAGATCACCGCGTTGCCGGCCGCCGCGTCGCCGCGCAGCCAGACCAGGGTCACGGACGGCAGGCCGGCATAGATGGCGCCGAACGCCGCCCAGCCTCGCCCGGAGCGGTCGCTCCCGGCCAATCCGGCGGAAGCCAGGGCGGCCAAGGTCACCATGGCCAATCCGATATCGGGCCGGGCCACCGCCAGCAGCGAAGCCACGGCACAGCCGACCGAGGCCACCCGCCCCGACAGGGTGTAGCCGCCGTTCAGCATGCGGTGCCATTCCCAGCACATCAGGCCGGCGGCCAGGGCGATCAGGGTGGCGAAGGCATAGCCGCCGACCCAGGCGGCCAGCAGCGCGGGCGGCGCCATCACCAAGGCGGACAGGGCGCGGGTTTTCAGCACTGAGGCGTTACCTGGCCGTTCCGAAACGGCGGTCGCGGCCGTGGAAGTCGCGGATGGCGGCCTCCAGCTCGTTCCGCCCGAAATCGGGCCACAGGGTATCCATGAACACCAGTTCGGCATAAGCGCCCTGCCACAGCAGGAAGTTGCTGATGCGCTGCTCGCCGCTGGTGCGGATGATCAGGTCGGGATCGGGGATTCCCGCCGTGGACAGGCGGGCATTGATGGCATCCTCGTCGACCGAATCCGGGGAAATCAGCCCTTTGGCCACGTCATGGGCCAGGGCCCTGGCGGCTTCGACGATCTCCTGGCGGCCGCCGTAGGACAGGGCCAGCAGCAGGGTCAGCGCCGTGTTGCCGGCGGTCTTGGCTTCGGAATCCTCGATCAGGCGGACAATGTCGGTGCCCAGACGGCTCCGGTCGCCGATCACCTTGAGGCGGATGCCGTTCTTGTGGAGATTGTTGACCTCGTTGCGCAGGTAGAGGCGCAGCAGCCCCATGAGGTCGGTGACCTCGCCGGCCGGTCGCTTCCAGTTCTCCGAGGAAAAGGCATAGAGGGTCAGGTAGGACACCCCCAGTTCCCTCGCCGCTTCCACCGTGCGGCGCACGGCCTCGGCGCCCCGCTTATGGCCGGCGGTGCGTGGCAGGCCGCGCGCCTTGGCCCAGCGCCCGTTGCCATCCATGATGATGGCGACATGCACCGGCGGCGGCGGCTGGTCGGTGGGGGAAAGCATGGGCTCCATACCGGGTCCTCGCCTCCTCAAACCTGCATGATTTCCTTTTCCTTGTGACCCAGCGCCTCGTCGATCTTCCTGATCGTCTCGTCGGTGATGGCCTGGATTTCCTTCTCGTGCTTCTTGATCTCGTCCTCGGAGATGTGGCCGTCCTTCTCCATCTTCTTCAGGCTGTCCATGCCGTCGCGGCGCACGTTGCGCACCGAGATGCGGGCCTGCTCGGAGTACTTGCCCGCCACCTTCTGCAGCTCCTTGCGGCGCTCCTCGTTCAGCGGCGGGATCGGCACGCGGATCATCTGGCCGTCGGCCTGGGGGTTGAGGCCAAGGCCGGCATTGGCGATGGCCTTCTCCACGGCCTTGACCTGGCCCTTGTCCCACACCTGCACGGTCAGCATGCGCGGCTCGGGCACACCGACGGTGCCGCACTGGCTCAGCGGCATGGTCTGGCCATAGGCCTCGACCACCACCGGGTCCAGCAGGTTGACGGAGGCACGGCCCGAACGCAGGCCGGAGAATTCCTTCTTCAGCACCTCGACGGCACTGTCCATGCGCCGGGTGATATCCTTCTTGAGGTCGTTCCAGTTGGTCGGAGCGGACACGATCGACTCCCCTGAGGCTTGTTAATCGTTGGCGATGATGGTGAACAGACCGCGTCCCGAGACCGTTTCGGCGAAAGCGCCGGGCCGGTGCAGGTCGAACACCACGATGGGAACCTTGTTTTCACGGCACAGCGCGATGGCGGAGGTATCCATGACCGCCAGATCGCGGGCCAACACGTCGTTGAAGGTCAGGCGGTCGTAACGGACCGCGTCCTTGACCTTCTTGGGGTCGGCGGAATAGACGCCGTCCACCTGGGTGGCCTTCAGCAGGGCGTCGCAGCCCATCTCGACGGCGCGCAACGCGGCGGCGGTGTCGGTGGTGAAGAACGGATTGCCGGTGCCGGCGGCGAAAATCACCACCCTGCCCTTTTCCAGATGGCGGATGGCGCGGCGGCGGATGAACGCCTCGCACACGGTGGGCATGACGATGGCCGACTGGACGCGGGTCTCGACGCCGACCTTCTCGAGGGCGTTCTGCACCGACAGCGCGTTGATGACGGTGGCGAGCATGCCCATGTTGTCGGCCGCCGCCCGTTCCATGCCGGACGAGGCGCCGGACACGCCGCGGAAGATGTTGCCGCCGCCGATGACCACGCAGACCTCGACGCCGAGGTCGCGGACGGACTTTACTTCGCGGGCGATGCGGTCGACGGTTTCGGGGTCAAGGCCGTACTCCCGGGTTCCCATCAGGCCTTCGCCCGAAATCTTGAGGAGAACGCGGCGGAATTTGGCGTCGCTGGCCATGGGCTCCCTCGAACTGGAAAATCTTGCCAATACGCTTGGCGCGGGCGGCGGCGATCATACACCATTCCGCCTGCCTGTCTCCCCCCCTTGTGGGGAGAAAAAAGGCCGCCCGCCCCCAAAAAGGGAGCGGGCGGCCCGAACGCTTGCGTCCGATCAGCCGCCCAACTGGGCGGCCACTTCGGCGGCGAAGTCCTTCTCTTCCTTCTCGATGCCCTCGCCCAGGGCGAAGCGGGCGAAACCGGCCAGCTTGACCGGCGCGCCGATCTCCTTGCCCAGGTTCTCGAGCACCTTGGAGATCTTGTTCTCCTGGTCGATGACGAAGATCTGCTCGGACAGGCAGACTTCCTCGTAGTACTTGCGGATGCGGCCTTCGACCATCTTCTCGATGACGGCGGCGGGCTTGCCCGAAGCCTGGGCCTGCTCGGTCAGCACGCCCTTCTCGCGGTCCAGGGCCGAGGTGTCGACCACCGACGGATCCAGGAACAGCGGATTGGCGGCGGCCACGTGCATGGCGATCTGCTTGCCCACTTCGGCCAGACGCTCGGCGTTGCCGGTGGACTCCAGCGCCACCAGGCAGCCGATCTTGCCCAGGCCGGGGGCGATGGCGGTGTGGACGTAGGAGGCGACCACGCCGGCCGACACTTCCAGGCGCACGGCGCGACGCAGCGACATGTTCTCGCCGATGGTGGCGATCAGGTGGGTCAGCTGCTCGGCGACGGTCTTGTCGGTGCCGGGGCAGGCGGCGGCCTTGATGGCCTCCACATCGGTGCCCTTGTCCAGCGCCACGGCGGCGACGGCGGCGACGAAGCCCTGGAACTGGTCGTTGCGGGCGACGAAGTCGGTCTCGGCGTTGACTTCGACGGCCACGCCCTTATTGCCGGCGGCGGCGATGCCCACCAGGCCCTCGGCGGCGACACGGCCGGCCTTCTTGGCGGCGGCGGCCAGGCCCTTCTTGCGCAGCCAGTCGATGGCGGCTTCGACGTCGCCGGCGGTCTCGCCCAGCGCCTTCTTGCAGTCCATCATGCCGGCGCCGGTCTTCTCGCGCAGTTCCTTGACCAGCGAAGCGGTAATCTCGGCCATGGGTATTCCCCTCTCGACGAATGAAATGGTTGGTTCTCAAGCGAATGGCGGCGACCGGACGTCGCCGCCATTCCTATTCTCTCAAAGCCCGATCAGGCCTGCGGAGCGGCAGCTTCCTCGGCGGCCACCTCGGCGACCACTTCCGGAATCTGCTCGACCGGAGCCTCGGCCGAAGCGCCGACGTCGCCGCCGCCACGGGTGATCTCGGCCTGGATACCGTCCAGCACGGCGCCCGACATCAGATCGCAATAGGTCTGGATGGCGCGGATGGCGTCGTCATTGCCGGGGATCGGATAGGTGATGCCGGCCGGATCGCAATTGGAGTCGATGATCGCCACCACCGGGATGCCCAGCTTGTTGGCTTCCTGGACGGCCAGGGCCTCCTTGTTGGTATCGATGATGAACAGGATGTCGGGCAGGCCGCCCATATCCTTGATGCCGCCCAGGGCGCGGTCCAGCTTCTCCTTCTCGCGGGACAGGACCAGCTGCTCCTTCTTGGTCAGGCCGGCCAGGGCGCCGGAAGCCAGCTGCTCGTCCAGCTCGCGCAGGCGGCGGATCGAGTTGGAGATGGTCTTCCAGTTGGTCAGCATGCCGCCGAGCCAACGATGGTTCACGAAGTACTGGCCGCAACGCTTGGCCGATTCGGCGACCACGTCGGAGGCCTGGTGCTTGGTGCCGACGAACAGCACGCGGCCGCCGGCGGCGGTCACGTCACGCACCGCCTGCATGGCGCGGTGCAGCATGGGCACGCTCTGCTGCAGGTCGATGATGTGGATGCCGTTGCGGATGCCGAAGAGGTACGAAGCCATCTTCGGGTTCCAGCGGCGGGTGTTGTGGCCGAAATGCACGCCGGCTTCGACGAGCTGACGCATGGTGAACGAGGGCAGAGCCATTGGATAAGTCCTTTGCTTCTCCGGTTGAACCTCCGCGGGTGTGGCCAGGAAAACTCCCGGCACCGGAGCGAACGAGCGGCACAGACATGCCGCCGCCGCGATCCCGCGTGCGGATTGGTGGCGGGGTTCTACGCCCTTCCCCGCCCATTTGCAAGAGATGTTGATGAACGATGCCGAGAACCAGATGAAATGGCTTATATTTCGTCCGGTTCCCGGCAAGCGCGAGGCGCCCTCCGTTCGAGGGGCTGCATCATCAGCCCTTGCGGAACAGCCCGGCGCAGGCTTCGGGCAGCGGGCGGGACTGGTGATGGGGGCGAGAGGGCGGTGCCGGCCAGGTGGGCTTGGCCGACCAGGACTCCAGCTCGTCGCCGCAGCCGTCGCCCTCGGGCATGGGCTTCTGCCGCTCGCAACCGGGGCTGTCGGCGGGACAGGAAAGCCGTACATGGAAGTGCTCGTCATGGCCCCACCAGGGGCGCAGCTTGCGCAGCCATTCGCGGTCGCCGCCGGCGGGGGCGGCGCGGCACATGGCCTTCTTGATGGCCGGATTGACGAAGATGCGGTCGACCTGGGGGACCCGGGCGGCCAGCTCCAGCAGCCGGGCCTGGGCCGGAGTCCAGGATTCCTCATCGATTTCGGTGCCGTAGACCATGGAGATCGGCCTGGGCGCCTCGATCTCGGCGCGGCTGAGCGGCTTGGCCGGCAGACGGAACCAGATGTCCACGTCCAGGCCGTTCTGGTGGCTGCCGTGGCCGACGGGCATGGGGCCGCCGCGCGGCTGGGCCAGGTCGCCGATCAGCAGCGGGCCGGCGATCCCCTCGCCCTTCGCCGCCTTGGCCAGTTCACCGATGAAACGGATGGTGGCCGGATGGCCCCAATGGCGGTTGCGCGACGGGCGCAGCACCTGGAAGGAATGCTCGTCCTCGTGCAGGGCCACCGCGCCCTTGAGGCAACCGGCGGCCGGCGAGCCGATCACCGAGGCGGGACCGGCGGCCGGATCGCCCACCTTGGACCATTCCGGACGGCCGGACTCGGCGGCCGTCGCCTCCGCTCCCAGCATCAGGGCGGACAGCGTCAACAGGCGGACCAGGAGATGCATCAGTCGTAAACCGTCTCGTCGAAGCGAGCCTGAATATCGCCGATCATGGCGACGCTGTCGATAAGCGCGGCGACGCAGTCGGGATCGAACTTGCTTCCCGCCTGGCTGCGCAGCAGGTCGAAAGCCGCCTCGTTGGTCCACGGCTCCTTGTAGGGCCGGGCCGAGGTCAGGGCGTCGAACACGTCGGCCACCGCGGCGATGCGCGCCTCCATAGGGATGGCGTCACCGGCCAGCCCATAAGGATAGCCGCTGCCGTCCATGGCCTCGTGATGATAGGCGATGACGTTGCGCAGCATGTGGAAGTGCGGCAGGGATTGCAGCCCCATGTCGCCGACCATCAGGTCGACGATCTCGACGCCACGGGCCACATGGCCCTTCATGATGTCGAATTCCTCGGGGGTGAGGCGCGCCGGCTTGAGCAGGATGTGGTCGGGGACCGAGATCTTGCCGAGATCATGCAGCGGCGCGAACTGGAACAGATATTCCACGTATTCGTCGTTCATGCCGTAGCGCGGCGCCAGCTTGAGCGCGATGGCCCGGGTATAGCGGGCCATGCGGGCCAGATGGGCGCCGGTTTCCTCGTCCCTCACGGTCGAGACCTGGCGAATCACCTTCACCGCCGCCTGCATCATCCGCACGGTGTCCAGCTCGCGCATGATGATCTGCGAGATCAGCTCCGCATAGGGGCGCAGGCGGTGGATCACCGGGGGCGAGAAAAATCCCGTCTCGAACGAATTGAGGAACAGGAAGCCGTAGAAAACGCCCTTGGACTGGATGGGCACCGTATAGCTGGACCGGTAGCCGGCGGCCAGCAGCCGCATGGCATGGTCCTGGCCGGTGGCCGCCACCTTCTCCAGGTCGTTGAGGGTGCGCCGGCCGCCCATCCGGGCCAGCAGCTTCAGTCCCGGCATTTCCGACAGTTTGGCCGTGGAATGCTCCAGCGGATTGTCGCCGTCGCTGGAATGGATGAAGGTCTTGAGGATGTCCGACGATTCGTCGTAAAGCGCGATGGCGATGCGGCTGAGGCCGGCGAGACTGTTGTCGCCCTTGATCTCGTCGTGAAGACAGATCAGCCGTTCAGCCAATCCGCGATGGGTCGTCGGCGTGGGCATGGCCACACCGACGGTCTGCTTCACCACACTTGCCTGGTCGCCGCTGATCTTGATGTTCATCACGCCGATACTATAGGCATCGGCGGAGCCCCGGTCAAATCGCCGGATGCCATACACCGAAAGGTGTTCTCGCCATTCGCTTGCGTATCGGGGCGTGCAGCCCGGAACGGCGATCCCGGCCGCACGCCCGACACATCAATCGTTGAGCTTCTTGGCCATTTCCCGCAGGACATATTTCTGCACCTTGCCGGTGGAGGTCTTGGGAAGATTGGCGAAAACCACGGTGCGCGGGCATTTGTAGTGGGCCAGCCGCTGGCGGCAAAAGGCCATGATCTCCTCCGCGGTGGCGGTGGCCCCTTCCTTGAGGCCGATGAAGGCGCAGGGCGTCTCGCCCCACTTCTCGTCGGGACGGGCGACCACGGCCGCCTCGCCCACCGCCGGATGCTGGTAGAGCACGCCTTCCACCTCGATGGTCGAAATGTTCTCGCCGCCCGAGATGATGATGTCCTTGGAACGGTCCTTCAGCTCGATATAGCCGTCGGCGTGCCACACGCCCAGGTCGCCGGTGTGGAACCAGCCGCCCGAGAACGCTTCCTGGGTGGCGCCGGGATTCTTGAGGTAGCCCTTCATCACCACGTTGCCGCGGTAGAACACCTCGCCCATGGTGGCGCCGTCCTTGGGCACCGGCACCAGGCTGACCGGGTCGGCGACCATCATCGCCTCCTCGTTCACATAGCGCACGCCCTGGCGCGACTTCATCTTGGCCCGCTCGTCCAGCGGAAGGTCGTCCCATTCCTCGTGCCAGGCGCAGACGGTGGCCGGTCCGTAGACCTCGGTCAGGCCGTAGACGTGGGTGATCTTGAAGCCCTGGGATTCCAGCCGGCCGATCACCGCAGCGGGCGGCGGCGCGGCGGCGGTCATGAATTCCACCGGATGGGGAAGCGGCCGGCGGTCCTTTTCCGGCGCGTTGATCAGCATGCCCATGACGATGGGGGCGCCGCACATATGGGTGACCTTGTGCTTCTCGATGGCGGCGAACATATGGCCGCCGTCCACCCGGCGCAGGCAGACATTGGTGCCGGCCAGGGCCGCCAGGGTCCAGGGAAAGCACCAGCCGTTGCAGTGGAACATGGGAAGCGTCCACAGGTAGACCGGATGTCCCGTCATCCCCCAGTTGACGACATTGCCCAGCGCGTTGATGTAGGCGCCGCGATGGTGATAGACGACGCCCTTGGGGTTGCCGGTGGTCCCCGAGGTGTAGTTGAGCGCGATGGCGTCCCACTCGTCCGAGGGCCAGACCCAGGCGTAATCGGGATCGCCGCCGGCGATGAACGCCTCGTATTCCATCTCGCCCAGCATCTCGCCGGTGGTGACCGCCGCGTCGTCGATGTCGATGACGATGGGCTTCCTGTCGAGCAGCGACAGGGCCTTCTTGATGGTGGGCGCGAATTCCCGGTCGGTCAGCAGCACCTTGGCCTCGCCGTGGCCCAGCATGAAGGCGATGGCCTCGGCGTCGAGGCGGATGTTCAGCGCGCACAGGACGCCGCCGGTCATGGGGACGCCAAAGGCGGCCTCGTAGGCGGCCGGCGTATTGGCGGCCATCACCGCCACGGTATCGCCGGCCCCCACACCCCGGGCCGCCAGGGCCGACCCCAGCCGGCGGCAGCGCTCGTAGGTCTGCTTCCAGGTAAAGCGCAGGTCGCCGTGAATCACCGAAATGCGATTGGGATACACGGAAGCCGAGCGCTCGAGAAAGCCCAGCGGCGTCAGCGGCACGTAATTGGCGGGATTCTTGTCGAGGTGGGTGTCGTAGGGATTGGCTGCGGACATCTGCGTCTCCCGTTATCGTCCGGACCAGGCCATTTTCGGCCCATTCTTGTTCCAGGAGCATGCGGCTGGAATGAATGCATTTCAACCGCGATCTGCCACGCTTGACCATTGTCAAAATATGGTTTTTCCAATACCCTCCGCCCCGCTTCGAGTACGGGAACTCACCGAGCGGGAGTTGGGGCTGTGGATGGTTCTGGGCAGATGCAATCCGATCTGATCGATGCCGGCGGCGACGGAACCAAGGGCTGGCGCTCCTTCGCCGCCCACCTGTTCGCTCCCATCAAGATCACCTGGGGGCAGTTCTTCGATCTGCTGGTGCCGTTGCGCCACTCCCCTCATATCCGCCGCCACGCCGCGTCGGTGATCATCTCGCGCATCCAACTGGTGGCCGCCATCTTCGCGGTGATGGTGCCGCTGTGGTCGATCATCGACTGGTTCGTCTTCCCCTGGCCGCAATGGGCGCTGATGACCACGCTGCGCCTGGGCTCGGGCATCGTCTTCCTGCTGCTGGCCTGGCCGTGGGACATCACCAAGAGCCGGCTGCAGGCCGACGCCATGCTGATGATCATGCTGCTGATACCGCCGGTGTTCTACCTGCTGTCCATCAAGGTGACCGAGGACCTGCAGGTCGTCGGGGTGGCCCTGCTGGTCACCAAGCTCTACGCCCTGATGCCAAACATCGTGCTGGCCGGCCTGGCGATCTTTCCGCTGACCGCCTTCGAGGTGGCCATTTTCTCCGCCCCGGCCTTCTTCTTCGCGGTGATCGGCCTGCTGATGGGCGGCCAGACCCTGACCGTGGACATCCACGGCCCCATGTTCTGGCTGATGGTGCTGGTGATGGGCGTGGCCATGTTCTCGGGCATGAGCCAGCTGCACTACATCACCGCCCTGGTCAACCGCGCCATGATCGACCCGTTGACCGGCGCCTATACCCGACGCTCGGGCGGCGAGGCGCTGGACCTGCAGTTCCGGCTGTCGGCCATGCGCAACACCTCGCTGTCCATCGCCTTCTTCGACCTGGACAAGTTCAAGTCCATCAACGACACCTATGGCCACGAGGAAGGCGACAAGGCGCTGAAGACCCTGGCGGACAACCTGCGCCACGGCCTGCGGCGCGGCGACGTGCTGGTGCGCTGGGGCGGCGAGGAATTCGTCGCCATCCTGACCGACACCAACGCCGACGGGGCGCGCATCCTGATGGAGCGCCTGCGCACCACCGGCTTCGGCCCCCGGCCCGACGGCGCGCCCATGACCGCCTCCATCGGCGTGGCCGAGCGTCTGGCCGACGGCGCCAATGATTGGCCCCGCCTGATCGAGCTGGCCGACCAGCGCATGTACGAGGCCAAGCGCGGCGGGCGCGACCGCGCCGTGCTGCCCGAGGGCCAGACCCTGGTGTTCGGCGATAAACCCATCTTTTGAGCCGGGAGGCTTGACAGCCGTGTCCGGGTGGCGTGCAGTCCTGGCATGAGACTGGCCCTCGTCATCAACCGTTCTGCCGGGACCTTCCGGCGCCTGCCGCTGGATTCCACGGTGGCGGCCATCGTCGCCACCCTGGCCGAGGCCGGGCACGTGGTCCACACCGAGATCGTCGGCCGGCGCGAGCTGGCCCGCACCCTGTCGGCCATGGCGGAAAGCCTCGACCTGGATGCCGTGGTGGTGGGCGGCGGCGACGGCACCATCCTTACCGCCATCCTGGCGGGACTGGGCCGTCACCTGCCGCTGGGCATCCTGCCGCTGGGCACGCTGAACCTCTTCGCCCGCGACCTGGGCCTGCCGCTGGACCCGGTGGAGGCCGCCGGCATCCTGGCCGGCTCCGCCCCCCGCGACATCGATCTGGCCGAGGTCAACGGCCTGCCCTTCGCCATCTGGGCCTCCATGGGCATGCATCCCTGGGTGGTGCGGCGCCGCGACCACATGCAGCGCGGCGGCATGCGCAAGGGCCGCGCCATGCTGCTGGCGGCGCTGCGGGCCTTTCGCCGCTTCCCGCTGATCGACGTGACGCTGAACCTGCCCGAAGGAAACGTCACCGTTTCGACCCCCATGCTGTTCATCACCAACAATCCCTGGCGCGAGGAGCCCCTGCCCCTGTCGCGCGAGACCCTGGACACCGGCAAGCTGGTGATCCACGTGGCCGCCTGCTCCGGCCGGCTGTCGCTGCTGTGGCTGTTCGTCGAGGCGGTGATCGGCCACTGGCGGGCCAGCCCCCGCCTGCGCACCTACACCGCCGAGCAGGTCCGCGTCACCAGCCGCAAGCGCCGCATGATGGTCTCCCTGGACGGCGAGGTGACGGTGATGAACGCGCCGCTGGTGTTCCGGGCCCGCCCCAAGGCCCTGCGCGTGCTGATGCCGAGCCGCGGGGAACCGGCTTGAGGACGGTCGCCCACCTTTCGGACCTGCATTTCGGCCGTACCGATGCCCGGGTGGTGACGGCGCTGCTCCACGACCTGCAGCACCAGCGCCCCGATCTGGTCATCGTCTCGGGCGACCTGACCCAGCGGGCCCGTTCGCAGCAATTCGCCGAGGCCAGGGCCTTCCTGTCCCACTGCCCGGCCCCCGTCCTGGTGGTACCCGGCAACCACGACCTGGAGCCGCTCTACCGCCCCTGGAACCGCATCTTCCGGCCGCGCGCCAAGTTCCACAAGCACCTGCCCGGCCACGAGCCCTTTCCGGCGTGGCAGGACGAGACCCTGGTGGCCATCGGTCTGGACAGCACCCGCTCGCTGCGCTGGAAATCCGGCGCGCTGAAGGGAGCCCATCTCGACCACCTGGAGGCCACCCTGGACGGCGCCCCGGCCGGCGCGACCAAGCTCGTCTTCCTGCACCATCCGCCCTCCACCGCGTCGGGCGGCCATCCCTACGAAGCGCTGGTCGAACACGGGATCGACGCGGTGCTGACCGGCCATGTCCACCACGCCCGCGTCGAGCTGATCAACGGGGGGCACGGCCATTCCCTGGTGCTGGTCCAGGCCAGCACCGCCTGTTCCACCCGGCTGCGCGAGGACGCCAACGGCTATTGCCTGCTGCGCTTCGATGTCGGCCACATGGAGGTGGCTATTCGAGGCTGGACCGGCGACGTCTTTCACACCATCCGCCACCACTGGTTCGAGAAGCGGGCCGGCACCTGGCGCACGATTCCCCATCCGCTCCATGTCTTTCCGGCTTGATGCGCCGGGGATTTGAGGGCATGGAAAGACCATGAACATGGATCAAGAGATGGCAAAGGCGGTCAAGCTGGCCCAGGCGGGCAAGCTGAAGCCCGCCATCGCCATTCTGGACGGTCTGGTCAAGGTAGCGCCGTCGGCCATTCCAGTGCGTTACAATCTGGCGCTGTTCCTGCTGATGGCCGGGCGCCACGCCGACGCCCTGCCCCATCTCGACCGCATCCTGGCCGTCCAGCCGGGGCATCAGCCCTCGCTGTTCAGCAAGGCCAAGGGGCTGCTGGCGCTGGATCGCGCCGCCGAGGCGCTGCCCATCCTGGAGCGGCTGGCCGCCGGCAACGATCCGGAAAGCCTGCTGGCGCTGGGCAACGCCTTGCGCCAGCTCCAGCGCATGGGCGAGGCGGCCCAGGCGTTCCGCCGCCTGACCAAGGTAGCCCCGGCCTTCGCCGGCGGCCATATCAACCTGGCCATCCTGCTGGTGTCCACCGCCGACACCGAGGCGGCGCTGGCCGCCCTGGACGAGGCCACCGGGTTGCACCCCAACGTGGCCGAGCTGCAGGCCATGCGCGGGCAGGTACTGCTGCGCCTCGGCCGCCACGGCGAGGCCGTCGCCGCGCTGAACAAGGCGCTGGAGATCAATCCCGCCCTCGCCCCGGCCCGGGGCCATCTGCTGCGCGCCTATCGCGAGACCGCCGACTGGGCCAACGAGGAGACGCTGTTCACCGATATCCGCGCCGCCATCGTGCGGGGCGAGATCAAGGGACAATTGCCGCTGTCCACCCAGGATGCCCTGTTCTACCCCTTCACCGGCGACGAGATGCGCCGCATCGCGGGGCTGGAAGCCGCCTTCCGGATACCCGGCCAGCCCCGGCCGGTCCTCCGCCCCCAGGCCAAGGCGCCGCCGCCCCTGGTGGTGGGCTATCTCTCGCCCGATTACCGCGAGCACGCCACCATGCATCTGGCCGGCGACGTCTTCGCCCGCCACGACCGCGCCCGGGTGCGCCCCATGGCCTATTCGGTCGGTCCAGACGACGGGTCGGAATGGCGCGGACGGATGGTGCGGGATTGCGAGGCCTTCGTCGATCTGGCGTCCATGGGCGACCGCGCCGCCGCCGAGCGCATCGCCGCCGATGGAGTCCATATCCTGGTGGATCTGTCGGTATTCACCCGTTATGCCCGTCCCGGCATCGCCGCGCTCCGCCCCGCTCCCGTCCAGGCGGTATGGCTGGGTCTCGCCGCCAGTTCCGCCGCCCCCTGGCTGGACTACGCCATCGTCGATCCGGTGCTGGTGCCCCCCGCCCATCACGGCCATTTCGCCGAGAAGCTGATCGTGCTGCCCGACACCTATCAGGCCAATCTCGCCTGGACGCCGCCCGGACCATTGCCCTCCCGCGCCGCCCTCGGCCTGCCCGAGGACCGGCTGGTGCTGTGCTCGTTCAACGGCCACCGCAAGCTGGACCGCGCCAGCTTCACCCTGTGGCTGGACATCCTGGCCGAATTGCCCGATGCGGTGCTGTGGCAACTGGCGCCGCCGGAGACCGCCCGCAGGCGGCTGGAGGACGCGGCAAGGCAGGCCGGGATTGATCCCGGCCGCCTGATCTGGGCCCCCTCCCTGCCGAGGTCCGAGCATCTGGCCCGCCTGCCCGCCGCCGACCTGTTCGTCGACGCCCTGGTCTGCGGCGCCCATACCACCGCCGCCGATTCGCTCCGCATGGGGGTGCCGCTGGTGACCGCGGCGGGCAACCGCCTGGGCTCGCGGGTCGCCGCCTCGCTGCTGCACGCCGTGGGATTGCCGGAACTGGCGGTGGAGAGTGCCGCCGCCCTGAGGGAGCTGGCGGTGGGCCTGGGCCGCGACCGTCCGCGTCTGGCGGCGCTGCGCGCCCGGCTGATGGAGCTGCTGCCCATGTCCCCGGCCTTCGACCCGGCCCACTTCGTCCGCCATCTGGAAAGCGGCTACGAGGCCGCCTGGGCCCGCCATGCCTCTGGAAAACCACCAGTGAATATAATGGTCTAGCGCCGCTTCTTGATATTCAGCCAGAACGATGTGCTGGGCGCAGGAAAGGCGTTGGTGCCGATGGCCTGCCACAGGGGCGCCAGGCGCGGCGACAGTTGCGGGTCCTGCACCACGGCGTAGTTGGGGAAGGCCGGTTCCAGCCATTTGGCCTCGCCCAGCAGCAGGGCGGCCAGCATGTACTGCTCGTTGTACATCAGCCCCTCGGCGGCCGGCGGGTAGTCGTAGGGCAGATAGACGTCGTGGACGTGGACGATCACCCCCGGCGGCAGTTCCGGCAGCACCTCGAGGAACAGGGCGGTGACGTCGGAATTCTCGAGCGAGCGGTGCGACGAATCGATGAACAGGATATCGCCCGGCTTGAGGCGCGAGAACACCGACGGATCGACGAATTCGGCGGGAGCGCGGATCACCTCGTCGCACAGGGCATCCACCTCGGCGCGCGGCTGGGGATCGATGGAGACGATCTTGGTCCGCAGCTTGCGGGCGGTGATGGCGTGGCGAGCGAACTTGGTGGAATTGCCCGAACCGATCTCGATCAGCAGGCGCGGATCATGGCGCACCAGCATGCCGGTCAGCATGGCGGCGTCCATGGCGCTGAACCACGGATTCATCCAGCGCGGGCCGGGCGCCTCCTCGGGCGCCTCCAGCGGGATGGCGGCGAAATGATCGGCCAGTCCCAGCAGATGCTCGATACGGCGGCCGTATTCGGCCCGCTGGCGCCCGATGATCTCGGTCAGGCGCGGATGGGTGGGCTGGCCGAAGCCCCAGCGCGGCTGGCAGGTGTAGCCGTAATTGCCGATCTTGATCTTGGCGGTCACGCCGCACCCCTTCCCCTAATTTATTGACCTGTCCCTCAGCGCTTCAGCATGGCGGCGCGGCGTTCCTGGATGTCGGCGGGCCATGTAGATTCGATATAGGACAGCACCGCCTTGATCTCGGAATCGGAAAGGGTTCCGACAAAGGCGGGCATGGCCGTCTTGTAACCCGGCGGGGCGAAACGGGCCATCCCATGCTTGATGATGGCGAACAATTGTTCCTCGGGGTGGTGCCAGGTATGGCCCGAAGCGTCGTGGGGCGGGGCCGGCAATTCGCCGCTGGCCTTGCGGATCTGCCAGTCGGGCTCGCCCCGCAGATCGTGGCCATGGCAGGTGGAGCAATACTGGTTGTAAAGGTCGTAGCCCATGGCCACCTGCCGGGCATCCTGCGGATTGATGCCATAGCCGCGCGGCCACCAGACCCAGGCGGCCACGCCGGTCACCGCTAACACCACCAAGACCAGGCCCCAAGCGCGCATAGGCTCCTCGCATTTTGCCAGGGGATTATAGCTCCATGTCTCGGGGTTAACAAATGTCTGAACCTGACGCATGATGGGCTATTCCAGCGCTTGCGACCCTTGCGGGAGGTCCCCATGTCCACCGTGCTCGTTTCCGTATTCTGTTCCGACCGCACCGGGCTGGTGGCGGCCATCACCGGGCGGCTTTTCGACCTGGGCGCCGATCTCGGCGACACCAGCTTCGCCATGCTGGGCAGCGGCGCCGAATTCACCTCGGTCTGCGAGTTGCCGGCCACGGTCTCGGCCGGGGAGGTCGAGGCCGACCTTTCCGGCCTGCCCGCGCTGGCGGGGGCGCGCATCGCCGTCCGTTCCTTCGAACTGGATGCCGCCCACGGCCCGGCGGGAACCATCACCCACCGGGTGGTGGTATCGGGCGGCGACCGCCCCGGCCTGGTGGCCCGCCTGTCCGAGGTGTTCGGCGAATTCCAGGCCAACATCGTACGCATGGATGCCCAGCGCCTGCCCGAGCAGGGCATCTACGTCACCCGCTTCTCGGTGGCCATTCCGGCCCGTGCCGACGCCTGCCTGACCACCGTCGCCAACACCGCCGGGGAAATGAACCTGGCCTGCGCCGTCGAGGCGGTGTGATGGAACCCAACATGGGAGGCAAGGACCGCCTGATCCGCGTGGGCGTGGGGCTGGCGATGATCGGACTGGCCATGGCCGACCTGATCGGCCCCTGGGGCTGGATCGGCATCGTGCCGCTGGTCTCGGCGGCGCTGGGCTGGTGCCCGGTCTACATGCTGGTCGGCCTGTCGACCCGCCCCCCA
>JAVBXM010000223.1 GCA_030824585.1 Phaeospirillum sp. | reverse complement strand
AGCCGGGGGAGGGAGGGACCCGCGACGCGGGAGGGAGGGGGCATTAACCCCGCAATTCTCCGCCGGTGGCCTTGGCCACCGCCGAGACGATCTTCGTGCCCACCGCCTCGATTTCCTCGTCGGTCAGCGTCTTGTCGGTGGGCTGCAAGGTCACGGTGATGGCCAGGGACTTCTTGCCGGCGGGCATCTTGTCGCCCTCGTAGAGGTCGAACACCGCCACGTCGGTGATCAGCGCCTTGTCGGCATTCCTGGCGGCCCGGACCACCGCATCCGCCGCCACGCCCGAATCGAGGGTGAAGGCGAAATCGCGGTCCAGCGGCTGCAGGGCCGAGGCCTTGAGCAGCGGCTTGGCCCTGGTGGCCTTGGCCTTTTGCGCCGGCAGGGCTTCGAGGAACAGCTCGAAGCCGGCTACCGGACCCTTGACGTCCAACTGCCCCAGGATGCCCGGGTGCAGTTCACCGAAGAAGCCCACCGGCTTGTTGCCCAGCTTCAGCGTGCCCGAGCGGCCGGGGTGGTACCAGGCGGGGGCCTCGGCCGCCACCTGCAGGCTGTCGGGATTGGCGCCGGCGGCGGCCACCGCCGACAGGATGTCGGCCTTGGCGTCGAAGGCGTCCACGGCCCGGGCCGGATCGGCCCAGTGGCGTCCACGCGCCTTGCCGGCCCGGATGCCGGCGGCGACCAGACGCTGCTGTCCCGGCTCGGGCCCGTCGAATTGCGGCCCCAGCTCGAACAGGCCCAGATCCTTCATGCCGCGATCGGCGTTGCGCCCCGAGGCGGCCACCAGATTGGGCAGCACCGAGGGACGCATGACGTCGAGGTCCGACGAAATGGGATTGGCCAGATGCATCTCAGGCGCCCCACCGCCGAACATCTTGGCGTGGGCCTCGGGCAGGAACGACCAGGTCACCGTCTCCACCAGACCCCGGGTGGCCAACTGGCGGCGCACCCAGCCGGCCCGGCGCTGGCCGGCGGTCAGCACCGGCTTGGGCATGGGCGGACGGGGCATGGGAACGGCCGGAATGTTGTCGTAGCCGTTGATGCGGATCACCTCTTCCACCAGATCGTGCTCGGCGGCGATGTCGCCGCGCCACGACGGCGGGTTGACCAGCAGGCCGTCGGCATGTTCAGCCACGGCGCAGCCCAGGTCGTTGAGGATGGTCTCCATACGTTGGACCGACACCTCGACGCCGCCCAGTTCGGCGACCCGGTTGGGGCGCAGCACGATGGATTTCTGCCAGTCGGGCTCGGTGCCGGCGATCACGGCCTCGGACGCTTCGCCGCCGCACAGATCGAGGATCATGCGGGTGGCCAGTTCCATGGACGGCACCACGAAGGCCGGATCGACGCCGCGCTCGAAGCGGAAGCGGGCATCGGACAGGATGTCCAGCTTGCGCCCCGTCGCGGCGGTGCGGACGGGATCGAAATAGGCGGCTTCCAGGAACACCTCGGTGGTGGCCCCGGTGCAGCCCGAATGCTCGCCGCCCAGGATGCCGGCCAGGGCCTCGGGGCCGTTCTCGTCGGCGATGACCGTCATGCCCGCATCCAGGGTGTAGGTCTTGCCGTTGAGGCCCGCCAGGGTCTCGCCGTCACGGGCCAGCCGGGCGCGGATGTCGCCCTTGACCTTGGCGGCGTCGAAGACATGCAGCGGGCGGCACAAATCGTAGGCGAACAGGTTGGTGATATCCACCAGGGCCGAGATGGGCCGCAGGCCGATGGCGGTGAGCCTGTCCCTCAGCCATTGCGGGCTGTCGCCGTTCCTGACGCCCCGGATCAGCCGGCCGGCGAACAGCGGGCAGGCGTTGGCGGTCTCAGGGCTGAATTCCAGGCGTACGCCGATGGGGCTCTTGAACGAGCCGGGCACCGGCTCGACCTTCAGCGGCTTGAGGTTACCCAGGCCGAAGGCGGCCAGGTCGCGGGCGATGCCGCGCACCCCCAGGCAGTCGACGCGGTTGGGGGTGACCGAGATCTCGATCATGGGATCGAAGCTCATGATGTCGAGCAGGCTGGCGCCCACCGCGACGGACACGTCCAGTTCGGCGATGCCCTCGTGGTCCTCGCCCAGCTTGAGCTCGCGCCACGAGCACATCATGCCCTGGCTTTCCACGCCGCGAACCTTGCCCTTCTTCAGCACGTCGCCGGTGATGGGGATAAAGGTGCCCGGCTGGGCCAGGATGACCTTGAGGCCGGCCCGCGCATTGGGGGCGCCGCACACCACCTGCAGGATGCCGTTGCCTGAGTCCACCTTGCACAGCTTCAGCTTGTCGGCGTCGGGATGCTTTTCGGCCTCCAGGATATGGCCGACCACGAAGCCGCCCAGATGCCTGGCGGGATCATCGATGCCCTCGACCTCGAGGCCGATGGCGGTGAGGCCCACTTCGATCTCGGCCAGCGTCGCGTCGGTGTCGAGATGGGTCTTGAGCCAGTCCAGCGTGAACTTCATCGGGTCAGCCCTCCCGAGAGCGTGGGAACGTCGAGCGGCACGAAGCCGTAATGCTTCAGCCACCTGAGATCGGAATCGAAGAAGGTGCGCAGATCGGGGATGCCGTATTTCAGCATGGCCATGCGCTCGACGCCCATGCCGAAGGCGAAGCCCTGGTAGCGGTCGGGATCGATGCCGCAATTCCTCAGCACGTTGGGGTGCACCATGCCCGAGCCGCCGATTTCCAGCCAGCCGGCGCCGGGACCGATCTTCAACTCGCCGCCTTCGCGCGAACAGCCGATATCCACCTCGGCCGAGGGCTCGGTGAAGGGGAAGAAGCTGGGCCTGAAGCGCACCGGCACGTCGTCCACCTCGAAGAAGGCACGGACGAATTCCAGCAGGCAGCCCTTGAGATGGCCCATATGGGTGACCTCGTCGATGACCAGACCCTCGATCTGATGGAACATCGGCGTATGGGTCATGTCGGAATCGCAGCGATAGGTGCGGCCCGGGGCGATGATGCGGATGGGGGGCTTGTTGGCCAGCATGGTGCGGATCTGCACCGGGCTGGTGTGGGTGCGCAGCAGATGACGCCCACCATCGGGTTTCTCGCCGAAATAGAAGGTGTCGTGCATCTGGCGCGCCGGATGCTCGGGGGGAATGTTGAGCGCGTTGAAATTGTGGAAGTCGTCCTCGATGTCGGGGCCTTCCGCCACGTCGAAGCCCATCTGGGCGAAGATGGCGCTCATCTCGTCCATGACCTGGCTGATGGGGTGGATGCGCCCCAGGGCCTCGGGACGCGACGGCAGGGTCACGTCGATGCGTTCGCGCGACAGGCGCTCGTCCAGGGCCTTGGCCTCCAGCGTCGTCTTGGCGGCGGCCAGCGCGCCCTCGATCCGGTCGCGCGCCGCGTTGAGCGCCGCGCCGGCGGCCTTGCGCTCGTCGGGGCCCATGGCGCCCAGGGTCTTCATCAGGCCGGTGACGGCGCCCTTCTTGCCCAGCGCGGCGACGCGGGCGGCTTCCAGCTGGTCGAGCGTGGCGGCGGCGGCCACGGCGGCCAAGGCTTCGGACTGGAGTTTATCGAGGTCCTGCATCTCTCTCGTTCCCCAAGACGCGAAAAGGGGCCGTCCCATGCGGGCCGGCCCCTCTCCAACACATTTCTTCCCGAAAGGAAGTCCTACTGGAGGGCGGCCTGAGCCTTTTCCACCAGCGACTTAAACGCATCGGGCTCGCGGATGGCGATATCGGACAGCACCTTGCGGTCGAGCGCGATACCGGCCTTCTTCAGGCCATCCATGAAGCGCGAGTACGGCAGGCCGTAGGCGCGCGAACCGGCGTTGATACGCTGAATCCACAGCGCGCGGAAATTGCGCTTCTTGGCGCGGCGGTCGCGATAGGCGTACCGCAGGGCCTTCTCGACCTTCTGGATCGCGACCCGGAAGCAGGTGCTGGACCGGCCGCGATAGCCCTTGGCGAGCTTGAGAATCTTCTTGTGACGGGCGTGCGTGGTGACGCCCCGCTTGACGCGAGCCATTTATCAGCCTCCGTTCGGCAGGAAGTACTTCTTGACGTTGTCGCTGTCCGTCTTGAACAGCAGGAAGGTGCCGCGCGCCTGGCGCTTCATCTTCTGGGACTTCGCCGAGAGGCAGTGGCGCTTGAACGCCACGTTGCCCTTCACCTTGCCGGTGCCGGTGAGCTTGAACCGCTTCTTCGCGGAGCTCTTGGTCTTCATCTTGGGCATTTTCGCTTATCCTTGGTCTGAAGTGGTTCAGCGGAAACGAACGGCAAGGCAGCCCTAACAGCCTTGTCCGCTCAGGAAGGGGACGCTTATAGCTCGGGCGATCCATGAATGCAAGCGGATGGAATCGCTTGAGCGGGGTGGCGGCGGCTACCCCGCCTTGATCAGCGTTCCGACGCCATGGGGGGTGAACAGTTCCAGCAGCACGGCGTGGGGGACGCGGCCGTCCAGGATGACGGCGGCGTCGACGCCCTTTTCCACCGCCTCCAGGCAGGTCTCCACCTTGGGGATCATGCCGCCCGAGATGGTGCCGTCGGCGATATAGGCCTTGGCCTGGGCGGCGGTCATCTCGGGGATCAGGTTGCCGGACTTGTCCAGCACGCCGGCCACGTCGGTCAGCATCAAGAGGCGCCGCGCGTTGGTGGCCCCGGCGATGGCGCCGGCGGCGGTGTCGGCGTTGATGTTGTAGGTCTCGCCGGCCGGGCCCATGCCCACCGGGGCGACCACCGGGATCACGTCGGATTCGCGGAAGACCTCGAGGACGTGCGGGGTGATCTCGGCCGGCTCGCCGACGAAGCCCAGGTCCAGCACCCGCTCGATGTTGGAATCCGGGTCCTTGACGGTGCGGCGCAGCTTGCGGGCGCGGATCAGGTGGCCGTCCTTGCCCGACAGGCCCACGGCGAAGCCGCCGGCCTCGTTGATGGCCGAGACGATCTGCTTGTTGATCTTGCCGGCCAGGATCATCTCGACCACCTCGACGGTGGCCTCGTCGGTGAAGCGCAGGCCGTCGACGCGCGGCGTGGTGATGTCGAGCCGCTTCAGCATGGCGTCGATCTGCGGGCCGCCGCCATGCACCACCACCGGGTTGATGCCCACCTGCTTCAGGAGCACCACGTCGCGGGCGAACAGCCGGGCCAGATCGTCGGATTCCATGGCATGGCCGCCGAACTTGATGACCAGCGTCTCGTCGCTGAACTGGCGCATGAAGGGCAGCGCCTCGGACAGGGTCTTGGCGCGGTCCAGCCAGGCCTTGCGGTCATGCATGATGTCGGCGGAATTGTCGGTGCTCATGGGGCGGGTTCCTCAGGCGAGAGAGGCCAGCTCGGCGCGCAGCTCGGGGATGCCGGTCCCCTTTTCCGAACTGGTGACGATCAGGGTGGGATGGGCGGCGACGCGGGACTTGATTTCCTCCAGCGTCCGGGCCTGGACCGCGTCCAGCTCGGCCGCCTTCAGCTTGTCGGCCTTGGTCAGCACCACCTGGTAGACCACGGCGGCCTTGTCCAGCATCTTCATCATGTCGCGGTCGCTGTCCTTGAGGCCGTGGCGGGAATCCACCAGCACCATGGTCCGGCGCAGCACCGAGCGGCCCTTGAGGAAGCCGTTGACCAGCCGGGTCCACTTTTCCACGATCCCCTTGGGGGCCTGGGCGAAGCCGTAGCCCGGCATGTCCACCAGCACCAGCCTGCCGCCCAGGTCGAAGAAATTCAGCTCCTGGGTGCGGCCCGGAGTGTTGGAGGTGCGCGCCAGGGTGTTGCGGCCGGTCAGCGCGTTGATCAGCGAGGACTTGCCCACGTTGGAGCGCCCGGCGAAGGCCACCTCGGTGAGCGTGGCTTCCGGCAGGTGATCCAGGCCGGAGGCGCCCTGCATGAACGTGCATTCGCGCGCGAACAACAAGCGGCCGGCTTCGATGAAGCCGGCCTTCTCGTCATCGTCGCTAGTGAGGGAGTCGCTCAGGCTACTTCTCCTCGGCACGCTTCATGATCACCCACTGCTGCAAGATGGACAGCGCGTTGCTCCAGGCCCAGTAGATCACCAGGCCCGAGGCGAAGTTCGCCAGCAGGAAGGTGAACACGATGGGCAGGAAGCTCATCATCTTGGCCTGCACCGGGTCGGTGGGCTGGGGATTGAGCTTCTGCTGCAGCCACATGGTGACGCCCATGATCAGCGGCCAGATGCCCAGGTGGAACATGCTGGGCGGCGTCCAGGGGATCAGGCCGAACAGGGTGAAGATGTTGGTGGGGTCCTGGGCCGACAGGTCGCTGATCCAGCCGTAGAACGGCGCGTGCCGCATCTCGATGGTGACGAACAGCACCTTGTAGAGCGCGAAGAATACCGGAATCTGCACCAGGATGGGCAGGCAGCCCGAGACGGGATTGACCTTCTCGGCCTTGTAGAGCGCCATCATTTCCTGCTGCAGCCGCATCTTGTCGTCGGCGTAGCGGGCCTGCAGTTCCTGCACGCGGGGCTGCAGCTTCTTCATCTTGCCCATGGCCATGTAGGACTTGTTGGCCAGCGGGAACATGGCGAGCTTGAGGACCACGGTCAGCGCCAGGATGGCCAGGCCCATGTTGCCCAGCGCGCTGTGCAGCATCTGCAGCAGATAGAAGAACGGCTTGGTCAGGAAGTAGAACCAGCCGAAATCGATGGCGAGGTCGAACCGGTCGATGCCGAACTTGTCGGCATAGCCGTCCAGCAGGCTGACCTGCTTGGCGCCGGTGAACAGGTGGAAGCCGGCCTCGTCGGACTTGCCCGGCTCGACCACGCGGGCGGGGGCCAGATAGTCGACCTGATAGCGGTCGGCGTTGCCCAGGCGCTGATGCACGAAGCGGCCGGTGATCTCGGTCTTGGCCGGCGGCACCAGGGCGGTCAGCCAGTACTTGTCGGTGATGCCCGCCCAGCCGCCGGTGGTCTTGTGCCGGGCCGAGCCCTCCTTCTTGAGGTCGTCGTACTTCATCTCCTTCAAGGTGCCGTCGAACACGCCGAGCGGACCTTCGTGAAGGATGTACATGCCGGCCACATGCGGGGTTCCGGTGCGGGCCAGCAGGGCGTAGGGATGCAAGGAGGCGGCCTTGGTCCCGTAATTCTCCACCCGCTGGGCGACGCCGAACATGTAGTTCTCGTCCACGGTGTAGGTGCGGACGAAGCGCAGGCCCTCGCCGTTGTCCCAGGTCAGCACCAGGGGGGTGGCGGGGGTCAGCGGGCCGGGCCCCTGGGCCTGCCACACGGATTCGGGGCCGGGAACCTTGACGCTCGCCTCGGCGGCGACCCAGCCGAATTCGGCCCAATAGGGCTCGGGCGATTCGGCGGGCGACATCAGGTCGATCTCGCGCGAGTCGCCGGCCGGGGTCTCGCGGTACTTGACCAGGGTGATGTCGTCGATGCGGGCGCCGGTGAGCGCGATGGAGCCGTGCATGGAGGGCGTCTGGATGGCGATGCGGCGGCTCTTGCCCAGGGCGTCGTTGCGCGAGGCGCCGGTCTGGGCCGCGCTCGCGGCGGTGCCGGGCACCTGGGCCGGGCTGGACGCGGTCGCCGGGGTCGGCGCGGTGGCCGCGGTCGACGGCTTGCCGTCGGCGGCCTGCTGCTGGGCGACGGGCTCGGCCGGCTTGCTCGGGAAGAAGTACTGCCAGCCGATCAGGATGGCGACCGAAATGGCGATGGCGACGAAGAGATTGCGCTGGTCGTTCATGTCATCCTATTCCGGCAGTCGCGACGGACGGAGATGTCCGCCGTGGTCGGTATTGGCAGGGGGAACGGGGTCGTATCCCCCATCGTTCCAGGGGTGGCAGCGGCAGATGCGCTTGACGCCGAGCCAGGAGCCGCCCACCGGGCCGTGCTCCTCGATGGCCTGCATGGCATAGGCGGAACAGGACGGCGTGAACCGACAACTGGCCGGCAGCACCGGGCTCAGCAGCAGCTGGTACAGGCGGATCAGGCCGCGCATCACCAGACCGATGGGGTTCATGCCTCTCCTGGTCGTTACCGACGGACCGGTGAACCGGTCCGCCGTATTGCCCTCAATCGCCGGGCGCTTCGCTAGGCTTTCGCGGCATAAGCCGCAATGGGCCTTGCCCTTGCCGCCTCACCACAGACCTGAACGTCTCAGGTCTGTGGTGAGGCGGTATCGGGTACCTCGGCAGCATGCGTCTTTTGCAGCGCGCCGACACGTTTTAACGCCGCCAGCAAATCCTGCAAGAGAAGAGAATATGGCCGTTCCAGCGTCTCCTTGCGCCCGATCACCACGTAATCGACGCCCGCGCTGGCATGGGCCGGGAAAACCGCGGCCACCGCTTCCTTGAGCCGACGTCTGGCCCGGTTGCGGCATACCGAATTGCCCACCTTCTTGGAAACGGTGAAGCCGACCCTGAGAGAGTCGGCTTGCAATTCCGTTCCGGGAGCGGGCGCGGCCTGAAGAATCAGGCCCGGCGCCGCCCACTTTCGCCTCAGGGCCGCGACACGCAGGAAATCGGCCCGTTTCTTCAGCCGATCAAGCCGCGCGGCCATGAGAACTTAAGCGGACAGCTTCTTGCGGCCCTGGCGGCGGCGGTTGGCGATGACCTTGCGGCCACCGACAGTGGCCATACGAGCGCGGAAGCCGTGGCGGCGGGCGCGGACGAGCTTGCTCGGCTGATAGGTACGCTTCACGGGAGGTACTCCAAACTGAACGGACTTGAAAATGAGCGGACGTGTATAAGCCGGGCGAACCTAAGAGTCAATGCGCGGAGTGCACGGGTTTTAGAACCCTCGCCGACCGGCTACACTGGGACGATTTCCAAGAGGAGCCGCCATGGCCTGGGACCCCGCCATCTATTCCGCCTTCGCCCAGCCGCGCCTGCGTCCGGCGCTCGATCTGATGGCGCGCATCGATCTCGCCGACGCCAGGCGGGTGGTCGACCTGGGCTGCGGCACCGGCAACGTGACCCGCATCCTCAAGGAGCGCTGGGCCGGGGCCGACGTCATCGGCATCGATTCCTCGCCCGAGATGCTGCTGACGGCGCGCGACCACGGTGGCGCGGTGCGTTATCTCCAAGCCGATGCCGGCCGCTGGGCGGAAAGCGGCGGCGAGGTGGACATCTTGTTCTCCAATGCGGCGCTGCACTGGCTGGGCGACCACCAGACCCTGTTCCCCAGGCTGCTGGAGCGTGTCGCTCCGGGCGGCGTGCTGGCGGTGCAGATGCCCCACAACCACTATGCCGCCTCCCACGCCATCATGGCCGAGGCCGCCGCCGCCGGGCCGTGGTCGGCGGTGCTGGGCCCCCTGGCGGCGCGTTTTCCGGTGGGCGAGCCCTCCTTTTATTATGACCTGCTGGCGGGGCGCTCCTCCCATATCGACATCTGGGAGACCGAATACCTGCATGTGCTGGAGGGCGACAACCCGGTGGTCACCTGGACCAAGGGCACGGCGCTGCGCCCGCTGATGGACGCCGTCGAGGGGGCCTGGGCATTGGGCTTCCTCGCCGAATACGCCAGGCGTATCCAGGCGGCCTACCCGCCGCGTCCCGACGGCAAGACCCTGTTCCCCTTCCGCCGCCTGTTCATGGTGGCGCGGAAAGCCTAGGGCAGGAGGTATCCCCGCCGCACCGCCTCGTCCACCAGGGCGCGGGCATAGGCGCCCAATTTCCTCGAGCCGGCATCGACACGCGGCGTCAGCTTGTCCACCTTGGCCCGGGTGACGCCATGGGGCTTCCAGGTGGCGCCCTGGGTCTCGAAATTGTGCAAAAGCGGCTGCAGGCGGTCGAGAGCGTCGGCGAAGCGGGCATCGGCCGTCTCCCGCGCCTCGTATTCCTGCCACAGGGCGCCGTATTCGGTGGCCTGGTCGGCGGGCAGCAGGCCGAACAGGCGAGCCGCCGCCTTGCGCTCGCGCTCCTCCTTGTCCTCGTGACCGGCCTCGTCGTGGATGAAGGTGTCGCCGGCGTCGATCTCGACGATGTCGTGGATCAGCAGCATGCGCGCCACCCGGCCCACGTCCACCGTCTCGTCGGCGTATTCGGCCAGCAGGAAGGCCATGGTGGCGATGTGCCAGGAATGCTCGGCGTCGTTCTCGCGCCGCGAGGAATCGACCAGCAGGGTCTGGCGCAGGATGGTCTTCAGCTTGTCGATCTCGACCACGAAGGCGATCTGGGCGGCAAGACGGGGATCGGCAAAGGGGATCATCAATGGCTCCGGGGCAGTTCGAAATTGCGCAATGCCGGAAAGCGCCACGCCCACAGGCCCGCCACCACCAGACAGCCCACGCCGCCCGCCACCACCGCCGGAACGGTGCCCAGCAGGGCGGCGGCCACGCCGGACTCGAATTCGCCCAGCTCGTTGGAGGCGGTGATGAACACCAGGTTGACGGCGCTGACCCGGCCGCGCATGTCGTCGGGGGTGCTGGTCTGCACCAGGGTCTGGCGCAGCACCACGCTGACCATGTCGGCGGCGCCCAGTACCGCCAGGGCCGCCAGGGACAGGGGGAAGCTGGTGGACAGGCCGAACACCACGGTGGCCGCGCCGAATATTCCCACGGCGGCCAGCAGCTTGTGGCCGGCGTGGCGCTCGGGCGGGCGATAGGCCAGCAGGGCGGCGGACAGGGCGGCCCCCACCGCCGGGGCGCTGCGCAGCAGGCCCAGGCCCAGCGGCCCGGTCATCAGGATGTCGCGGGCATAGATGGGCAGCAGGGCGGTGGCTCCGCCCAGCAGCACGGCGAACAGGTCCAGCGAGATGGAGCCCAGGATCTCGGGCCGGCTCCTGACGAAGCGGATGCCGTCCAGAATGTGGGCCCGCTCGCTCCGCTCCCGGGGGGGCATGGGGGCCAGCAGGAAGACGGCGACACAGGCCCCGGCCAGCAGCAGGGCGGACGTGCCGAATACCGCCGCCGGGCCGAGGGCGTAGAGCAGGCCGCCCAGGGCCGGGCCGGCGATCACGCTGACCTGCCAGACCGTGGAATTGAGCGCCACGGCGCGGCTGAGCAGGTGGCGGTCGACCAGCATGGCGGTCATGGACTGGCCGGCCGGCGCCCAGAAGGCCCGCACCGCACCGAGGACCGCCATCACCGCGAAGATGGCGTGCAGGCCGGGATTGCCCGACACGGTGAGGAACAGCAGCCCGCCCATGGCCAAGGTGGTCAGCCCGGTGGCGCCCATCAGGATCAGGCGGCGGTCGGCGTGGTCGGCCAGATGGCCGCCGGGCAGGGTGAGGATCAGGGCGGGGACGAACTGGGCCAGCCCGACCAGACCCAGTTGCAGCGGATCGCCCGAGATGTCGTAGACCAGCCAGCCTACCGCCACGGTGGCGATCTGCTGGGCCAGGGACGACAGCAGGCGGGCCAGCAGGAACAGCCGGAAGCCGCGCAGGGCCAGGACGTCGCGCGCCGTGCCCGTCATGGCGGAGCCCGGTGATCTGGAAAGGCGGCGGCAGACGGCATGGGGTGACCTTTGTCAGCGGAACGAAAGGAGTCTACTTACCCTTGCCAACCGGACGCAACCGGTGTAAACGACCCGCTTCCGCGTGGCACCCCTGGAGGCCGCGCTCATATACGTTTGTCAGGAGAGATTCATGTCCGAAGCAATCGCCATCGCCGCCGAGCTGCGCGACGGAAGCGGAAAGGGGGCCGCCCGTGCCACTCGTCGTGCCGGTAAGGTTCCCGGTGTCATCTACGGTGACAAGAAGGCCGCCATCTGCATTCAGCTCGACCCCCGTATCGTTTGGGCCCAGATCAGCAAGACCGGCTTCTTCACGCAGCTGTTCAACGTCGATCTCGGCAAGGACGGCAAGCACCTGTGCCTGGCCCGTGACGTCCAGATGCACCCGGTGACCGATCAGCCGATCCACCTGGACTTCATGCGCGTCTCGGCCGACCACGCCATCCACGTGAAGGTGCCGGTCCACTTCACCGGCGAGACCAAGTCGCCGGGCATCAAGAAGGGCGGCGTGCTGAACGTCGAGCTGCACGAAATCGAGATCACCTGCAGCCCCGACAACATTCCGCACGAGATCGTCATCGATCTCTCCGGTCTGGAGATCGGCGCCTCGGTTCACCTGTCGGACCTGAAGCTCCCCGAGGGCGCCAAGCCCTACCACGTGGCCGCCGGCGCCACCGTGGCCTCCATCGCGGCGCCCACCGTGGCCCGTGCCGAGACCACCGAGACCGAGGCTGCCGGCTAAATGCTCCTGGTGGTCGGACTGGGCAATCCCGGCTCCGACTACGCCAGGAATCGGCATAATATCGGGTTCATGGCGGCGGACGTTCTCGTCCGCCGCCATTCCTTTGGGCCGTGGCGTTCCAAGTTCCAGGCCGAGATCGCCGAAGGCGTGATCGGGGCCGAGAAGGTCCTGGTCCTCAAGCCCCAGACCTACATGAACCTGTCGGGCCAGTCGGTGCAGGCGGCGGCGCGCTTTCTCAAGGTGCCGGTGGATGACGTCATCGTGCTGCACGACGAACTCGACGTGGCGCCCGGCCGCCTCAAGGTCAAGCGCGGCGGTGGGGCGGGCGGCCATAACGGGCTGAAAAGCATCGATTCCCACCTGGGCCAGACCTACCGCCGGGTCCGCATGGGCATCGGTCATCCCGGCGACCGCGATCTGGTCTCGGGCTATGTGCTGCACGATTTCGCGCGTGCGGACGAGGCCTGGCTGGTGCCGCTGCTCGACGCGGTGGCCGATACGTTCCCCATGCTGGTCGCGGGCGACGATGCCGGCTTCATGACCAGGGTGGCGCATCTCACCGCGCCGCCGAAGCCCCCGAAGGCCGCCAAACCGGCGGCCGAGCCGACTGCCGGAGCCCAGGACGGACCGGCCGCCGAGACGGCGCCGGCTCCCGCTCCGGCCCAAGTTTCCCCCCCGCCGCAAGCCAATCCGTCACCGGGCGGCAGCCTCGCCGAGGCGCTGAAGGCGGCCATGAATAAATTTAAGCCTTGATCGACGGGAATGTTCGGCGGTGGGAGGCTCCGCCCTCTTGGTGTTCTTGGTGTCTTGGTGGTAAACCAGCGCCAAGGCCAGTGACCGGCGTCGGCCATGTCGACGACGCTGAATTCACCACCAAGGCACCAAGGACACCAAGATGATTGATGCGCCCGGCCATCTCGACTCCCTGGCGAAGGTGGTCGTCGACGGGGCTTTTCAGGTTCATCGGACGCTGGGGCCGGGGCTTTTGGAATCCGTGTATGAGCAATGCCTGACACGTGAACTGGCGAAGCGGGGTTTGGGTGTGCGGCGGCAAGTGGCTGTTCCGGTAACTTATGACGGCGAAGTTATCGATTCGGCCTTGAAGCTCGACCTCCTGGTCGAGGATAAGATCATCGTGGAGATCAAAGCGGTCGAGAAGGTCGTCCCACTCCATAAGGCACAGCTTCTCACCTACCTGAAGCTTTCCGGCCTCCGCCTCGGTTTTCTGGTCAATTTCAACGTTTCCCTCATCCGCGACGGCATCAGCCGACTCGCCCTTTAGCAGCCACGAGGACTTTCATGGGTTTCAACTGCGGTATCGTCGGCCTGCCCAACGTGGGCAAGAGCACCCTGTTCAACGCGCTGACCTCGACGGCGGCGGCGCAGGCGGCCAACTACCCCTTCTGCACCATCGAGCCCAACGTGGGCCGCGTGGCGGTGCCTGACCCGCGCCTGGACCGGCTGGTGGTCATCGGCAAGAGCCAGAAGGAAATCCCCACCCAGCTGGAATTCGTCGACATCGCCGGCCTGGTGCGCGGCGCCTCCAAGGGCGAGGGCCTGGGGAACCAGTTCCTGGCCAACATCCGCGAGGTGGACGCCATCGTCCACGTGCTGCGCTGCTTCGAGGACGGCGACATCACCCACGTCGAGGGCAGCGTCGACCCGGTGCGCGATGCCGAGACCATCGAGACCGAGCTGATGCTGGCCGATCTCGACTCGCTCGAGCGCCGCATCGTTCCCTTGGAGAAGAAGGCCAAGAACGGCGACAAGGAGGCCAAGGCCCAGGTCGACGTCATGGCCCCGCTGCTGGCCGTGCTGCGCGAGGGCAAGCCGGCCCGCACCGTGTCCTTCGACTCGGAAGAGGAGCGCCGCATTCTCCGCACGCTGGGCTTGATGACCTCCAAGCCGGTGGTCTATGCCTGCAACGTGGACGAGGCCAGCGCCGCCACCGGCAACAAGTTCTCGGACGCGGTCGCCACGTTCGCCGCCGCCGAGGGCAACAGCTCGGTGGTGATCTCGGCGGCCATCGAGGCCGAGGTGGCCCAACTGGCCTCCGAGGAGGAGCGCAAGGAATTCCTCGAGACCCTGGGCCTGGAGGAGACCGGCCTGGCCCGGGTCATCCGTGCCGGCTACGAGCTGCTGCACCTCATCACCTTCTTCACCGTCGGCCCCAAGGAGGCCCGCGCCTGGACGCTGCAGAAGGGCTGCAAGGCCCCCCAGGCGGCCGGTGTCATCCATACCGATTTCGAACGCGGCTTCATCCGCGCCGAGACCATCGCCTATGACGACTTCATCGCCTGCAACGGCGAGGCGGGCGCCAAGGAAGCCGGCAAGATGCGCCTGGAAGGCAAGGAATACGTCGTCCAGGACGGCGACATCTTCCACTTCCTGTTCAACGTCTGAGTCTTGGGGAGAGGGTGTTGGGCCGTCGCCCAAGCCCACATGGGGCGAATGCCCCGCTCATCCCAGGAACGCCGCCCCCGCCAGGCACAGCCCACCCAGCAGGTGGATGCCCAGGGAGATGCGGATGGCGGCCAGCTGGCCCGAGCGGCCGCCGGCCATCAGCGGGGTGGCCGCCAGGGCGGCCAGCATGGCCAGCAGCGGCGGCACCACCGCCCAGGGCGGCAGATGGGACAGCCAGCCCAGGGCCAGCATCAGGGCCGAGGCCACCGCCTGCACCGAGAGATAGAGCGAGGGCGCGCCCTTGGCGCCCAGGCGCACCACCAGGGTGCGCTTGCCCGCCCGCTCGTCGGCGGCCAGGTCGGGGACTTCGTTGACGATCAGGATGGCGGCGGTCCAGGCGCCGACGATGGCGGCGCACAACATGGCTTCCAGCCCGATTTCACCGCTTTGCAGCCAGAAGCAGGCGATCACCGGCAGGCCGAAGGCCACGGCCACCGCCGCCTCGCCCAGGCCGCGCGACGCCAGGCTGAGGGGGGGCAGGGAATAGGCCAGGGCCAGCCCGCCGCCCACCAGCCCGAAGGCCAGTACCCATTCGCCCTTGTCCAGGCTGAGGATACCGCCCAGCGCCGTGGCGGCCAGCAGCAGGGTGGCGCCCCATACCGCCATGGCCCTGAGGCCGAGGCGCCCGTCCTGGATGAAGCGCGAGCCGCCGGTGAAGGGCGCGATGCGGTCCTGGTTGAGGCGGTCGGCGCCGTTCAACTCGTCGCCCACGTCGTTCAGCACATTGGCGCCGGCATGCAGGCAGGCCATGCCCGCCGTCGCCAGCCCCAGGGCCACGAGGTCGAGCGCATGGGCGCGATGGACGCCCCAGGCGGTTCCCACCAGCACCGGCACCAGGGCGGCGGGCAGGAACGTGGGGCGGGTGGCGAGAAACAGGGTGCGTGGCAGGCCGGACATGGCTTCAAACTGCCCCTGTCCCCGCGGTTCGGCGTTGACGTGGGTCAAGGCGACGGCCTCCCGCTGCTCCGATGGTATAGACGGGAGTCCACCCGATTGTTCCGGCAGGGGCGAGAGGCGTAGAGTCCGGACTTCATGATTGGCGGCGCAGTCTTTGGGGGACGCGATGCCGGACAAGATACGCAGTTTCCAGATGATGATCCATGTCTCGCTGGGCCTCGGCGCGGCGGCGGCCATGCTGCAGGTCGGCCAGTTGGCCGATGGCGGGGATGCCCGCTTCGTCATCGCCGTGCAGGTGGCGTTCACCGTCCTCCTGGTGCTTTTCACCCATCTGATCACCCACCGGGGCGGTAATCTGGCCCGCTGGGCCTGCGCCATCCTGTGGTGCGTCGGGCTGCCCTTCCTGATGATGGCGCTGATGCTGGCCTATCGCAGCGATGCGCTGAGCGGCGGATTGCTGGGGGCCCAGTTGCTGGTCCAGGGTGCCGCGGTCGCCCTGTTGTTCACCGAGGACGCCGGGAACTGGTTCGAAGCCTGATGTTGTGATACCAGTGACGCATGGGGAGGACGCGATTCCATGCGTGATCTGGTTGCCCGGGTGATGGATTCCCGCCTATCCGACCTGCTGTGCCAATGGCGGCGGGACGGGATGGTGGCGGCCGACCCGGCCGGGCGGTTCGCCGCCCACGCCGATCATCTGCTGGTCATCGAGGCCGAGGGCGGCGCCAACCGCTATGCCCATTACGGCAAGGCCTTCGCCGCCTGCTTCGGCACCGATCTGACCGGCCAGGTGATCGACCTGCTGCCCCCCGACATCCTGCCCGCCGACCGGCGCTTCATGCTGGAATTCGAGTATGGCTTCGTGCGTCGCACCGGCCGCCCCCTGTGGCGCTCCTACACCGCCCTGTTCGGCCACGACCTGCCCCAGACCTGGCAGCGGCTGGTGCTGCCCGCCGGGGACGGGCGGCTGGTGGTGGGGGCCTATCCGGTAAGGGAGACGGCCTCCGGGGACGGCGCCGAGGCGCTGCTGCGCCTGGTCATCGACCGGGTGCCGGTGATCCTGGCCGAGGATGGCGGCGTCGAGGACATGGCCCTGTCGCTGGGGGCATTCTGCGACACCAGCCGGCATGCCGCCGAACTGGAGGAGTTGGCCAGCCGCGATTCGCTGACCGGCATCGCCAATCGCCGTCATTTCGAGCATCTGGCCGGGCTGGAACTGGACCACGCCCGGCGCATGGGGCGTTCCTTCGCCCTGATGGCGCTGGACATCGACCATTTCAAGCGCATCAACGACACCTGGGGCCACGCCGCCGGGGACGAGGCGCTGAAGGCCTTCACCAATGCCTGCCGCGGCGCCTTGCGCGAATACGACATCCTCGGCCGGGTGGGCGGCGAGGAATTCGCGGTGGCGCTCCCCAATACCGGCCCGGATGGCGCCCGGGTGATCGCCGAGCGCCTGCGCGCCGCCGTGGCCGAACTGGTGGTCCGCCCCGCCAAGGGGCAGTTCTTCGACCTGACGGTCAGCGTCGGTATCGCCCAGTTGCGCGACACCGATACGGCCGTCGCCACCCTGCTGGAGCGCGCCGACCAGGCGCTGTACCGCGCCAAGAACACGGGCCGCAACCGGGTGGTGTCGGAAGGATAGGGACGAGATAAGGAAAGAGCCCTCACCCCGCCCCTCTCCCGCAAGCGGGAGAGGGGGAAGAGGCGGCGGGATTTTATCCCAGCAGGCCTTTTTCCATGACCGACACCATGCGCCGGGCGAAGGCGGCGGGGTCGGCGGGGGGCTCGCCTTCGATGATGCGAGCCTGATCGAGGAGCAGGAGGGCGGCGTCTTCCACGCTCGCATCGGTGCCGCCGGCCTTGACCCGGGCGGCGAGGCCCTTGATCAGCGCGTGGCGGGGATTGATCTCCAGGATGCGGGCCCGTTCGCCCGGCGTCTGGTTGTGGGCGCGCAGCATCTTTTCCAGGTGCATGCTCATTTCGCCCTCGGCGGCCACCAGGCAGACGGCGGATTCGGTCAGGCGTTCCGAGGGACGCACGTCCTTGACCCGTTCGCCGAGCGCCAGCTTGACCGCCTCGATCAGCGTGGTCAGCTCGTCGGCGGGGGCTTCGTCCTCCTTCTTGTCGTCGGTGCCGGGGGCGGCCTTGACCTTGGAGAGGTCGGCGCCGGCGGCGGCCACCGAGCGGAATTCCTTCTCGGCATAGGACGGCACGGCGGAGACCCAGAACTCGTCGATGGGATCGGTGAGCAGCAGCACCTCGACGCCCTTGGCGGTGAAGCCTTCCAATTGCGGGCTTTTCTTCAACTGTTCCAGGTCGTCGCCGGTGATGGTGTAGATGGCGTCCTGGCCGTCCTTCATGCGCGCCACGTAATCGGCCAGGGTGGTGAAGCCGTCACCATGGGTGGAGCGGAAGCGGCACAGTTCCAGGATGTCGGTCTTGCGCTCGAAATCCTCGTAGATGCCTTCCTTGAGCACCGGGCCGAAGGCGGCCCAGAACTCGTCGTACTTGCCGTCCGCGTCCTCGGACTTCTTCTTCAACTCGCCCAGGACGCGCTTGACCAAGCCGGTGCGGATCTTGGACAGCACGGGATTGTGCTGCAGCATCTCGCGGCTGACGTTGAGCGGCAGGTCCTGGCTGTCCACCACGCCGCGCACGAAGCGCAGGTAGGAAGGCAGCAGTTCCTCGCAATCGTCGGTGATGAACACCCTTTTCACGTAGAGCTTCACGTGCTGCTTGCGGTCGGGGTGGAAGATGTCCAGCGGCTTGGACGACGGGATGAACAGCAGGCCGGTGTACTCGATGGCGCCTTCGGCCTTGTAGTGCAGCGTGCTCCACGGCTCGTCGAAGGCGTGGGCCACGTGGTGGTAGAATTCCTTGTACTGCTCCGGCGTGATCTCGGACTTGGACCGGGTCCACAGCGCGTTGGCCGAGTTGATGGTCTCCTCGTCCTTGTCGGCGTCCTTCAGCGTCACCGGGATGGCGATGTGGTCGGAATAGCGCTTGACGATGGACTTGAGGCGGAAGGAATCGAGGAATTCGCTTTCGGCCTCGCGCAGCTTCAAGGTGATGGCGGCGCCGCGCGCCGCGTCCTCGGCCGGCGACACGGTGAATTCGCCCTTGCCGTCGGACACCCATTTCCAGCCCTTGGCCTCGCCGGCCTTGCGGCTGACCACGGTGACCTCCTCGGCGACCATGAAGGCGGAATAGAAGCCGACGCCGAACTGGCCGATCAGGGTGACGTCCTTCTTGGCGTCGCCGGTCAGGCGCGACAGGAATTCCGAGGTGCCCGACTTGGCGATGGTGCCCAGGTTGGCGATCAGCTCGTCGTGGCTCATGCCCTGGCCGTTGTCGACGATGGTCAGCGTACCCGCGTCCTTGTCGGGGATCAGGCGGATGCGGAACTCGGAGCCGCCGTCCAGCAGGTCGGGCTCGGTGATGGCGGCATAGCGCAGCCGGTCGCATGAATCCGAGGCGTTGGAGATCAGCTCGCGCAGGAAGATTTCCTTGTTGGAGTAGAGCGAGTGAACAACGATGTCGAGCAGCTTGCCGACTTCTGCCTGGAATTGACGCTTTTCTTCGGCCATGGCGTATCCGTCTCCCGGAGCTATAGGGTTGCGTGAAAAGGCGCTCTGATATGAGGGGAGTGGCGCCAGCTTGCAAGTGCGTCGATTCTCCGAGACAATGGAAGTTCGCTCCCGGCGTTGCCAAGGCCATTGTAAATGGCTATGTATGGCGCCCCGAGCTTCAAGGTTCCGCCTAGGGGGTGGAACCGTATAAGGAACCGAGTCGCCCGGCCCGCCGCCAAGAGCCGGCAAGGGCGAACCGAGAGAATGGAGATGTTGATGCAGATTCCCCTCCAGATCACCTTTCACGGTGTCGATCACTCCGACGCCGTCGAAACCCGCATCCGCGAAAAGGTGGCCAAACTGGAGCATCTCTTCGATCGCATCACCAGCTGCCGCGTGGTGATCGAACAGCACCACCGCAACACGTCGAACCTGCACCACAAGGGCGAGCCGTTCCATATCCGGCTTGCCCTGACGGTCCCCGGCGACGAGCTGGTGGTGAAGCGCGATCCCAAGGACAGCCATGTCAATGAGGATATCTATGTGGCGCTGCGCGAGGCTTTCGCCGGCATGGAGCGCCAGTTGAAGGAATATGTCGACCGTCAGCGCGGCAACGTCAAGGCTCGGGCCCAGGCCTAGCCATTGCTGCCGGCATGGGTGTGGCGGCCCGGTCCTGATGCCCGCATCGCGCGATGTCAGGTAAATCGGTCCGCCAACATCCTGGAATCATGAAACAAACCTGCCGCGGCCGCCATGCGGAGCGGCAGGTTTGTTTCTCCGGGACCCACCCATGCATCAAAAATTCCGATTACCAGCCGCAGGGTAGTTGAAGTTTCCGCGCGGTTCGGATAAAACGCTGCCATCTGTTGCAGCGCAGCATAGCGCTGCCTTTTCCCTGGCCGCGTCATGAATATCGATCTCGCCCGCACCTTCCTGGAAATCGTCGATACCGGCAACTTCAACAAGGCGGCCGAACGCCTGTCGGTGACCCAGTCGACGGTCAGCATGCGCATCAAGGCGCTGGAAGACGAACTGGGCCGGCCTCTGTTCGTCCGTTCCAAGTCGGGCACCCAGTTGACCGCCGCCGGCATGCAGTTCCGCCGTTATGCCACCACCATGGTCCGCGTCTGGGAACAGGCGCGCCAGGAACTGGCCCTGCCGGTCGGTTTCCGCACGGTTCTCAACGTTGGCGGCCAGTTTTCCCTGTGGGACCGCCTGCTGGTCCAGTGGATTCCCTGGATGCGCACCGCCATGCCCGACGTGGCGCTCAAGGCCGAGGTCGGCGGTTCCGACAGCCTGATGCGCCAGTTGATCGAGGGCATGCTCGACCTGGTGGTGATGTATTCGCCGCTGTCGCGCCCCGGACTGCATATCGAGAAGCTGCTGGAAGAACGCCTGGTCCTGGTCTCCACCCGCCGGCGGGCCGTGTCGGAATGGGACGAGGATTACGTCCTGGTGGATTGGGGGCCGGAATTCCGCGCCGCCCACAGCCAGGCTTTTCCCGATCTCAAGACCCCGGCGGTACAGGTGGGGCTGGGGGCGCTGGGGCTGCAGCACATCCTGGCCTATGGCGGCACCGGCTACTTCCCCATGCGGGTGGTGCGCTCGTACCTGTCGGCGGGCCGGCTGTTCGAGGTGACCGGGGCGCCGGAATTCCGCCGCCCGGCCTATCTGGTGCATGCCGAGGACGAAACCCGCGAGGACTGGTTCGTCACCGCGCTGGACGGCCTGCGCTACGTGGCGTCGCTGGAAAGCGAAGACTAGACCATCGCCGGGCGGGCCTTCCGGCTGCTCCAACCCTTCGTCAATGCTCGTGATCGTGGCCGTCGAGGTCTTCCTCGACGTGCTTGTGCTCGTGCGGCTTCCAGCCGTGCCGGGCCTGCTCGTGGTCATGGTCGTGCCCGCCGCCGTGGTCGCCGTGGCCGTGGGGATGGCTGTGCTGGTGCAGGTGGTCATGCGCATGGGTGTGGGCGTGCGCATGGGTGTGGGTCACGTCGCCGTGGGAGTGGGGATGGGCATGGACGTGGCTGTGCTCGTGGGCATGGTGGTGCTTGTGTTCGTGCCCGCTCGACTCGTCGTGATGGTGGCCGCCGTGCATGTGCCTCTCCCGGTCCGCTGAGGGTGCCATTCTACTCCGATCGGCCGGAAATCGGAACGATGTCAGGTGCGGCGTAAGTTAGACAAACAATAAAATTAGATAAAATTTTATTCAAAGACTCTGCCATGTACTTGCAGAATGTTAGTTCATCATGACTAAAGGGATACAAGTGATCAGGCCGTTATAAGCGTTGATTTTCTCAACGAGAGCGCGCAACGTAAACTTAATGTGAATGCTTGGACTTGAAATGTGAGCGCCATGTCCGGACGCAATTCGACAAAATCAGGGGGACACGGGCCGGCGGCCCGGTGGTCCAATTCCGACCCGGGCATCGAGGCGATCCGCGCGGCGCTGGAAGGGCCGGTGATCGAGGTCCTGCGGCGCGAGGTGCTGGCCCTCAAGGGGCTGCCCCGCAACGCGGCCTACGACAAGGCCATGAACGACCCCAAGATGCTCGACGAATGCCTGCGGCTGTTCCGCACCCGCCCCGAGCTGTTCTCCCACGTGGTCATTGGCGCCGGCAAGGAGCCGGTGACCGCCGACCATGACGTCCTGGCCTGCGGCCGGACCCTGGCCGAGGCGGTGGCCCTGGTGGTGCGGGCGGCGGCGCGGCGCTACTTCCGGACCAAGCTGGATTTCCGCAGCAAGTTCCAGGCTCCGCCGCCCAAGCTGTCGCTGATGAAGCGGATGGGCCTTGCCCTCGGCCTGGCGCATCCGCCGCCGGCCCCCAAGCACGCCATCAAGCCCCATTCGCGCTCCGATGCCCTTTACCAGGCCATCCGCGAGCACCTGCGCTTCGACTGGCAGGTGATGCTGATCCCCCATTACACCCCCATGAGCCCGTCGCTGGTCAGCGACCTCGGTTCGCGCCTCCTCGACATCCGCGAGGCCGCCGAGTTGCAGGCTCTCAACGCTCCCGGCAATATGCCGCGCGACGGGCGGGTGCCGCTGCTGCTGGACGACGCCAAGCGCATGCTGGTGTCCGGCAAGGATTCCATCGACGCCGAGATCCTCTGGCGGGTGGTGCAGCAGATGGATTTGGCCCGCCTGTTCCCCAAGTCGGAGACCACGCAGGTCCGCCGCGCCGTGGCCCAGGTGTCGGCCACCCATGTGGACGTGATCCGTTCGCTGCTGCCGGTGCTGGGCGGCGATATCCGGCGCTTCACCGCCTTCTTGATGATCGCCTTCACCACGCTTGGCGAGCAGCGGTTCAAGCAGGATTTCTGCCAGACCGGGCAGGTCCACGCGGCGCGCAAGCTGGCCGAGCGCCTGACCCAGATCGAGGCGCCGCCACCCTGCCTGGACGACATGAAGCGGGTCTATGCCGCCCTGCTGTCCACCGCCTATGTGGGAGGTGTCGAGGCCGGGGTGTCTCGCCTCGACGCGCAGCCGCGCCTCAAGAAGGCCCTGGACGCCCTGGGCCCCACCTCCCGGCCGGTATCCATCTCAGGTTAGTTTCCCGCCCCGCAGCGTGACCCGTCGGGTGGCCAGCCGCTCGACCACCTCGCGGTCGTGCGAGACGATCACCATGGCCTGGGGCAGCCCGGCCAGGATATCCAGCAGCCGCTCCCGCGTTGCCTCGTCGAGCGCGTTGGTGGGCTCGTCCAGCAGCAGCGCCTCGGGGTCCATGGCCAGCACGGCGGCCAGGGAGACCAGCCGCTTCTGCCCTCCCGACAGTTTGTGAGTGACGCGGTTCTCCAGGGCGGCGAGGCCCAGGCGGCCCAGCACGTCGTGGACGATCGCGCGCGCCTCGGCCTTGCTCTTGCCCAGGTTGAGCGGCCCGAAGGCCACGTCCTCGGCCACGGTGGGGCAGAACAACTGGTCGTCGGCATCTTGGAACAGCAACCCGGCCTTGGCGCGGACCTCGACGAAATCCGCCTCGGCGCGCCGTTCCCGCCCAAAGGCGTGGACGCTTCCCGTCCGGGGCCGGATCAACCCGACCATGACATGCAGCAAGGTGGTCTTGCCGGTGCCGTTGGCGCCCAGCAGCGCCACCTTTTCCCCGGCCCTCAAGGCGAAGTCGACGCCGTCCAGCACCGGGTGGGCGGACTCGAAGGCATGCGAGACCTGTCCGAGGCGGATCAGGTCCACGCGACACCCACGGCGATGACCAGGGCCAGGCCGGCGGCCGAGGCGGCGCCGAAGCCCAGGTCGAGGCGTCCGGGCCCGGCCTGGGACTCGTCGTCCAGGGAGGGGAAGCGGCCGGTGAAGCCCCGGCAGCGCATGGCGGCGTCGATGCGCTCGGCCCGTTCCAGGGAGCGTACCATCAGCATGCCGAACAGGTGGCCGATGGACCGCCAGCAATGCGGGCCGGTGGTCGGACGGAAGGCGCGGGCCCGCATGGCGAGGCGCAGGCGGCGGTACTCGTCTTCCAGCACCGACAGATAGCGGGTGGTGAACAGGAACAGGTGGACGAAGCGCCCGCTGACTCCCAGCCGGGTCAGCGCCCGGCCGAGGACCGGGGCCTCCATGGAGCCGACCAGGGCGAACAGCGCCACCGCCACGGCATTGGCCTTGATGGCGATGCTTGCCGCCTGGCGCAGCCCCTCCTCCGAAGCCTGCACGTCCCACAGGCTGAACAGCGGATGGCCGGGCACCGTGAAGGGCAGCATGACCAGCACCAGCAGCATGAAGCCCTCCAGGCTGAGCAGGCGGCGCAGGGTGGCACCCACGGGCAGGCGGGCCACCAGGGCGGCGATCACGGCCAGCAGCAGTCCGACGCCCTGGGCGGCCAGCGAGGGAACCAGCACCTCGGCCAGCGCGAACAGCAGGGCGGCCAGCAGCCGGGTGCGGGGATCGAGCCTCTCCACCAGACTCATGGCCCGGTCCTCCGCGACCGCAGCCAGGCCCAGCAGCCGAACAGGCCGAAAATGGTGCCGATGCCGCCCATCAGATCGTGCAGGCGGATGCGCTCCTCGTAGGCGTCCAACTGCTCGCGCAATGGGCGGATCTGGCGGGCGATGGCCGCCTCCAGGGCGGCCGCATCGCCGGCCGGCGCGGCCGCCGCCTTGCCCTGGGGCAGGGAGGGCGGAAATTCCGCGGCGGGGATGGTGAACTGCGCGGCATGGCCGTCGTCGGATTCCACCGCGACCGTGTGGTCCATGCGCGCCGCCACGCCTTGGCGGAAGGTGCCGTCCGGGCCGGTGGCGAAAGTGGCGACCAGCGAGCCGTCGGCCCCCAGGATGCGGCCCGGCAGGCCGACAGCCTTGTCGCCGCCGGCGAAATAGGCCGAGCCGACGATATCGGTGCCCTCGGCGGTGGCGAACACCTTCAGCTTGTGGGCCTGGGCCGGCGCCGCCAGCAGCCACAGGCCGAGGAATGCGGCGAATCCCCTCATGCCAGCGCCTCCGGCTTGACCTTGGCCAGCAGGCCGATGGCGGCGGAGGCGAACACCGCCTCGACCGCCATCACCGGCAGGTGGGTCAGCACCACCAGCCGGGCGGCGGCCTCGAACTCGCGGCCCGACAGGGCCAGGGAACCGGCCACCATCAACCCGGTCAGCAGCACGGCGCCACCCGAACACAGGGCGGCGGCCAGGGCGGTGCGGCGCGGCTGGTCGGGGCGCCACAGCCGGCGGAACAGCAGGCCGGCCAGCACGGCGGGCAGGGCCATGTTGACGGTGTTGACGCCCAGCACCAGCAATCCGCCGAAGCCGAACATCACCGCCTGCAGCAGCAGGGCGGCCAGCAGGGCGGGAAAGGCGGCCCAGCCCAGCACCATGCCGGCCATGCCGTTGAGCAGCAGGTGCACCGAGGCGGGGCCGGCCGGCAGATGGATCAGCGAGGCGACGAACATCACCGCCGACAGCATGGCCACCTTGGGGACGCGGACCGGTTCCAATTCCCTGAGGCCGCGCGCCACTCCGGCGACGGCGAGGATTCCCCCCGCCACCAGCACCGGATTGGACAGCACGCCATCGGGAATATGGGCCATGGGGTGGGGTCCCTACTTCATGTCCTGGGCGCGAACCCAGATCAGGCCGCCCAGCTCTGTCTTGGCCGGCTTGCCCTCGGGGCTCCTGGCCGGCTTGTCGCTTTCCACCAGGGCGGCGAAGCCCCACCAGCCGGCGCGCGGCATGGCATAGGCGAACTGGCCCGAGGCATCGGCCTTGATCACCTGGGTGACGAAGGGATCGGAGGGCGGCTTGACGGAACCGTCGTTGCGCCACTCCACCTCGATTTCGGCGAAGGGCACCGGCTTGCCGTTCCTGCGCACGATGCCGCGAAACAGGTTGCCGGTCCACAGGCCGTAGGGCCGTACCAGCGGCTCGATCTCCACCGGCAGGCCCACCGGCTTGTCCCAGCCGCCGCCGCTGGCGAAGTCCACCACCACCTTGGTGTAGTGGACGATCCACTTGCCCTCGGCCTTCTCCCAATAGGGGGCGGGCTCGACGAAGAAGACGTGGTCGCCGGGCTGGTCGAGGCGGACCTCGGCGCTGAACACCGTGCGGTCGCCCCGCTTGCCGGGCTTGAGCGACGATTTCAGGTCGCGGGTCCTGCCGCCGCTCACCACCCCGAAGCGGGCCGGCGGCGCCATCTCCATCACCGGCCCCCGTTCCATGGGATGGGTGAAGGCCAGGTCGAGGCGGAGGTCGCGCGGCCCCTGCTCCGCGACAATGTCGGCGGACGGGATCAGTTCCTGGAAATGGGCGTAGGCCAGGGCGGGCAGCATTCCCACGGCACAGGCGATCATACCGGCGGCCAGACGCATGGACCTCGTTCCTCGGCGCAAAAGATTATGCGACTTCGTTCTTTGCTGGCCCGAGCATACGCGGCGGCGGCGGACAGGCCAAGCGGATTCGGGCCTCGCCGGACGGAGTATGGACCAACGCCTGGGCCGCCCCGGACGCGCGGTGGCCCACCCAAAGGACGCCGGTGCCGCCCATGCCGGCGGCGGCGCGGCCATGGGGGCGGAGGGAAAGCGACACAAATTCGCCGGGGGCTCTTGAACTTTCCGTATCAAATCAGTAAACAGGTACCAAAATACCACATTCAGCCTGGAGAGGCCGTTCCCCATGCCCCATTTCCTCCGCTTCGGCATCCTGTCCCTGCTGATGCTGGCGCCGTTGTCGCCCGTCCTGGCGGCCGGCGCCGACCTCGGCCAGGCCGCCAAGCAGGCCACCAACTGGCACGCCATCTTCATGTTCGTGGCCTTCGTGCTGCTGACCCTGGGCATCACCTGGTGGGCGTCCAAGCGCACCAAGTCGGCCGCCGATTTCTATACGGCGGGCGGCGGTATCACCGGTTTCCAGAACGGCCTGGCCATCGCCGGCGACTTCATGTCGGCGGCCTCGTTCCTGGGCGTGACCGCGCTGCTCTACGGCACCGGGCTGGACGGCATGGTCTACGCCGTCGGCGTGGTGGTGGGCTGGCCGCTGATGCTGTTCCTGATCGCCGAGCCGCTGCGCAACCTGGGCAAGTACACCTTCGCCGACGTGGTGGCCTATCGCCTCGCCAAGGTGCCGGTGCGCACCTACGCGGCGTTCAGCTCGCTCACCGTGGTGGTGTTCTACCTGATCGCCCAGATGGTCGGCGCCGGCCAGTTGATCAAGCTGCTGTTCGGCATGGACTACCTCTACGCCCTGTTCCTGGTGGGCGGCCTGATGATGGTCTACGTGGTGTTCGGCGGCATGGCCGCCACCACCTGGGTGCAGATCATCAAGGCGGTGTTGCTGCTGTCGGGGGCCACCTTCATGGCCTTCGCGGTGATGGCCCGCTTCGGCTTCTCGCCCGAGGCGCTGTTCGCCAAGGCGGTCCAGGTCAAGGGCTCCAACGCCATCATGTCGCCGGGCCTGCTGTTCAAGGACCCCATCGACACCATCTCGCTGGCCATGGCGCTGGCCTTCGGCACTGCCGGCCTGCCCCACATCCTGATGCGCTTCTTCACGGTCCCCGACGCCAAGGAGGCGCGCAAGTCGGTGTTCTACGCCACCGCCTTCATCGGCTTCTTCTACGTGCTGGCCGTGGTGATCGGCATCGGCGCCATCGCCCTGGTGGCCACCGACCCGGCCTATCTCGCCGACGGCAAGACCCTGAAGGGCGGCGGCAACATGGCCGCCGTGTGGCTGGCCCACGCGGTGGGCGGCGATTTGTTCCTCGGCTTCATCTCGGCGGTGGCCTTCGCCACCATCCTGGCGGTGGTGGCCGGCCTGACCCTGGCCGGCGCCTCGGCCATCTCCCACGATCTCTACGCCAACGTCTTCGCCCGTGGCCGCGCCAAGGAAGAGACCGAACTGCGCATCTCGCGCCTGTCCAGCCTGGCGCTCGGCGTGGTCGCCATCATCCTGGGCGTGCTGTTCGAGAAGCAGAACATCGCCTATCTGGCCGGCCTGACGCTCGCCATCGCCGCCTCGGCCAATTTCCCGCTGCTGCTGCTGTCCATGCTGTGGCGGGGCCTGACCTCACGCGGCGCCATCCTGGGCGGCGGTGTCGGCCTGATCTCGGCGGTGGTGCTGACCGTGCTGGGGCCGGCGGTGTGGAAGGCGGTGCTGGGCAATCCCCAGCCCATCTTCCCGTGGGGCAATCCCGCCCTGTTCTCGGTGGTCGCCGGCTTTGTCGCTACCTGGTTCTTCTCGGTGACCGACAACAGCGAGCGGGCGGTGCGCGAACGGGCCGAATTCGAGGCCCAGTTCATCCGCTCGCAGACCGGGCTGGGCGCCGAGGGCGCGGCGAGTCACTGATCTCGCACCCCGGCCTGGGTATCAGCGAGGCGTCGCGTTCTTCTCGCGTCTCAGCACGTAAAGGCCGGACGCCATGACCACCATGGCGCCGGCCAGCGTGTTGGGGCCGGGCAGCTCGGCGAAAAGCAGCCAGCCCAGGCTCGACGACGCCACGATGTGGAAATAGTCGAAGGGCGCCACCACCGAGGCCGGAGCCAGGCGCACCGCCTGGCTGATCAGCAACTGGGCGGTGCCGCCCAGGATGCCGGCGGCGGCGAACAGGCCCCAGGCCCGCGGATCGGGGACCTGCCATACCAGGGGCAGCGCCGCCCCGGTCAGGACCATGGTCAGGACCGAGAACCAGAACACCGTGGTCACCGCCGCCTCGGTGCGCCCCATGTCGCGCATCAGCACCATGGCCAGGGCATAAAGGACGGTGCCGGCCACGGCGAAGGCCGCTCCGGCTCCCAGCAGGTCGCCGCTCCAGGCGTCCGGTCCGGCAACCACGAGGATGCCGCCGAATCCCGCCGTCACCGCCAGCCAGCGGTCGCGGCCGACCCTTTCCTTCAGCAGCGGCACCGACAGGGCGGTGATCAACAGCGGCGCCGCGAAGCCGATGGCGGTGACCTGGACCAGCGGCAGGCGTCGAATGGCCAGGAAAAAGCACCCGACCGCCAGCAGGGCGATGGCCGAGCGCACCACATGCGCCCAGGGCCGCGCCGTCGCCACCGCCCGCCTGCCGCTCCGCCACAGCAGCGGCGCCAGGGGAATCAGCCCGAAGCCCGCCCGGAAGAACAGCACCTGGATCACCGAGTAATCGGCCACCATCAGCAGCTTGGCCACCGCGTCCATGCCGGCGAACAGCGTAGTGGCGGCCAGCATGGCGGCAATGCCTCCCAAGTGGCTAGGCCGGACATGAAAATCCGATGACAACAGTATGGTATCCCTTGATCGCCGGCGGCAGGCGCCCATATGCAAACACGCAAAAGACGGCCTACCGCAGACAGTTACCGCGCTGCACAATACTTGATGCAGTGCGGGATTTCGTAAAATTACAGAATAATTGATACTAATGCGACTCTGTCAATTTGTGGGCGGCTCATGTATAGTCCGCCTTGAGACCACATCCGGATAAAGGGGGCTGCCATGCTGTCAAGCGCGTACAGATCCACCCCGCAACCGGCCGAAATCCGCGTCGTGCGTCGCCTGGGCGCCGCGGCCGGTGGCCGAGCCAGTCGATCCTTCGCCTATATTGGCGGCGGTGTCGAGCCGACTCTGGACGAGGTGATGGCCGATCCCATCGTACATCGCCTGATGGCCCGCGACGGCGTGGCCCTGGATTCCCTGAATTCGCTGATCGCCGAGGTACGCGGCCGCCTGCTTTAGGGCGGTACCGTTCCCCGGTGACGCGACAAGCTCCCGCGAGGGGGCTTTTTGCTGTGCCGGCTTCAGCGCTTGGCGGCGGGAGCGGCCAGCGGTTCGGCGCGGATTCCGCCCGAGGGCGCCGAGCGGGGCGCGGGGGAGGGATCATAGCTTCCGCCGCCATAGGATGACGACGGGCCGCCGCCGTCCGATTGCTTGGGCGCCACGGTCACCGAAACCACCGAGCCATAGACGGTGCGCCGCTCGATCTGCACGGTGGCGGCGCGATCGCCGCGCACATAGGTCAGCACGCTGGTCTCGGCGGTGACGCTCATCATGGGCTGCCAGCCGAAATTGGGCATCTGCTGCTGGTAGAAGGCGGTGACCTCGTTGGCGGAATTGAACAGGGTCATCACCACCCGGCCAGTCCAGCGGTCGCGGTCCGACAGGATCAGCGAGCGGTCGTTGTCCATGGTGGCGCCCGACGGAATGGGAATGTCGGTGACCAGTTGGAAATTGGCCGGCTGGTCGCCATTGGCGCCGGCCGCCGACGACGGCGGCAACTGGGTGCCGCGCGAACAGGCCGCGACCCCGAGGGCGGCGGCGAGACACAGGGCGATGCGGAAGGACGAGCCGATCATAGCCTTGAAAATACTGTGAAGACTGGCCCCGAACAAGGGAATGTTTGCGTTTTGTCGCATTGCCCCAAGATGTGGGTGAGGCTCGTCGCCTGCGCGGATGACGAACCATTGCTATCCCAGGGGATAGTGCTCCAGGGCATCGTATTGCGGACCCTGGCGGCCCAGCGTGCTGCGGAACAGGGTGAAGCGTTCCACCGCCACATGCTCCTCGCGGAAATGACCGGTGGCGTCGATGAAGTCCTGAATGCGGCCCGGCGGCGTGTCCTTGAGCCGCGCCAGGGTGACGTGGGGATTGAACCTGCGGGGCTCGGGCTCGGCGCCCGCCTGGACCACGGCGCCGTCGACGCGCGACGCCAGCCGCGACAGCGCCTCGGAGCGTTCCACCCCCAGCCACAG
>JAVBXM010000258.1 GCA_030824585.1 Phaeospirillum sp. | reverse complement strand
AAGGGAGCGGGCGGCGGCGAATGCGCCGCCAATCCGGTGGGAGAGGCCGGGGAGGCCGCCGCCCGGACCCTGCTGGCCGGACAACTGGCCGGGCTGGGCGCAACATCCGGAGGGGACCGGGCACTGACCGCGATCAGCATCCCGGTGACGCGGGGACTCCATTCGGCCCTCCGCCATCTGGCCGCCACGTCGCCCGGTTTCGCCGGCGAGGTCGATCCGGATGGATTCGACAAGGTCGCCCTGGCCTCCGCCATCGCCCTGCTGCGCGACGCCGACGATGCCGCAATCCGGGCGCGGTTGGACGGCTGCCGGACCGGCTGCGCCCCCCACTTCGCCGCCACCCTGGTCACCGACATGCTGCTGGTCGGCGCGGTGATGGAGTCGCTGGAAGCCGGGCGCATGGAGGTCGCGGAAGCCGACGTCAACAATGTCGCCGGCCTGCTGGCCGATCCCCGGGCGGAAGCCTGGGCGGCCCGCTATCCCTGCTACCTGTCCCGCCTGGCGGCCCAGGGCGTCGACGCCTATGGCGGCGATCCCTCCGGCTGTCCGCCCATCACGGACAGATAGGTCACGGGCCGAAGATGGCCAGCCACCAGGCGTAGCCGACGATCCCGCTCCCCGCCAGTCCCGGCAGCAGCGGCAGCCAGCGGCGGCGAAAAGCCACACCCTGGCGGGCCAGGATGCGCTCGCCCAGTTGGATGCTCCACGCCACTCCCAGCAGGAAAAGGGCGCCCTTGACCGCCTGGATGCCCTCGGCGCCCAGGGGCGTGGCGCGGATGGGCTCGAACAGCATGCCGCCCAGGCCGATCACCAGGGAAACCAGGGCCACCGGGGCGTATTGGTAGCCCAGTTCGGTGAAGCGCTGGGTGAAGCTGCCGTCGCCGCCCACCAGACCCGCCAGACGGGCCGCCATGGCGGTCAGCGCCGCCAGCACCGCGCCCAGCACCGCCATGGCGGCCAGCATGGAGCCGGTGATCATGAAGAAGTCGATCCAGCGGAAGGTTTCCGCCCGTTCGGGGTGGACGCTCATCAGCCAGGCGGGGCCGATCTCCAGGAGCCACATCCAGCCGTGCTCGACGGCCCAGGTCGCCACCTTCTGGCGGACGATCTGGTATTGCGGCAGCACCAGCCACAGGAAGCCGCCCAGCGCCACGCCGGTGTCGAGGAACAGGAACCATGCCTCGGCCGGATTGGCCTTGTGCTCGCGAATCTGCTCGACCTCGATTCCCGGGCGGCGCAGTTCCAGGCGAATGCCGCCGGCAGCCTGGGGATTGACGCAGCGGAAGCACTCGATGCAGTGGCGGGATTCGCTCTTGTGGGTGACGTCGATCAGGGTGGGGCAGACGCCCTTCTCGGTATAGCCGTCATGGCCGGGCCGGCGAACCTTGGGGGCGAACTGCACCATACCCAGGCGGGAATACAGGCCCAGCACCCGGCCGATGGGGCAGACGTGGCGGCACCAGGCGCGCTTGCGCCGGCCCCACAGCAGGCCGATCAGGATCGCGGCGGCCATGGTGCCGCCGAAAATGCCCGCCGCCGCTTCGGGGTGTTCGCGCACCCCCAGGGTCTGGCCCAGGATGGTGGTCAGCACGAAACTGACCAGGGGCGTGCCCTCCCAACGAATCCAGGCGGGAATGGCCCGTTGCAGCCCGATGCGGTTGGCCCATTCCGAGGCGGCGCCCATGGGGCAGAACACGCCGCACCACGATCGTCCGGTGAAGATCACCGACAGGAAGACCAGGGGGAACCACAGGCCCCACAGGACATAGTTGGCGAAGGTGGTGAAATGGGTCAGAGGGGTGGAATCCTCCGGCGGATCGAGCAGCAGCAGGGGCACCACCATCAGGGCCAGGAAGGCCAGGAACATGGCGGCATGGACCCAGGCCAGCCGCTCGCGGTGACGTACGAAGAACTCCTCGACCGCCTCTACCGCCTGTTTCACCTGTTCCATGCCGGCCAACTCCCCGAAGCGTCCGGCCCAAGGCCGGGACGCATGGCAATATCATGCAAATAGGAATCACTTGCATAACCATAATTGTCAAAGGGGATTTCGGAAACGGCGCCATGCCGAATTGACCGCTTCCTTGGGGGCGGCCCCCTATCTCAGAAAGAACTGCACCGGCACCACCAGTTCGATCCGTTCGCCGGGGATTTCCTCGGGCGGCAAGGGCAAGGGCTGGGCGCGGCCGAGCAGGGCCAGCGCCTCCTCGTCCAGCGAGGTGTGCCCGGAGGCCCGCTCCAGCCGGGCGGTCAGGACCCGTCCGGCGCGGTCGATGACGAATCGGATGGTGGAGACACCCTGCTGACGACGGAATTGCGCGACTTCGGGATAGCGCTTGTGGCGTTCCAGATGGGCGCGCAGGCTGCTCTGCCAGGTGGGAACCGCATTGCCGGTAACGGCGGAGGCGGCTCCGGGGGCTGGCGCGGCCATCGCCGGGGCTGGCGGCGCCTCGGTCGAGGGAGGGGTGGAACTGCGCTCCTCCACATGGTCCGGCCGCTCGGCCTCGACGGGCTTGGGGGGAGCCTGGACCGGCAGGCTCACCGCCGCCTTGCGGACCGGAACAGGTTTGGGGACGGGGGGAACGGTTCGCTCCGGCTCCGGCGGCCGGCTGGCCGTCCGCCGCTCGCCCGGCGGCTCGGCGCTGGGCGGGGCCGGCGGTGCGGCCAACGGTGCCAATTCGACCGTCATGGCACCGGAAAGCGGCGACGGAGGCGGGGAGGGCGAAGGCCAGGAAAGCAAGGTGGCCGCCACCCCGGCATGCAGCGCAAGCGCCACCGCCACCGAGCCTCCCCACAGCCTGGGCGGCGCCACGACGGCAACGTCATGTCCCTCCGGCTCCGCAGGAAACTTCCAGCCCGCCATGACGGCGGCCGGGGCGGCCTCGATCATCGCGGGCTCTCCAGGGCCACCAGGGCGATCTTGAGGTAGCCGGCGGCCCGCAGCACATCCATCACTCCCATCAGGGCCTCGTAGCTGACGGCCTTGTCTGCCCGCAGGAAGATACGCGCGTCCTTGTCGCCCCGGGTCGTCCCATCCAGCACGGCGGACAGGGCGTCCCGGCCCACCACGTCGCTGCCGACCAGCAAGGTGTCGTCGCCGCGCAGGGTCAGGTAGACCGGCAAGTCCGGCTTGGGCGCCGGCTCGGCCGATGAGGCCGGCAGGTCCACCTTGACCTCGACGGTGGCCAGGGGGGCCGCCACCATGAAGATGATCAGCAGCACCAGCATGACGTCGATGAAAGGGGTGACGTTGATCTCGTGCAGTTCACCGAGATCGTCGCCGTCGCGGTCGAGGCGGCCGCCCATTATTCCGCCGCCTCCCGCAGGGGCAGGACCCGGCGGTCGAGGTCGCGGCTGACGATGCGCTGCACATCGGCGGAGGCGTCGGCCAGCAATATGCGGTAGCCGGCGATGGAGCGGGCCAGGGCGTTGTAGATCACCACCGCCGGAATCGCCGCCACCAATCCGATGGCGGTGGCGAGAAGCGCCTCGGCGATGCCCGGGGCCACCACCGCCAGATTGGTGGTCTGGGCCTTGGAGATGCCGACGAACGAATTCATGATGCCCCACACCGTGCCGAACAGCCCGACGAACGGAGCCGTGGCGCCGATGGTCGCCAGGATGCCGGTTCCCACCGCCATGGCCCGGCCGGCGGCCATCTCCACCCGTTCCAGCCGCGAGGCCACCCGTTCCTTCAGGCCGTCGGTGACGCTGCCCACCGACAGCCGCGCCTCGGCCATGGCGACCCGCACCAACTGCGCCTCGATCCCGGCATG
>JAVBXM010000216.1 GCA_030824585.1 Phaeospirillum sp. | reverse complement strand
TGCGGGGGCGGCCGGGTCCTGGGGCGGCGCATCGCCGCCGGCGGCCTTGGCGGCGGCCAGACTGGCCATGGCGGCGTCCAGGGAGGGATTGGAGCCCTCGGCGGCCTGTTTGAACTCGCGGCGAACCGCTCCGATCTTGGCGTCCACCTTCTGGATGACCTCGCGGTCTTCCTGCAGCAGCTTCATCCAGTCGGCGCGGTCCTTGCGCAGCACCTCGTCCATGGCTTCCATCCGCTTGCCGAACGGCTCGGTCAGTTCGGCGAACTTCTGGGCGTTGGAGGTCTCCATGGCGATCTTGATCTTCTCGATTTCCTCGATCAGGTCGCGCTTGATCCAGCGGCTCTTCTTGTCCAGGTCCTCGGCCATCTTGGTCAGGCGTTCGTCCACCTCGGAATTGATCTGGACCTTCAACTCATAGGCGTTCTTGACCAGTTGGGCCATGTACATGAGCAATCCTCCGCCGACGACCAGGATCACTCCCGCCGACAGGCTGATGATGAGGACGGTCGACATGCTCATGAAAATAGAACCGCCAAGGTTGGAGCAAGAGGGGGAACGCATCACTGTCGTTCAAAGCCGAGGTCGATGCAAGCCCGCCCCCGCATTGGGCGGTTACGTTCATGTTGCTTTGCGATCAATTGGAATGCGACAGTGGTCGGACCACTTGCCCTGTTGTTGAGTTGTTTACAATGTCGTCCGTCGTCTCCCATCGCTCCGCCCGGGCGTCGCTGGCTTTCTCCTGCGCCGGTCATGCCTATGCCCACATTTTCGAGCCGATCTTCTTCATCGTCGCCCTGGTGCTGCCCGGCGAGATGGGGCTCAGCTACGAGGAGGTGCTGGCCCTGATCGTGGCGGGCAAGCTGCTCTATGGCCTGCCGGCGCCCCTGGCCGGCTGGCTGGGCGACCGCTGGAGCACGGTGGGCATGATGGCCGTCTATTTCATCGGCCTGGGGCTGACGGCCATCGGTGTCGGGCTGGCCCAGGGGCCGGTGATGCTGGCGGTGGCGCTGGGCTTCATGGGGCTGTTCGGTTCCATCTACCATCCGGTGGGGATCAGTTGGCTGGTCAGGAACGCCGTGGACAAGGGCAAGGCCATCGGGCTGAACGGGGTGTTCGGCGGCGTCGGCCCGGCCTTGGCCGGCGTGGTGGCGGGCGGGCTGATCGCCGTGTCGGGCTGGCGCGCCGCCTTCATCGTGCCGGGCGTGGTGGTGCTGGGCACCGGATTGCTGTTCCTGGTGATGCTGGCCCGGGGCGTGGTGGTGGAGACCAAGGCCGACCGCAAACCCGAACCGGTGGCCGACCGGGGCGAGACGGTGCGGGCCGGCATCGTGCTGTCGGTGACCATGCTGTGCGCCGGCCTGATTTATCAGGCCACCCAGCCGTCGCTGCCCAAGCTGTTCGAGGAGCGCCTGGGCGATTTCGGCCTGCTGGCGGCGGCGGGTGGCGTGACGGTGGTCTATCTGCTGGCCGGGCTGACCCAGATCCTGGCCGGCCATCTGGCCGACCGCCTGAGCCCCAAACGCATCTATCTGGTGGCGGCGCTGATCCAGGTGCCGCTGCTGCTGGGCCTCGCCCATGCCAGCGGGCTGGGGTTGCTGCTGGTGGCCGTGCTGGCGGTCAGCTTCAACATGGCCGGCATCCCGGCCGAGAACCTGCTGCTGTCGCGCTATACGCCGTCCAAGTGGCGGGGGACCGCCTTCGGCCTGAAATTCGTGCTGTCCTTCGGCGTGTCGGGGCTGGGGGTGCCCATGGTGTCGCTGATCCGCGGCTGGGGCGGCGGCTTCGAGATGGTGTTCACCGTGCTGGCCGTCTCGGCCGCCCTGGTGGCGCTTGCCGCCTGGCAATTGCCGGGGGAAAGGGATCGCGAGGCGGCGCCGGCGGCGGCGGAGTAGCTCAGCCGTCCTTGCCCTGGGGCAGCAGGTTGCGGTCGAACAGGCTGATGAGATCCTCGCCCGAGACCGGGCGGCTGATCAGGTAGCCCTGGACCTCGTCGCAGCCCTTGGACCGCAGGAACTCGGCCTGTTCCGGGGTCTCGACACCCTCGGCGATGGCCTTGAGCTTCAGGTTGTGGGCGAGGTTGATGATGGTGGAGACGATCTCCGCCCCATCCTCGGTGACCTTGGAATTGTCGTCGAAGATGTCGTTGACGAACGAGCGGTCCACCTTCAGCGCGTCGATGGGCATGCGCTTCAGGTAGCTGAGGCTGGAATAGCCGGTGCCGAAATCGTCGATGGAAATGCGCACGCCCATGGCGCGCAGCGCCTTCAGCACGCCCACCACCTCGTCGACCCGCTGCATCAGCACCGTCTCGGTCAGTTCCAGTTCCAGGTACTGGGGCTGCAGGCCGGTTTCGCGCAGCGCGCGGGCCACCACCTCCGGCACGTTGGTCTCGACGAATTGCTGGGCCGAGACGTTGACGGCGATGCGTACCGGCGGCAGGCCCAGGTCCAGCCAGTGCTTGCACTGGCGGCAGGCGGTGCGCAGCACCCATTCGCCGATGTCCGAGATCACCCCCATGGCTTCGGCCAGGGGAATGAACTCCACCGGCGAGACCAGCCCCATGTCGGGATGGTGCCAGCGGACCAGCGCCTCGACGCCCGACATGCGGCCGTCCTCGGAATCCACCTTGACCTGATAGACCAGACGGAATTCATCGCGCGCCAGGGCGTGGCGCAGCGCCGATTCCATGGTCAGGCGCTCGAACGAGCGGGCGTTCATGGCCGCCGTGTAGAGCTGGTAGCTGTTGCGCCCCAGATCCTTGGCCCGGTACATGGCGGTGTCGGCGTTCTTGATCAGGCTTTCCACCGTGGCCCCGTCCTCGGGATAGACGGCGATGCCGATGGAGGTGGTGACGTACAGCTCGTTCTCGTCGACCATGAAGGGCTGGCGCACGTGGCTGATCACCCGTTCGGCCAGCTTGGCGGCGTCTTCCAGGTGGTCCAGCTCGGGCAGCAAGATGGTGAACTCGTCACCGCCCAGCCGCGCCACCGTATCGCCCTCGCGGACGCAATGGCTGATGCGCGCCGCCGTCTCCACCAGCACCTGATCGCCCACGCCGTGGCCGAGCGAATCGTTGATGCGCTTGAACAGGTCCAGGTCGAGGAACATGATCGCCAGCTGGTGGCCGTGCCGGTGGGCGTTGGCGATGGCGATCTGCAGGCGGTCGGTGAACAGCCGCCGGTTGGGCAGCCCGGTCAGAACGTCGAAATAGGCGAGGTTCTTGATCCGCTCCTCGGTCTTCTTGCGCTCGGTGATGTCACTGAAGATGGCGGCGTACTGGGTGATCTCGCCCGAATCGTCGCGGATGACGTTGATGGTCAGCCATTCGGGATAGATCTCGCCGTTCTTGCGGCGGTTCCAGATCTCGCCCTGCCAGTAATCCTGGGCGGACAGCACCGTGTACATGTGCTTGTAGAACGCCTCGTCGTGGTGGCCGGACTTCAGCACGTTGGGATTCTTGCCGATGATCTCGTCCGCCGAGTAGCCCGTCATATGGGTGAAGGCGGGGTTGACGAACTCGATCTTCTGCTCGGCGTCGACGATCATGATGCCGTCCAGCGAGGCCTCGATCACCTTGCGGGCCAGGTTGAGGTCCTTGCGCGAGCGCAGCAGGGCGGCGTCGCGCTCCTTCAGGGCCTCGTCCAGTCGGTGGACGTATTCGTATTGCAGGGTCGCCAGGATGTCGGAGAAGGACAGCAGGCCGATCAGCTTGCCGTCGGTCGCGGTGATGCCGATATGGCGGATGCCCTTCTGCTCGAGCATGGCGCGGGCGGCCAGCAGGCTGTCGTCCTCGGTGATGGTCAGCAGCGGGCGGCTGGCCACCTCGCCGACGGTGGCGGGGATGGTGTCCGCCCCGGCGATCAGGCGCAGTACGTCGCGCTCGGTGATGATGCCGGGCGGCGTGTGGTCGTCGCCCAGCACGATGGCGGCGTCGGCGCGGGCCGAATGCATCAGGCTGACCGCCTCGGTCAGGCTGGCGCCACTTGGAATGGTGACCATGGGTCGCGAAATGGCCGAGCGTACCGGGCGCAGCACCAGGAAGTGCTCGACCCCGTGGCCGAGGATGACGTCGCTCTGGCTGACGATGCCCATGGCGTCGCCGGCATCGTCCACCACCACGAAATGGCGCACGCCTTCCAGCTTGAAGCGCATGCCGGTGTCGCCGATGGTGCTCTGGTAGTGGATGGTCTTGACCGGGGCGCTCATCACCTCGGAGATGGGGCGCTGGAACGCCTTCGGATCGGTGAGGTCGATGGACAGGGCGTCGCGCTCGGTCCAGATGCCCACCGGCTTGCCGTTCTCGACCACCACGATGGACGAGCAATGGGCCGCCGCCATGGTCTGGGCGGCTTCGAGGACGGTGGAATTGGGGGAACAGTTGAGCAGCGTCTTCTGTACGATGCGGTCGATGGTCTGGTCGGAAGACACGGAATAACAGTCCTGACAAAGGTAAGCGCCCGACAGTTAGTTTCCTCTAACTTGAAAGACGGCGCAACTCCCGAGGGGAGCGGCGCTCGCCGTAAAACCATGGTCATACGCGGCCGTCTCGGCTAGACTGCCCGCGGGTGTTCGGATCGGTATCCCGTTAAAGAAAGGCGGATTCGGATAAATGTCGGATTCTGCGAATGGTCATCATGGCCGAAGTGCCCAGGAAGTCGTCGAGCAGCTGCGGCTGGAATTCGTCGACGAACTGACCGAAACCCTGCAATCCCTCGACGTGGAGATGGATGCCGCCCGCAATGGGCGATGCGACATGCGCAAGTTGGTCAACGATTGTCGCCGCGCCGCCGTCCAGTTCCGGGGCCAGGCCGCCAATTTCGCCATGCACCGCCTGGCCACCGTCGCCCACCGCATGGAAGAATACCTGGCCAATACCCCCGAAGTGGTGCCGCCGCGCATCTGGGACGACCTGACCGGCTATTTCGACCTGATGGTCCGTCTGGCCCAGGGCAAGGCCGCTGACGCCGATCCCGCCGCCCTGGTGCGCGCCCTGCCGGCCAAGCTGGGCTTCGACCTGGGCGACATCGAGATTCGCAACGTCGAGGTGCTGCTGGTCATGCCCCACGGCGCCCAGACCCGCTTCGTCGAGCGTGAACTGCAGCAATGCGGTTACCGGGTCTCGCTGATGGCCGATTCGCTGCGCGCCTTCGCCATGGTGGTCGAGACCAAGCCCGATCTGGTGATCATCTCGGCCATGATGCCCGACCTCGAGGGCATCGATCTGGCCATGGCGCTGTCGGCCATGCCGTCCACCCGCAACATTCCCCTGGCGGTGATCACCAGCCTGGACAAGGACGACGACATCCTCAAGCTGCTGCCCAAGCGCGTCCCGGTGCTGTTCAAGGGCGCCAGCTTCGCCGACGATCTGTTCAAGGCGCTGGACAACCTGTTCCTGATCTAAGGTCCGTCCGAGTTTGGCGAAATCAGCTCATTCCCTTCGCCACCCTCGGGCTTGACCCGAGGGTGGCGGGTTGAAATCGGCACACCGTCCCCGGTGGCCTCGCTGCTCCTGGGTTTGACCGTATTTCACCCGCGCGGGAACGCGGAAAAGACGGATAAACCACCAAGACACCAAGGACACCAAGACGGCAGAGATGCGGCCTCGTCACGTGCTCCGCCCTCTTGGTGTCCTTGGTGTCTTGGTGGTGAAACAGCCCGTCCCCCGGCACCCGGAAACTTTAACCGGACAGAAGTAGGCTTGGCCCGAGGGGCCATGACCAGTGGAAGGGAGCGAATCTGACCGGCTCTCGGGGCGTCCTATCGCATCGCCTGCTCGAGGAAGCGGAACATCCGTTCCGCCGAATCCTCGGTGACGCCTCGGTCGTGGTGGTAGGTGACCCGGCTGCCCCGGATATCGGTCTTGGAAAAGCCGTCCAACTGGCGGCAGTCCCAGCAATGGGTCGCGTCGGGGTAGAGATGCCAGTCCACCGGCGCGCCCGCCGCCTTGGCGGCCTCGAAGCGCGGCAGGCAATCGGCGGCCGGCGTCTCGGTGTCCTGGCCGCCCAGCAGCGCCAACAGCGGCGTCGTCACGTCCGGCCCGGCGATATCGTAGGGCGGGACGGTGCGCGGCCGGATGGTGAAGCAGCCGGGATACATGGAGACCACGGCGCGGAAGCCTTCGCCCTCGGCCAACGGCTCGGCCCACGAGGCGCGCGCGGCCAGCAGGCCGACCATGGCCCCCCACGACCAGCCGGCCAGCCCCACCCGCCGGCCGTCCACATAGGGCAGGCCGCGCAGGTGGCGGGCCGCCTGGAAGGCGTCGCGGACACCGCGGGCGAAGACCAGCCCGTTCCTGGGGCCCTGGCAGACCGTATCGATGTCGCGCTGCTCCAGGGCGTCGATCAGCAGGACGACATAGCCCTTGCCGACGCCGCGCCGTGCCCAGTCCAGCATGGAGAGATTGGTGCGGTTGCGCTGGCCCAGGCCGCCACACTGGTGAAACAGCACCAGGGCGGGGAACGGACCGGCGCCTTCCGGCTTGAACAGGGCCATGCGCGGCGCCGCCACCGCGTCCAGTGCCGTGGCCTCGGCCGGAAAGGCCAGGTCGGGGGCGCCCTGGACGGCGGTACGCAACGCGGCGGCCGAGGGGACTTCCTCGGCCCGGGCGGCGGTGCTCCACAGCACCAGCGCCACGGCAAGAAACGCTCTCAGCATGACTTACGCTTCCGCTCCGTTGTCCTTGCGCATGGAGGCCATGAACTGGTGCACCTCGCGGTCCAGGGACTGGGCTTCGGTGGTCAGGCGCCGGGCGATACCCTGGACGGTATCGGCGCTGGTTCCCGCCGAGGCGGTGGCCGACGCCAGATCGCCCAGCACCGCCGAGACTTCCTGGGTGCCGGCCGAGGCCTCCTGGACGTTGCGGGCGATCTCGGCGGTGGCGGCGCCCTGTTCCTCGACGGCGGCCGCGATGGCCCCGGCGATCTCGTTGATGCGGCCGATGGTCGACGCGATGGAGGCGATGGCGTCCACCGCTTCCTGGGTGCGGCTCTGCACCGCTCCCACCTGGGTGGAAATCTCCTCGGTGGCCTTGGCGGTCTGGGTGGCCAGATGCTTGACCTCGTTGGCGACCACGGCGAAGCCCTTGCCGGCTTCGCCCGCCCGGGCCGCCTCGATGGTGGCGTTCAGCGCCAGCAGGTTGGTCTGGGCCGCGATGTCGTTGATCAGGGTCACCACCTCGCCGATATGGCCGGCCGCCTCGGCCAGTCCCTTGACCAGCGCGTTGGTGCGCTCGGCCTCGGCCACCGCCTTGCCGGAAGTGTTGGAGGATTCGTGCACCTGGCGCGAAATCTCGTGGATGGAGGCGGACAATTGCTCGGCCGCCGCCGCCACGGTCGCTACGTTGCCCGAGGCCTGCTCGGCGGAGTTGGCCGCCGCGCTGGCCTTGGTGCCGGCCTCGCCCACCGCGCCCGAGACGATGTTGGCGGCGCTTTCCATCTCGCCCACCGCCTGGACCACCACGTCGGTGACCCGCTTGATGGAGGATTCAATGTCGTCGGCCAGTTGCAGGCGGGCCTGTTTGCGTTGGGCGCTGGCCGCCCTGTAGCCCTCCTGCTGGGCGGCGCGGGCCTCGGCGGCGCTGGCCGCTTCGTCGCGCAGCACGGCGATGGCGGTGACCAGGGTGCCGATCTCGTCGGTGCGGCTGGTCTTTTCCACCTGGGCGGAATAGTCCTGGCGGGCCAGGCGCTGCGCCACATCGGCCAGATGGCGGAGCGGCGAGGCGATGTTGCGGGTCAGCGTGGTGACCAGCAGCAGCGCCGCCAGACCGACCGCCACCGCGATGGCGGCGAAGCGGAGGGCGGCGGCGCGGAATTCGGTGTCGATGTCGTCGATGTAGATGCCGGTGCCCACCGTCCAGCCCCAGGGTTGGAAGGGCAGGGTGTAGGAGAGCTTGGGCTCCGGCACGTCCGATCCCGCCTTGGGGAACCTGTAGTAGGTGGTGCCGCCGCCCGCCTGGGCCGCCTCGATCAGCTTGCGGATGAACGGCACGCCGTCGGCATCCTTGGTGTCGATGAAGTTCTTGCCCTCTCGCTCGGGCTTGGGCGGAACCATCAGGGCGGTGCCGTCGCCGGTATAGAGGAAGAAGTATTCCTCGCCCTGATAGCGCAGCGGACGCAGGGTCTCGATGGCCTGGGCCTTGGCGGTGGCCTCATCGAATTCGCCGGCCTTGGCGCGGTCGTGGAAGGACTTGAGGGTGCCGCGCGCCACCTGGGCCAGGGCGGTGACCTTCTCGATGCGGTCGTTCAGCATGGATTGCCGCAACTGGGTCAGCGCCACCGCCGACAGGATGGCGAAACCCGCCAGCGCCAGGGCGGCGGTGGACATCAATTTAAGCAGAATTCCCGATTTTCCGGACATACGGCTGTCCTCCCCCCCAAAGCGGTATTTCGCGCTATTGAGTCGAGAGTAATCCGGCTGTCCTATAACTTCCAGTAATGAACAGTTACGTGATTCAACCGGGATTGCGCCGGGCGATCATGTTGACCGCCCGCATGCTGAGGACGACTTCGGCCTTCTGGTTGAGGACCTCGATGAACGAGGTGACCACGCCGCGATCGAGCTTGGACCTGGACTCCACGGCGTCGAGGATGCTGACCCGCACCGACAAGGTGTCGCCGGGCCGCACCGGGCGCACCCAGCGCAGTTCGTCCACCCCGGGCGAGGCCAGGCTGGCGCATTTGGTCAGGTAGTGCTCGGCATAAAGCCGCATCATCAGGCCGCAGGTCTGCCAGCCGCTGGCGATCAGGCCGCCGAAGACGGTGTCCCTGGCGGCCACCGGATCGGTGTGGAAGTCCTGGGGGTCGTAGCGCTTGGCGAAGGCGATGACCTCCTCCTCCTCCACGGCGATGGAGCCGAATTCGTGCACGGCGCCGGGCACGTAATCCTCGAACCAGCGGTCGGAGATGGGGGCGGAGAAGGTCATCTGTCGGTCTCAGTCCTTTCGCTTGGCCTGGGCCTTGGCGCGCAGCAGGGCCCGCTCGTCCTTCAACTGCTCGGCGATCAGGAAGGCCAGTTCCAGGGACTGGGTGGCGTTGAGCCGCGGGTCGCAAGCGGTCTGGTAGCGGTCGCCCAGATCCTCCTCGGCAACGCCGGTCATGCCGCCGATGCACTCGGTGACGTCCTGGCCGGTCATCTCGAAATGCACGCCGCCGGCGTGGCTGCCCTCGGCCTTGTGCACGGCGAAGAAGGCGCGCACCTCGGCCAGGATGGCGTCGAACGGACGGGTCTTGTAGCCGCCCGCCGCCTTGATGGTGTTGGCGTGCATGGGGTCGCACGACCACACCACCTTGCGGCCCTCGCGCTCCACGGCGCGGATCAGGCCGGGCAGGACCGCCTCGACCTTCTCGGCGCCCATGCGGGTGATCACCGTGATGCGCCCCGATTCGTTCTCGGGGTTCAGGCGGTCGATCAGGCGCAGCAGGTCGTCGGGGCTCATGCCCGGGCCGGCCTTGAAGCCCAGCGGGTTCTTGACGCCGCGCAGGAACTCCACGTGACCGGCATCCAACTGGCGGGTGCGCTCGCCGATCCACAGCATATGGGCCGAGCAGTCGTACCAGTCGCCGCTGGTGGAATCGATGCGGGTCAGGGCCTGCTCGTAGGGCATCAGCAGCGCTTCGTGCGAGGTGAAGAAGTCGGTCTCGCGCAGTTGCGGCGTGGTGTCCGAGGTCATGCCGCAGGCTTCCATGAAGGCCAGCGTCTCGTCCAGGCGGTCGCACAGGTCCTGGTAGCGGGCGGCCTGCAGCGTGCCGGCGACACAGCCCAGCGTCCACTGGTGCACCTTGTGCAGGTCGGCATAGCCGCCCTGGGCGAAGGCGCGCAGCAGGTTCAAGGTGGCGGCCGACTGGTTGTAGGAGCGGATCATGCGCTCGGGGTCGGGAATCCGGGCCTCGGCGGTGAATTCGCCGCCGTTGACGTTGTCGCCGCGATAGGAGGGCAGGGTCACGCCGTCGATGGTCTCGGTATCGGCCGAGCGCGGCTTGGCGAACTGGCCGGCCATGCGGCCCACCTTAACCACCGGCATGGCGGCGCCATAGGTCAGCACCACCGCCATCTGCAGCAGCACCCGGAAGGTGTCGCGGATGTTGTTGGCGTGGAACTCGGCGAAGCTTTCGGCGCAATCGCCGCCCTGCAGCAGGAAGGCCTTGCCGTCGGCCACGTCGGCCAGGGACGCCTTCAGGCGCCGGGCCTCGCCGGCGAAGACCAGCGGCGGGAAGTTGCGCAGGCGCTCCTCGACCTCGGCCAGCTTGTCGGCGTCGGGATAGGTGGGGGCCTGATGGATCGGCTTCGCGCGCCAGCTTTCCGGCGACCAGTTCTCGGACATGGGACTTCAATCTCCTGGCGTTTCGCGCCTCGCGAAACGGAAAGGGGTACCTCTATACGACTCCGGCCACTATATTTCCAGCCCGGACGACGAGATACGGCCATGAAAAATCAGAGGATCGAAATGAGTGGTGCCGCCACCCACTGGCAGACGGTCTGGACCACGAAGCCGGCGGACGAGGTCTCGTGGTACCAGGACGATCCCGCTCCCTCGCTGGCCATGATCGCCGCCGCCGGGTTGCGCAAGGACGCCGCCATCATCGACGTGGGCGGCGGGGCCTCGACCCTGGTGGATCGCCTGCTGGAGCGGGGATACGTGCACGTGGCGGTGCTCGACATCGCCGAGGCGGCCCTGCGCCAGGCGGCGGAGCGCCTTGGCCCCATGGGGGACGACGCCACCTGGATCGAGGCGGATGTCCTGGACTGGCGGCCGGTGCCCGGCCTGTTCGATCTGTGGCATGACCGCGCCGTGCTGCACTTCCTTACCGAGCCGGCGGATCAGGCCCGCTACGTGGAGGTGATGAAGGTGGCGCTGGGGCCCGGCGCGACGGTGGTCCTGGCCGCCTTCGCTCCCGACGGGCCGGAAAAGTGCTCGGGCCTGCCGGTCCGCCGCCACGATTCCGCCAGCCTCGCCGCCCTGCTGGGCCCAGAGTTCCGGCTGGTGGAGGACGCGCGCCAGGAGCATGTGACGCCGGGTGGCAACGTCCAGAAATTCCAGTGGGCACGATTCGTCAGGGTTGTGTAAGGCCGCTCACTCTTCTCGCCTTGCCGAATATGCCCTATGATATTCGGAATAAGGACTCTTCGGCGGGGGGAATGACCGGTTGATGCTGAAGAACGGCGGCGGGCGAGGACTATCCCAGAGGGTCTGGCAGACCGGCCTGCTGTTCTTGGCGTTCGTGCTTTCCTTCGCCGTCTACGTCTATGGGGAAAAGCAGGTCGACCGCGCCAACGAGCTGCGGCAGTCCTCCTACCGGCTGGCCGAGCAGTTGCGGCAGTCCTCCGACGACCTGACCCGCATGGTCCGCTCCTACGTCGCCACCGGCGACGTCTCCTTCAAGGAAGCCTATCAGGACATTCTCGATGTCCGCGACGGGCTCAGGCGGCGGCCGGACGATTACGACAGCTTCTACTGGCATCTGGCGCCGTCCATGCCGGGGTTCTCGCGCCCCGAGGCGGGGAACGGCGTGCCGCTGCTGGAACTGATGCGCCGGGAGGGCTTCTCCGACGAGGAATTCCGCCGGCTGAGCGACGCCAAGTCCCTGTCGGATGCCCTGACCGCCCGGGAATTCGAGGCCATGCGCCTGATGGAGGCCGCCGCCCCCGATGATCGGGAGGCCCATGTCGCGGCCATCCGCCTGCTTCATGACGAGGGATACCGTCGGGCCAAGGTGGCGATCATGGCCCCCATCCGGGAGTTCAATGAACTGGTCGAGCGGCGGACGCTGGCCGCGGTCCATCGCGCCGCCAATGTCGCCTTCGTCCTGCGTCTGGTGTTCATGGCCTTCACGGTGGCGGTCGCCGCCCTGCTCTGGCTAACCTATGCCGAGGCCCGCTCCATCCTGGGCGGGACGGTGCAGGACGTCCATGACCGGATCACCCGCATCGGCCAGGGGGATTTTTCCGTTTCCCCGTCCCCTCCGCCCGCTTCCGGCAACAGCGTGCTGGCCGAACTGGGCCGCATGGCGGAGAAGCTGGGCAGTCTCGAGGCGGATCGGGCCAGTGTCACGGCCGAACTGCGGGAAAAGAACGAGGCGCTGGAGCGGTCCAACGCCGACCTGGAGCAGTTCGCCTATGTGGCCTCCCACGACCTGCAGACGCCGCTCCGCAATATCGTCAGCTACACCCAGTTGCTCGAGCGCCGCTACAAGGGGCGGCTGGATGACGATGCCGATGATTTCATCGGCTTCGTCGTGGTCAACACCAAGAAGATGACCCAGTTGATTCACGATCTGCTGGAATATTCACGGGCCTCGCGCCAGACCGATCCCCTGGAACCGAGTTCGGCCAACGAGGCCATGGTCCAGGCCCTGAGCAACCTCGGGCCGGACCTGGAGACGAGCGGTGTCGAGGTTTGCATCGGCGAGCTGCCCGACGTGGCGGCGGTGCCGTCCCATCTGGTCAGCCTGTTCCAAAATCTGCTGGGCAACGCCATCAAGTACCGCTCGGCCGATCGCGCGGCGCGGATTTCGGTGACCGCCGAACCGGGGGAGCAGGGCTATTGGTGCTTCGCCGTGGCCGACAACGGCATCGGCATCGACCCCAAGTACCACGACAAGGTCTTCGAGATATTCCAGCGCCTCAACCCCGCCGCCGAGACCGAGGGGACCGGCATCGGCCTGACATTGTGCCGGCGCATCGTCCATCGCTTCGGCGGTGCCATCTGGGTGGAATCGGTGTCGGATGGCGGCACCACCGTATTCTTCACGCTGCGGGCGGCGTAGCTAAGCCAAATCCCCCCGCTCGGCCTTCTCCTGGGCCTTGGCCAGCTCCTTCCCCAGCGTCTCGTCGCGGGGACCTTCCCAGCGGTCCAGGCTGACCAGGTCGGCGAGCGGCAGGCGCTTGCGCCAGCCCCTGGTTTCCAGTTCCGGCTGGGCGAAGAAATGGCTGACCTTGCCGATGCAGAGATAGGCCACCGGCACCACGCGCTCGGGCAGGCCGAGAATCTCCTTCAGCGCCGGTTCGGAAATGATCGATACCCAGCCCAGGCCCAGGCCTTCGGCGCGGGCGGCCAGCCACAGGTTCTCCACGGCGCAGACGGTGGAATAGAGGTCCATGGTGGGGATGTGGGTGCGGCCCAGCACCACCGGCCCCACGCGGTCGCGGTCGCAGGTGACGCAGATGTTGACGGGCGATTCCAAAATGCCTTCCAGCTTCAGCGAACGGTAGGTGGCCTGGGCGTCGCCTTCGAACATCCCCGCCGCCTCGTCGTTGGCCTTGGCGAAGGCATCCTTGATGCGGCCCCGGACCTCGGGCGAGCGTACCAGGATGAAGCTCCACGGCTGCATGAAGCCCACCGAGGGGGCATGGTGGGCGGCCACCAGGATGCGGGCCAGCACCTCGTCGGGGATGGGATCGGGCCGGAACTGGCCGCGCACGTCGCGCCGCGACAGCAGCACCCGATAGAGGCCCTGCCGGTCGGCTTCGCTCAGCGTGTCGTCGCCCTGGATGGCGGCGGCCTGATCTGTCATTCTTCGCTCCCTTTCCTCGCCCCGGCCGGGGGCGGGGGTTACTGTAGCGCCACGACCCTCCATGACCAAGGACCGCGATCTCTGGGTATTCGGCTACGGCTCGCTGATGTGGCGGCCGGGCTTCGATGCCGATGAAGTCTGCCGGGCCCGCCTTGACGGCTGGCACCGCGACTTCTGCGTCTATTCCCGCCACTGGCGCGGCACGCCGGAACGGCCCGGACTGGTGCTGGGCCTGGATATGGGCGGCTCGTGCCGTGGGCTGGCCTTCCGGGTGGAGGCCGCCCGCGCGGCGGACGTGATCGACTACCTCAATGAACGTGAACTGGTCGGGTACGCCTATGTGGCACGCCATCTGCCGGTCGGCCTTGACGATGGTCGCGTGGTCGAGGCCTACACCTTCGTCGCCGATACCGGCCATCACCATTACGCCGGGCAATTGCCGCTGGAACGGGCGGCGGCCATCATCATGGATGCCGAGGGCCAGGGCGGGCTGAACCGCGACTACCTGATCAACACCATCCGCCAACTGGAAAGCGACGGCTTCGCCGAGGCGGAGCTGCACGCCCTGCTGGTCGAGGTGGAGCGCCAGACCGGCATCATCGAGGCCGGCGCGGGGATTTAACCCCTTTCTAGCGACAGAACCGCCGGTCCTCTGACTGCACGGAATCGCCGTGGTCGAGATTGATGCGGAAGGTCCGGCAGGGGCGGCCGTCCCGGGGAAGCTGCCAGACGGCGCCGGCCAGGCTGCCGTGGCGCCACTGGACCGGGCGGTCGGGATTGTCCCAGGCCACCTCGACGGCTCCCTTCACCGCCCACTCGGCCTGGGCGGGAATGAAGGAGGGAAGGGTGAAGACGGCGCGTCCGTCCTGGACTTCCCTTTCCTTGCCGTTGGGCAGGGTGGGGCCGGAGCCGACCCGTTCCGAGACCAGGGCGACGATCAGGGCGGCCGCCAGCCCCGCCGCGACCAGCGCGCTTCGCCGGCCGGAGAGCCCGCGCGGCAACAGGCCCGCCGACGCGGCCATGGCGGACAGCGCCATCTCCAGTTCCCGGCGCAGGTCGTCGGACATGGCCGGAGCGGCCGGGCGGTCGCCGCCGGCCCGCTCCACCCACTCTCCCAGGCGGCCGAGATCGGAATTGATCAGCACCCGGCGGCCGGATGACGCCAGGTCGATGCCCGGCGTATGGTTGGGCATGGTGTCGGGCAGGACGTGCAGCAGGCCGCGCCCGAACTCGCCGGGTTGGCGGCGATGGCAGGACGGCAGCGCCGACAGCAGACGCCGCTCCAAGATGTCGGCGGCCCGCTGCAGGCCGTCGGCATGGAAGGCGCCGATGAAATAGCCATCGTCGCCGCGATGGGTCCAGATCACACCGGGCCCCGGCGGCGTCACCACGTCGAGAATGCCGGGCGTCACGGTGATATGGACGAGGCCCCGGGGGCCGAGCACCACGAAGTCGGGGGTCGGCTCGCCGGTTGCGGCGGAACAGGCGAAGACCACATGCTCGTCGGACAACTGGCGGCGCAATTCGGTCCAGACGCCGCGCTTCGCCTCGAAGCGGCGCCCGCCGAATCTGTCGGCCGTTTCCGGAACCATGATCGCCACGGCTTTGCCCCTCTCCCCTGGTGCGCGGCAGAGAATGCGGAAACAATCATCGGAAGAAAAGATGTATTTTGCCACTCTCGAGCGGCGGTGCCCGGATCAGGTGCCCGGATCAGGTGCCCGGATCAGGTGATCGGACGCTCGAGGTGCAGGATGAAGCGGCACAGCGCGTCATGGGCCGCATCGCCCCAGCGGGTCCTGATTCCGGCGGGGTCGGCGTGGACCCGGCTGCCCAGGTCGGCGAACAGGGCGCGCATCAGGGCGGCGAAGGCGGTTTCGTCCATTTGCCAGTATTCGTCGCGTGCCCCGGCGCGGGCCGGGGTCAGGCGGGAATTGACCAGGTCCATGAACCAGGCGCGGCGTTTCCTGAAATCCGAAAAGGTGTGGGCCACCACCATCAGCACCTCGTCGGCCAGCATCCCGGCTTCGGGGTCGGCATGGATGGCGCGCCAGTCGTGGCCGCCGCCGTCCCTGGGGTGGCGCTCCAAGATGGTGGCGCACCGGCGGGTGTACTGTCCGAACAGGGTGGGGCCGATCATCTTGTCGATGGCCATGTGGAAGCCGGGGATCATCCTGCGCGACAAGATGCCCTCGCCGCCGTCGTCGCCGCTGCGCGGTGGAAACAGGTGGGCGAAGCGGCGCATCAGGATGCGCTCGAACGGCTGGTCGCGGGCGCCCTCCCACCGCAGGGCCTCGCGCGCCCGGGTGCAGTCGTCCCAGGCCCGCTGGTAATAGGCCTTGAAGCGCGACTGCTCGGATTCGACGAAATGCTGGGCCACGGCGCGGATCTGGGCGGTGGTCAGGCTGCCGCCGGCCTTGGCCGCCTCGACTTCCAGCCTCGTCGCGAAATGGCCGATCATGGTGGTGCCGACCCCCTGGCAGCATCGCGGGTCGGCTTCGGGAGGCGGGTCCTGGGGTGGTGGACGTCGGGTGGGCATGACAAGACGATAGCGCGCCGGCCCGGACGAGTCTCGCTTTCGTCGCGGCCGGGTGGCCCGGGATGGCTTGAACCCGCGTTGACAGGGCCAAATCCGCTCCCTAGTGTGCCTGTATCATTCCCATGGTGCCATCCGTCCTATGTCCGATTTCCTGACCCTCGCGCTTGCTCAGATCAACCCCGTGGTCGGCGACGTAGCCGGCAATCTGGGGCTCATCCGCGCCGCCCGCGCCAAAGGAGCGGAGCAGTTCGCCGATCTGGTGGTGTTCGGCGAACTGACGCTGTGCGGCTATCCCCCCGAGGACCTGGTGCTGAAGGGCGCCTTCCTCGACGCCTGCGAGGCGGCGGTGAACGAGCTGGCCGCCGAGACGGAAACCGGTCCGGCCGTGCTGATCGGCGCACCCTGGCGGGTCAAGGACAAGCTCCACAACGCCGCCCTGCTGCTCGACCACGGGCGCGTCGCCGCCACGCGGCTGAAGCACCATTTGCCCAATTACGGCGTGTTCGACGAGGTCCGCGTGTTCCAGCCCGGCCCGGCGCCGGGGCCGGTATCGTTTAGGGGTGTGCGCCTGGGCATCATGATCTGCGAGGACATGTGGTACCAGGACGTGGCCGAGACCCTGGGCGAAAGCGGCGCCGAAATCCTGGTGGTGCCCAACGGCTCGCCCTTCGAGATGGATAAGCCCACCAAGCGGCTCGACCATGCGCGGGGACGGGTGGAGGAGACCGGCCTGCCGCTGGTCTACGTCAATCAGGTGGGCGGTCAGGACGAACTGGCGTTCGACGGCGCCTCGTTCGTGCTGAACGGCGACGGCAAGACCGCCGCCAGCCTTGCCCCCTGGCAGAGCGAGGTGGCGGTCACCCGCTGGACGCGCGAGCCCAGCGGCTGGCGTTGCGAAGGGGCCAAGGCGCCCCCCGTCTCGCGCCTCGAAGGCGTCTATCAGGCGCTGGTCACCGGCCTGCGCGACTATGTGGGCAAGAACCGCTTTCCCGGCGTGGTGCTGGGCCTGTCGGGCGGCATCGACAGCGCCATCTGCGCCGCCATCGCCGCCGACGCCCTGGGTCCCGACAAGGTGTGGTGCGTGATGATGCCGTCACCCTACACCTCCCAGGAAAGCCTGGACGATGCGGCCGAATGTGCCCGCCTGCTGGGCGTGCGCCTGGACACCGTCAACATCGGTCCGGCCATGCAGGCCTTCGAGACCATGCTGGCGCCCCTGTTCGCCGGCAAGGCCGCCGACATCACGGAAGAGAACCTGCAATCGCGCTCGCGCGGGCTGACGCTGATGGGCCTTTCCAACAAGTTCGGCCCCATGGTGCTGTCCACCGGCAACAAGAGCGAGATGTCGTGCGGCTATGCCACCCTTTATGGCGACATGTGCGGCGGCTACGCGGTGCTGAAGGACGTCTACAAAACCACGGTGTTCGCCCTGTCGTCCTGGCGCAACGGCCACCGCCCGCCGGGCTGCCTGGGGCCCGAGGGCCGGGTCATGCCCGACCGCGTCATCACCAAGCCGCCCTCGGCGGAGCTCAAGCCCGACCAGAAGGACCAGGACACCCTGCCGCCCTATGACGAACTGGATGCCATGCTCGAAGCCATGATCGAGGAAGAGAAAAGCGTCGGCGAAATCACGGCGGCCGGCTTCGACGAGGCGGTGGTGCGCCGCGTCTGGCGCATGCTCGACCGTGCCGAATACAAGCGCCGCCAGGCCCCGCCCGGCGTCAAGATTTCCTCGCGCTCGTTCGGTCGTGATCGCCGCTATCCCATCACCAATGCCTTCACGTCGCTGATATGAACCCCGTCGTCCGTTTCGCCCCCAGCCCCACCGGGTTGCTGCACGTGGGCAATGCCCGGGTGGCCCTGCTCAACCTGCTCTGCGCCAAGGCCGGCGGCGGCACCTTCATCCTGCGTCTGGACGATACCGACCTGGAGCGTTCCAAGCCCGAGTTCGCCGAGGCGATCCAGGACGATCTGCGCTGGCTGGGCCTGGATTGGGACCGGTTGGAGCGCCAGTCGGCGCGCCTTGCGCGCTACGCCGCCGCCGCCGAGCGGCTGAAGGCCGCCGGACGGCTCTATGCCTGCTACGAGACGCCGGACGAGCTGGACCTGCGGCGCAAGGTGCAGTTGGGACGCGGCCTGCCGCCGGTCTACGACCGCGCCGCCCTCAAGCTCGCCCCCGACGACATCGCCCGCTACGAGGCCGAGGGGCGCAAGCCCCACTGGCGCTTCAAGCTCGAGCACGACGAGGTGCGCTGGGACGATTGCGTGCGCGGCGCCAGCCACTATCATGGCGCCAACCTCTCGGACCCGGTGCTGATCCGCGGCGATGGTTCGTTCCTCTACACCCTGCCCAGCGTGGTGGACGATATCGAATTCGGAGTGACCCACGTCATCCGGGGCGAGGACCACGTCACCAACACCGCGCCGCAGATTCAGCTGTTCCTGGCCCTGGGCGCCGCGCCGCCGGCCTTCGCCCATCTGCCGCTGCTGACGGGGGCCAGCGGCGAGGGGCTGTCCAAGCGCCTGGGTTCGGGGTCGCTCAGGGATTTGCGGGCCACCGGCATCCATCCCATGGCGCTCAATTCCCTGCTGGCCAAGCTGGGCACCTCCGACGCCATCGAGATCCGCCATAGCCTGGCCGATCTGGCCGCCGAGTTCGCCTGGGACAAGTTCGGGCGCGGCACGCCGAAATTCGATTCCGTCGAGCTGGAGCGCCTGGACGCCCGGCTGATGCACACCGCCTCCTTCGCCGAGGTGCGGGAAAAGCTGGGCATTCCCGGCGCCGACGAGGAATTCTGGCTGGCGGTGCGGGGTAACCTCAACCATCTGGCCGAGGCGGAGCAGTGGTGGGCCATCTGCCGCCAGACCCTCGCCCCGGTGATCGAGGACGCGGAGTTCACCCGGGCCGCCGCCGCCTTGCTGCCCGACGAGCCCTGGGACCATGCCACCTGGGGCGCCTGGACCGAGGCGGTGAAGCAGGCGACGGGCCGCAAGGGCAAGACGCTGTTCCATCCGCTGCGTCTGGCGCTGACGGGGCGCGAGAATGGACCCGAATTGAAGGTCCTGCTGCCGCTGATCGGCCGGAACCGCGCCGTTTCGCGCCTGGCCGGACACGCCGCTTGACATCGGTCACGGGTTTGGGCCGTCTTTCACGGCAAACTGCACATTGGCCATAGGAGTGGGGCGGTGCCGCTGGTTCTCTACAACACCCTGACACGCACCAAGGACGTGTTCGAGCCGCTGGTTCCCGGCCATGTGGGCATGTATGTCTGCGGCCCCACCGTCTATGACCGCGCCCATATCGGCAACGCCAGACCGGTGATCGTCTTCGACGTGCTCTACCGCCTGCTGAAGACGCTCTATCCGTCGGTGCGCTACGTGCGCAACATCACCGACGTGGACGACAAGATCAACGCGCGCGCCAAGGAAAGCGGCGAGCCCATCTCGGCCATCACCGAGCGTACCACCGCCATGTTCCACCAGGATATCGGCGCGCTGAACTGCCTGATGCCCGACGTGGAGCCGCGCGCCACTGCCCATATCGCCCAGATGATCGCCATGATCGAGCGGCTGGTCGCCCAGGGCTACGCCTATGCCGCCGAGGGGCACGTGCTGTTCGCGGTGGGGGCCATGGCCGATTACGGCATGCTGTCGCGCCGCTCCAAGGACGAGATGATCGCCGGGGCCCGCGTCGAAGTGGCGCCCTACAAGAAGGATGCCGGCGATTTCGTGCTGTGGAAGCCGTCGTCCGACGACCTGCCCGGCTGGGATTCTCCTTGGGGACGCGGGCGGCCGGGCTGGCACATCGAGTGCTCGGCCATGAGTCTGCAGCATCTGGGCGAGACCTTCGACATCCATGGCGGCGGCCAGGATCTGGTCTTTCCCCACCACGAGAACGAGATCGCCCAGAGCACCTGCGCCAACGGCAAGCCCTTCGCCCGCTACTGGCTGCACAACGGCTGGCTGATGGTGGAAGGCGAGAAGATGTCCAAGTCCCTGGGCAACTTCTTCACCGTCCGCGATCTGCTGGACCAGGCGCCAGGAGAAGCCATCCGCCTCGCCATGCTGGCCACCCATTACCACCAGCCCTTCGACTGGACGGCGGAGGGGCTGAAGCAGGCCAAGGCGACGCTGGACCGCCTTTACACCGCGCTGCGCGGTGCCGCCGACATCGATGCCAACGGCTATGAGAAGGAGGTACCGCTGGAGGTTCTGGCGGCGCTCGAGGACGACCTCAACACGCCCCTGGCCATCAGCCATCTGCATGAACTGGCCGGCGCGCTGAACAAGGCCGCCGGGCTGGAGGACAAGGCGCGCAGGAAGGGCGCCCTGCTGGCCTCGGGCCATCTGCTCGGCCTGCTCTATCAGGACCCCGAGGCATGGTTCAAGGGGACCGGCGCGGCCGGCGGTCCCTCCGACGCCGAGATCGAGGCGGCCATCGTCGCCCGCGCCGAGGCCCGCAAGGCCCGGAACTTCGCCGAGGCCGACCGTATCCGCCAGGATCTGGTGGCCAAGGGGGTTGTGCTCGAGGATGGGGCCGGCGGCACCACCTGGAAGCGGGCTTAGGCATATGAGCAGGGTGCCGCTCACCGGCTGGAAGTTGGGGTACCACACCCTGACCTTCGTGCTGGTGGTGGTGCTGCTGATGGCGCCGGCCCTGTGGAACGGCTATCCGCTGATCTACTTCGACAGCGAGGATTACGTCGAGATGGCGTTCTCCTTCCAGCCGATCATCTGGCGCATCATGACCTATGGGGTGTTCTGCACCATCGCCAAGGCCTTCGGGACGCTGTGGGCGCTGCCCCTGGTGCATGCCATCCTGACCACCTGGGTGCTGCACGAAGCGGTGATGGGCTTCATCGGCCGCTGGCGCCACATGGTGTTCCTGGGCGTCGGGCTGGCATTGGCCCTGTTCACCGGCCTGCCCTGGGTGTCGTCGCAGGTGCTGGCCGACGTCTTCGCCGGGGTGGCCATCCTGGGCGTGGCGGCCCTGGCCTTCGGCGAGGGGCTGCAGCCCTGGCGCCGCGTCGCCCTGGCGGTGATCACCGCCATCGCCATCTGCGTCCATATGAGCCATGTGGCGGTGGCGGTCGGCCTGCTGCTGGTCCTGGCGCTGGTGTGGCTGGCCTCGCGTTTTCTGCGGCGCATGCCCAGGCCGCGCATGTTCGGCCCGGCGGTGGCCATAATCGGCGGCATTCTGCTGGTGCCGCTCAGCCACTATTTCATCATGGGCCGGTTCGTGTTTTCCGAATCGGGGCAGGTGCTGCAACTGGCCCTGTTCGTCCAGAACGGCATCGCCAAGAAATACCTCGACGAGGTCTGCCCCCAGGGCGCCGATCTCGAGATGTGCGACCACAAGGACGAACTGCCGCGTACCGCCGACGAGTTCCTGTGGGGTGATTCCCCCTTCGACGAATTGGGCGGCTGGACCGCCATGCACGACGAATCGGGGCGCATCGTCTCGGGGGCTATCCGGCTGTTTCCCGGTGACGTGTTGAAGGCGGCCCTGGCCAATACCTGGGAGCAGATGGATTCCATCGAGAGCGGCGAGGACCTGGTGCCCATGACCTGGCACTTCGTCAAGACCCAGTTGCGGCGCTATCCCGACGAGTTCAAGCAGTTCCGCTTCGCCCGCCAGCAGCGGCGCCCGGCCATCGACTTCCACACCATGAACGCCTTCCAGATTCCCATCAACCAGGCGGCCGAGGTGGTGACCCTGGTGCTGCTGGCGGTGGCGTGGCGGCGGCGCGACCGCACCACCACCGGGCTGGCGATCATCGTGGTGGCGGCCATCATCGGCAACGCCATCGTCTGCGGGGCGCTGTCCAATCCCCACGACCGCTACCAGAACCGGGTGGTGTGGCTGGCCCTGTTCACCGCCGTGGTGGGGGCGGTGCGCCTCGACCAGCGTTTCGCCGGCCAGCGGCGGCTGTCCATCCGGGCCGAGAACGAGGCGCTGGAGGTTGAGGCGGCCCAGGCGGGAAAGCCTCCCCGGGCCTGATCGCTTCGCCAAGACCCGCCGCCACCCCGGACAGCGCGGGCGCGCCTCCGGGATGACGGCAAGGAGGAGGCGGCTATTTGCCCTTCAGGGTGCCGGCGTAGAGGCGGGCCTCCACGTAGCGGGTGAGCGCCCTGGTGCCGCGGAAGCAGTTGCGGAACACGCAGACGCCCTTGTCCATCAGCCCGGCGGCCATGGCGTCGTAGAGCGGCCCGCCGTCGACGATGGCGACGATCGGCTTGTCGTTGCGCTCGACGATGGGCGGCATGAGGTGCAGGCTGCTCTTGGGATTGCCGATATCCCAGCCGGGGCGCAGCTTGCTTTCCGCCAGGCCCATGACCGAGGGGGCGGTGGGGTCCATGCCCACCACCACCGCATCGATGTTGGGGTCCTGGGCGAAGGCCTCGGTGATGGACAGATGGCACTCGTCGTCGGCACCGGGATTGATGTCGATGGAGTTCCGCACGGTCACCAGGGAATCCAGCTTCTTATCCACCAGGATTTGCTGCACCTTGGCGACGGTGGCGGGGGTCAGTTCGCCCATCTCCAGGCGGAAGGTCTCGGCGACGGTGGAATCGGCGATGCCCACCGCCTCGAAGCCGGCGCCGGAAATGCCGCCCACCCGGTTGCCGCCCACGGTCTTATGGTGGAAGGCGCCGGCGATGTAGAACAGGTCGTCGAAGACGTCCACGTCGTCGGCCACCATGGCGCCGGCCTGGCGCACCACCGATTCGAACACGGCCGGATCGCCGGCCACCGAGGCGGTGTGGCCCATGACGCCGGCGGCGCCGGCATCGGTGCGGCCCGACTTGTAGACCACCACCTGCTTGCCGCCGGCCACGGCGCGGCGCACGGCGCGGATGAAGTCGAGGCCGTCGCCGTCCTTGAAGCCCTCCACGTAGATCCCGATGGTCTCGATGTCGTCGCGGGCACCGAAATAGGTCAGCATGTCGCCGTGGGTCAGGTCGGTCTGGTTGCCCAGCGCCAGCATGTAGGCGGGGTCCAGCCACGGATTGCGGGAAAGCCGGGTGATCATGAAGGCACCGGACTGCGACAGCAGCACCGAGTTGCGCCTGGCCTTCTTGGCGGGCTTGGGCAGGCGCTCGAGCGGGATGAACCAGGAATCGTAGCCACCGGGATGCGACACCACGCCCAGGCAGTTGGCGCCCAGGAACACCGGGCCGCCGTCACCCTTGCCGTGGGCGGCGTTGATGCGCGCCGCCAGGGCGGCGGCCGGCTCCTTGCTGGCCTCGGTCTCGCCCATGCTGCCGGGGATCAGCATCACGGCGTGCACCTTGTCGGTGGCGATGATCTCGTCCACCAGGGGGTAGACGGCGCCCGACGGCACCGCGACGATCAGGAGGTCCAGCTTGGCCGGCAGGGCGGCAAGGCTTTCCACGCACTTGACGCCGTCGATCTCGGTCTCCTCGGGGCGGATGATGACCAGCCGCTCCTTGGGGCAGCCGCTGCCCATCAGGTTCTTGAGGATGATGCGGCCGAAATTCATGCCCGACGCCGACACGCCGATGATGCCGATCTTTTCCGGGTGGATCAGCTTGTCGATCTTGGCGATGGGCCGCGCCAGACGGGTGGGGGCCGCCTCGCAAGCCTTGGAGGCCACCGAGCCGCGTAAGGCCCCCTTGTCGGCGGCAAGCTCGAGGACCACCTCGCCGGTGGTCCTGGCGGCCTCGGAACGGCCGAAATCGATCAGGGCGGCGAAGCAGCGCTCCAGCGCCGCATCGGGAGCATTGCCCCGGGCGGCGAGGCGCTGGTAGGCGAAGGTGCTCTTGAAACGGGCCAGGAAGCCGGCACCGTCGGTCAGTTCCACCGAGGCATGCACGGCGGCGCGGTCCTTGCGGAAGGCGCCGTCGGCCAGGGCGGCATCGGTGCGCCCCAGCCCGGCCGTAAGCACCATGCCGAATTCACGGGTATTGACCAGGGCGACCCGCAGGTCGTCGCCACTCTCGCCCGCCGCGACGCCCAGCGCGGCGGCATCCAAAGTCTTGACCATTAAAAGCCTCTCCTCTCTCTGCTCGCTCTCGCGCACGGAAAGGAGACGCTCCTACCGGCCGGGCGATGCTTATTTCTTGCCGTTGTCCTCGGGGCCCTTGGGAGGAACCTCGCGCCAGCCCGGCTTGAAACCCGGGCCGGACTCACCCCCGCCACGGGCGGGGGAATGGTTGATGGCGAAACCCTGGTTATGGGCCGCCTTGGTGACGATGACGATCTTCATGGCCCAGCCGCCGGCCATGGCGGCCAGCCCGGCGGCGGCCAGGGCGGCGGCCCGGATGTCGGGCTGGATGCCGGCCATCACCAGGAAGGCGATGGGGATGATGTTGCCGCCCAGGGTGAAGGGCATGGAGAAGCGGATCAGCACGGCGGCGGCTTCCACCGGCGCCTCGCCCCCCACCATGCGGCGGCGGTAGAACATCCACACGAAGATGCGGGCCGCGATGGTGGCGACCAGGGTGCCGGCCACCCATTCGGGGGCTCCGCCGTCCAGGGCCAGGGTACCCAGCACCAGCAGGATGCCGGCGCCCTCGGCCAGGCCGCTGGCGATGGTCAGCGGCAGGATCAGCGGCGAGCGCCAGGTGGGAATGCCCTTGGCCGCTTCCAGGATGCGGGCCTGGCAATAGAGATAGGCGGCGGCGGGAATCCACACCAGCTTGGCCAGGTCGGGCCAGATCAGCGCGGCGGCGCCCAGGGGGAACAGCACGGCGGCGACGAAGGCCTCGCGCGTCATCCAACTGCGCTTGCCGCCCAGCAGGACGTTCATGGCCCGCAGGGGACGGCCGATCTCGAGGAACACGGAAAACAGGCCGAGACCGACCAGGGCCAGGCCGGCGATCAGCAGCACCCGGCTATAGAGCCCGTCGAAGGCGCCCAGCGAGGTGATGATCAGCAGGCCGGTCCCCGACCCGCCGCCGATGAAATTGCCGGCGGCGCGCAGGTCCCAGGCGGTCTGCAGCCAGGGCGACAGGCCCAGGTGGCGCATGCCGGGGGTGTCTTCCATCTCGTTGCTCATGATGCGTGCCCCTCAAGCGCCGGGCGGGTGCTCCCGCACCCTTGGCTCCTACGCTTCGCTCCGGGTCGCTCAACGCTCCCGCGCTCGCTTCGCTCGCTCATTCGTCCTCGGTCTCCCACAGATAGTGAATGTTGGGACCGGTCCCGAGTTCCTCGTGCATGCGGAACGACTTGTACCGCTTCAACAGCTTGCTGACGTTGCTGTCAGGATTATCGGTATCGCCGAACGTCAACGCCTTGGACAGGCAGGAATTGACGCAGGCGGGAGTCGCTTCCGGCGCCACCCCGGGGGTCAACCCGTTGGCCAGCCCATAATCGACCCGGTCGACGCAGAAGGTGCACTTCTGCGCGACGCCAAGCAAGCGTTCGTCGAAGCGCGTCCGCTCATTCTGCGTTTCGGCGTCCTTGAAGGCGAAGGTGGGCTTGGAAACCTTGTAGCGGGCCTGATAGGGACAGGCGACGATGCAATAGCCGCAGCCGATGCAGATGTCGTAGTCGATCATCACCATGCCGTCGGCGCGCTTGGTGGTCGCCGTGGTGGGGCAGACGTCGCGGCACGGCGGCTCGTCGCAGTGCATGCAGCCCACCGGCACGAAGACGCGGCGCACGTCGGGGAAGGTTCCTACCTCCATATCCAGCACCTTGCGGTACTGCACGCCGGGCGGCGTGGCGTTGGCATGGCGGCAGGCGGTGGTGCAGGTCTGGCAGCCGACGCAGCGTCCCAGATCGGCGACGATGGCCCATTTGGTCATGACCGCCTCCCCTGCTCATCGGGCCGGGCCTTGCGGATGGCGACACGGGACAGGTCGGCGCCCGAGCCGGTGGCATCGGTCAGCGACATGGCCATGGCGGTCAGGCGGTTCATGCTGGGCACGTCGAAATCCTTGGCCACCGGGGTGACCCAGTGGTCGAACTGGCTCATCATCAAGATGGTGTCGGGACGAATGCCCTGGGACAGCACCACCCGGCCGGCGACGCTCTTGCCGATGGGCGAGGTGACGACGATGCGCTCGCCCTCCTTGACGCCGATCTTGCGGGCGGCTTCCGGGTTCATCACCACGCCGTCGTGGCCCTTGATGTTGCCCGACACTTCCCGCATGAGCGGGATGTGCATGTTGGAGCCCCAGGCGTATTGCATGCTTCGCGTCGTCACCACCCAGAAGGGGAAGTCGGCCACCTTGCCGCCACACTCGACCACGTGGTCTTCCCAGTATTTGGGGAAGTCGTGCCAGTCCATCAGCGGCCGGTACTCGGTCAGCTGGTGATCCCACCAGGTGATGCCGGCTTCCTTCAGGCGGTTGGCCAACTGGTGGCCGATGCGGGTCAGGCGTTCCTGGTAGGGCAGTTCGTAGCGCAGGCCCTTGGCCTTGAGTGCCGGGGTCAGGAACCAGTTGGTCTCGGGGAACGGAATGGTGCGGAAGCCGTTCTGTTTCCACCAGTCGAGCCCCTGGGACTCGGCGCCGCCGGTCAGTTCGGCCGAAGCCGAGCGGCACGAGGCGTCCCACACCTCCTCGAGCGTGGGAGCCTTGTCCAGCGGAATGCTGAAGTCCCAGTTGGGGCCCTTGAGCGGCACGCCGTGGGAACCGCGGTTGATGGCGGCGTTGTACTTTTCCAGGAGGCCGGTGCGCACCGCCAGGTCGGTGGCGATGTCGGTGAAGTCGCGGGCCTCGCCCTGGGGCTTGACGCTGGGCTGGCGCAGGGCAAAGCCCTGGGTCTTCCAGTACTGCTCCTGGAACTTGGTGCCGCCGATGCGGATCAGCTGCATGCCTTCCAGGTCGGTGGCGTCGGGCAGCAAGATGTCGGCGAAGTGGTTGGTCTCGTCCCTGGTATGGGCGAAGCACACCACGAAGGGCATGCGCGACACCACGCTGGCCACCCGGTCGGTATCCCAGAACGAGATCACCGGATTGGTGCGGTAGACCAGCAGGAATTCCGGGAAGGTGGCGCGCGGTATCTGGTCCTGGGGCTCGTCCAGGAACATGTACGAGAACTGGGTCGGCCCCAGCGCCGGGCTCCACGAGGAATTGCCCACCAGCGGCACCAGCATCTTGTAGGCGTTCCGGATGATCGGATTGGCCTTCCAGGTGTCCTTGTCGGTGGGGTTGAAGGGGTATTCCATGAAGCCGTCGAGGCAGCCGTCGAAGCTTTCCAGACGGTTGGCGGCCGGGCGGTTGATGCGGATGGTGGTGCCGATCGTCCCGCCGGGGACCTCCAGCGCGCCGACGAGAACCGCCAGCATGGTCCGGGCCCAGCAGCACTCGGCGCCGCCCCAGCCGTTGTTGACCGTCTTGCCCAGCGTCACCGCCACCGGGCGGTAGGGCATCACCTGCCCGTCGATCTCGATGGTCTGGCCGACGCAGGCGTTGTCGAGGAATTCATTGGCGATCTTGCGGATGCGCGCTTCCGGCACGTCGCAGACCTTGGCGCCCCAGGCCGGGGTATATTCGCGGACGTGCTCGACGAACTTGGAGAAGGCGGTGATGCCCTCCACGTCGGTGTGCTCCCAGCGCTCGTCGTCGGCGCCCAGGGTCACGGCCTTGGATACGGTGAAGCGGCCTTCGAGGGCCGGAATCGCGCCGGCGGTGTCGTGGGGCACGGCCTTGGCCGTCTTCTCGTCCCACAGCAGCGGCTTGTTGGTCTCGGGGTCGCGCAGGTACCAGCCGTCGGGGCCGACCAGATAGGGGCTCGACGTGGTGTTCCTCAGGAACTCCAGGTCCAGCCGCTCGCGCGCGGCCTCGAAGACCAGCACGTTCAGCAGGGTCATCAGGAAGGCGGCATCGGTCTTGGGCTTGATGGGCAGCCACTCGGCCGAGCAGGCGCCGGTCACCGACAGATGCGGCTCCACCTGGATGCGCTTGGCGCCCCGCGCCCGGGCCTCGGCATGGCGGTAGACGCCGCAGACGCCGCCCGAGGCCTCGTGGTTGGCGCCGCAATTGATGATGTAATTGACGCGCGGCGTATCGGGGGTGATCACGTAGCCGCGATGCCAGAATTCGCCGTACAGGTGCTCGGAGTGATAGCACTTGACGCCCTGGCCCGAGCCGAAGCCGAAATCGATGGGGCCCCAGGCCGACAGGAAGGCGGTGAGCGAGCCCATGTACTGGGTGGGCGTGCCGGCGCCGCCGAACGAGGCGGCGAACTTCGGATAGCCGTGCTCGTCCACCAGCCCTTCGGCGCGGATGGTCTTCAGCTTCTCGGCGATGGTGCTCATCGCCTCGTCCCACGAGATGGGGACGAAGCCGGGGTCCTGGTCCTTCCCCTTCTTGGGGTTGGTCCGCTTCATGGGAGTGAGGATGCGGTGCGGCGTGTAGGACTTCTGGATCAGTCCGAACGCCTTGACGCAAACCTTGCCCTCGGCCGGGTGGGTATCGGCCGCCTTGAAATTGGGCTCGATCTCGGTGGCCACGCCATCGACCACCTTCACGGTCATCAGGTCCGGTCCCGCCACACACTGGTAGCAGTACGTCTGGACCTTCTCGACCTTCCCCCCACCCCCGGCCGGGGCGGCGCTCATGACGCGCTCTTGGCCTTTTCGGCCTTCGCCAGCAGGCGGGCCTTGGTCTGCTCGACACCGACCACGAAGCGCTTGTGCACGCCCTTGCCGATGTTGTCGAGCGAGTCCTTGGCGGTGAACGAGAAGGTCACGCCAGGTCCCTTGACCTCTTCGATGGTCACGGTGATCTCGACCCACTGGCCCAGCAGGGTGGGGGCCAGATGGTCGACCTCGACGCGGGTGCCCACCGAATCCTCGTTCGCCTCGGAATGCTCCAGCAGCAGGTCGCGGCAGGTGACCTCCATGTCGTAGATCAGCGCCGGGGTGTTGTAGACCCGCGCTTCGTCGCCCATGAAGCCGATGGTGCGGCCCTTGTCGACCTCGTAGCGGCGGGTGGCGGTCAGACCGGCGACCAGCGTGCTCTTCATAAGGATACCCTCCCGGATGAATGGCGGGGGCCTGTTTCGGCGCCCCTTGGTTTCCCCTGTTATATTACATCTATGCCGTTTGTGTCAAAAGTTTTGTATCACATATGACCGTTCCGGGAGTCGCTGCGCGGCGCCAATATCCTTGAAATAACCACAAAATTCTTATTTCACAGCGGGCGCGCCGAGTCCGTTCTTGATGCATCGCACGACAAGAGTGCCCTCACTTGAATCGGGAAAGCATCACTTCCATCCCGATAGTGTTCAGTCATGGGGAACTGGCCGCGGGAAGCGCTTTCTTCCGGCGGGGGTGGTTTTATGTATTTCGGTACTGTTTTGCTTATTTTGGTCGGGGTACTCTTGCCGCCTGGCATTCAGGCTTCGGGACGCCACATCGGAGGATCAGTTCGTCGCGTTTTCGAATCCGAACACGCCGAGAAACACCTGGCGCGCTTCGGCCAGCCACGCCGCATCGGCCTCGCCCAACCGTCCGGCGATGATGTCCTTGTGGATGGTCGCGATTTTGTCGAAGCGAACCATGGACGGCACCTTGAGGCCGTTTCCGCTGGTCGGTTCCATCACCTTGGCATCCGGGTCGCTACGGGCGACCGAGGTGATGTAGGCGACGACGACATCCGTGCGCCGGTCATTGTCGCTGGAGACGACCAGGGCCGGGCGGCGCTTGGCGGCCGTCAGGTCGGTAAAGGGAAAATCCGTAAGTACGCTGGTCCCGAAGGCCATACCGCTCACGGCCGGAAACGCTCGACCAGATCGGCATCGCTGTAGAGGTCGGGCTCGTCCGCCAGCCAGTCGAAGGCTCCGCCCGCCGCATTCATGGCGGTGATGGACGGCTCGTCCGCCTCGATGCTCTCGACCACCACGCGCAGCCGCTGTCCCGCCGGAATGCCGCGTCGCCGCAACTCCTCGGTCAGCTTGCCGGCCTCGATGTCGGTCAGAACCTGTCGCATGGCACTAAGATAATGCGCGGAGCCTGAGCGGGCAATGGGATTGCCTCTCAGGAAACCGACTTCAGACCCATGACGATTTTGTCGAGGCCGCGGAACGCGGCGGCCAGTTCCACATGGGCTTCGCGCATGGTGCCGGCGTCGGGGCAGGGGTGGCCGCCGATGCGGTTGGCCTGCAGCATGCGCAGGCCGGCGGCGAAGGACTGGCCCTTGATGAATTTGGCCACGTGGTGGACGGCGGCGTAGTGCACCGCCAGATGCCCGGCCAGACGTTCGGGCAGCAGGTAGAGCGCGCCCTGTACCGCCCGCCAGCCGTAATCCAGGTCGGCCAGGGCGACCACGGCGGAGACGAAGGACACGCCGGCCTCGGCGTTGGGCGGCACCGGCACCGCCTCGAAGGCCTGGATGCGGGCTTCCAGTTCGATGACCAGGGTGGCGGCGGCGGATTTGCGGCGGTTGGCCTCGTCGCGGCGGCGGCCGGCATTGGCGGTGGCGATGCCGACCAGCCCGGCCACCAGGGCGCCGACGGCGATCATCAGCGCCGCCACGCCGCCTTGGGTCAGCAGGGACAGCAGGGAAGGTTCGGCAATGG
>JAVBXM010000251.1 GCA_030824585.1 Phaeospirillum sp. | reverse complement strand
GGGGGGAGGTCGGGAGGGGGGCCTGGAAGGCTCTACCGCTTCCGCGCCCCCAGCACCGTCACCAGCATGGTGACGATGAACACGGCGATGGCCACCGCATTCCCCAGGCCGCCCCACTGGCGTACGGCGTGGACGTCGATCAGGTCGCCCGCCACCCGCAGCCCCAGCGAGGCGTGCAGCAGGGCCAGGGGCAGGTAGAATACCGGCTTGTACGGTACCGCCACCCGCAACACGGCGGGCAGGATGACGGGAGCGTGGCCGAACACCATGGCGAAGACGAAGCCGACGAACAGGGCGTGCAGGGCGGCGTCGTAGAGCACGCCGGTCGCCCCCGGCGCCAGACCGGTCATCATCAGTCCGGCGGCCAGCGCCCAGAAATAGCCGGACAGAAGGCACACCGCCACATAGCGGGTCAGGCCGGGCTGGCGGATGGTGCGGCGCACCACGTCGTTGGCCAGCGACCACAGGGTCAGCAGGGCGAGGCCCAGGCCGAACACCGTCCAGGACGCCAGCACCACGCCGGCCAGCAGCAGGAGCAGCGGCGGAAACAGGGTCGGGGTGCGCCAGCGCCAGGGCGGCAGGAAGCGGGACAACTCCAGGCGCTCGCCGGCGATGGTCAGCACCAGGAAGGCGGCCCACAGCGGCACCGCGTCGGCGGCATTGCCGCCGGCAAGCCACAGCAGGTTGCCGGCCGCCCAGGTCAGGCCGCCCAGGCCCAGCACCGTAGTGAACACCTCGCGCTGGCGGATGATGACGGCAAGGCTCATGGCGGCGAAGGTCAGGCTGCCAAACAGCAGCAGGACGGCGCCTCCCTGGGGATAGCCGGCGATCAGCAGCATGCCGCCCAGCGCGGTGGCGAGCGGCGAGCCGTAGCCCCACGGCTTGCCCAGGGCCACGGCCCGCTCCAGCCCGATCACCGTGCCGAAGAAGCCGCAGATCATCAGCGGCCCGTGCACCAGCATCAGGTCGGCGCTGCCCACCGGCCAGCCCATGCGGCCTTCGCCGGCGATGATGCCCGCCACCAGCGATATGGCCCCGGCCATCAGCAGGGGCAGGCGCCGCGCGGTAAGGCTGATCATCCCGGCCAGCCCATGATGGACTTGGCCGAGGCCGACATGCGCGACGGCTCCCAGAAGGGGGAGTCGAGAACCTCGACGCTCACCGGCAGTTCGTCCTTGGCGGCGGCGCGGACCACCCGTTCGGATTCATCGCTGAGATAGGCGCTCTGGGGACAGGCCGGGGTGGTCATGATCAGGTCCACATAGATGCCTTCCGGGGCGATGCGGACATTCTCCACCAGTCCCAGGTCGACGATGTTGACGCCCACGTCGGGGTCGATGACCTGGCGCAGCGCCTCGCGGATGTCGTCTTCGGTGATCATGACGGGTATGGCCTTTCTCGTGTCGTCATTCCCGCCCGAGGCCGGATGACGAGGGAAAGATTACCCGTCGTCGCGGCCCGGCGGCATGATGGCGGTCAAGCCGGCAGGATCACGCGGAAACTGCTGCCCTCGCCGGAATTGGAGTCCACCCAGACCCGTCCGCCGGCCCGCTCGACGATCTTCTTGACGATGGCCAGTCCGATGCCGGTGCCCTCGAACTTGTCGCGGGTGTGCAGGCGCTGGAAGATGCCGAAGATGCGCTCGGAGAACTGGGGATCGATCCCCAGACCGTTGTCGGCGACCGATACCACCCAGTGGTCGCCGTCCCTGGCGGCGGCGACGCGGACGATGGGGGTGCGTTCCGGATGGCGGTATTTCAGGGCGTTGCCGATCAGGTTCTGGAACAGCCGCACCATGTCGTCGCGGACCAGCGGAAGGATCGGCATGCCGGGGGCCCGTTCCACCTGGGCGCCGGATTCGATGATGGCGGTACGCAGATTGGCGATGGCCTCGTCGATGGCGTCGCCCAGGTTGACCGCCTCCACCGGCAGGGAGCGGTGGCCGATGCGCGAGAATTCCAGAAGATCGATGATCAGCCGGTCCATGCGCTTGGCGCCCTCGCGGGCATAGGCGATGTAGTCCCGCGCGTCGTCGTCCATGGTCGGGCCGTAGCGGCGTTCCAGCAGCGATACGAAGCTGGCCACCTGGCGCAGCGGCTCGCGCAGGTCGTGGCTGGCCACATAGGCGAATTGCTCCAGGTCGGCGTTGGAGCGCGACAGTTCGGTGGCCTGGTTGGTCAGCGCCAGCTCCGCCGCCAGGCGTTCGCTGATGTCGCGGAACACCAGCACGGCGCCCTTGACGGTCTTTTCGTCGACGATGCCGGTGACGATGAATTCCACCGGAAAGCTGGAGCCGTTGAGCCGCCAGAAGGTCTCGCCCTGCACTTCGCGGGTTTCTCCGTCGCTCAGCGTATGGGCGACCGGGCATTGGTCGCCGGGGTAATCGGTACCGTCGGCCCGGCTGTGGTGGTTGGTGACGTGCAGGTTCTGGCCGGTGGGGTCGTCGTAGTCCCAGCCCAGCATGGCGCGGGCGGCGGGGTTCATGAAGGTGACCCGTCCGGCGGCATCGATGCCGCAGATGCCCTCGCCCGCCGTGGAAAGGATCAGCTCGGCCTCGTGCCGGGCCTGCTCGGTGGCCTTCTGGGCCTTCTCCTCCGCCTTCATGGCGCGCAGCAGGACCAGGGCCAGCAGGCCGATGGCCACGCTGACCAGCCCGGCGATGGCCACCAGGGTGGCGGTTTCGCGGCGCCAGGGCGCCAGCAGATCGTCGATTCCGGCGGTGACGATGACGATCAGCGGATAGTCGCGCAGCCGCTGGAACGACACCATCCGCTCCTTGCCGTCGACGAACAGGCTGGCGGAGCGGAAGACCCCCTTGAGCGACAGGGCGTAATTGTTCTTGAAGGACGGCGTGTCGGCGATGTTGAGGCCGATCACGTGGTCCTCCTGCGGCACCCGGAACAGGAACGTGCCGTCGGCCCTGAGGATGGCGATCGAGCCCGAGGGCTTGATGCGTTCGGCCTCGAAGGTCTTGGCGATGCGGTCCAGTTCGATGGCGGCGAACAGCACGGCGGCGTCGCCGCCGCCCTTGTCCACCGGGATGGAGACCGGAATACCCCACTTGCCGGTCACCCGGCTGATCACCGGATTGCCGATGAAGAAGCCGCGGGTCTCCATGCGGTTCTGCGCCTTGACGTAGTCGCGGTCGGACACGTCGGCCAGCGGCTTGGGGCCGCGCCGGGGGATGTAGTGCAGGCCGCCCGACCGCGTCACCATGCGGACGTCCAGCATGCCGTCCGACATGTGGCGCAGGCGATCGACCAGGGCGATGAAGCTCGGCGTGTCGCCGGGATCCAGGCTGGGATGCTCGGCCAGCCAGTGGTTGCTGACCGTCAGCGAGGTCTCGGCGTGCCGGAACAGCCGCAGGGTCTGTTCCTCGGCGGCCGTGGTCAACTGCTCGAGGATCACGGTGTTGGAGGCCAGGACGCTCTTGCGCTGCGACCACGACCAGTAGGCGACGAAGCCCCACAGCACCAGGAGCATGGCTCCCAGCAATCCCACCACGATGCGGCGGTTGGAGGGGCGGACGTTCACCGGCCCGGCGCCTAGCGGCTTTCCTGGAAGCGGACCGGCTCGCCCGAGGCGGCGCCCAGCAATTGCCCGTCACGCATGATGGTCTGGCCGCGCACGATGGTCGCCACCGGCCAGCCGGTGACCTTCTGCCCGTCGAACGGTGTCCAGCCGCAGCGGCTTTCGATCCAGTCGTTGGTGATGATGCGCTCGGCCTTCATGTCCACGATGGTGAAGTCGGCGTCGTAGCCCATGGCGATGCGGCCCTTGCCGGCGATGTTGTAGATCCGGGCCGGGCCGGCGCTGGTCAGGTCCACCAGCCGCTCCAGGCTGAGGCGGCCCTGCTTGACATGGTCGAGCATGATGGGCACCAGGGTCTGCACCCCGGTCATGCCCGACGGGCTTTGCGGATAGGGCTTGTCCTTCTCCTCGCGGGTGTGGGGGGCGTGGTCCGAGCCCAGCACGTCCACGGTGCCGTCGGCGATGGCCCGCCACAGGGCGTCGCGGTGGCGGATGCCGCGGATGGGCGGGTTCATCTGGGCATAGGTGCCCAGGCGCTCGTAGCATTCGGGGGCCGCCAGGGTCAGGTGCTGGGGCGTGGTCTCCACCGTGGCCACGTCCTTGTGGCTGGCCAGGAACTCCATTTCCTCGGCGGTGGTGACGTGCAGCACGTGGACGCGGCGACCGGCCTTCTCGGCCAGATTGATCAGCCGCGTGCTGGCCATCAGGGCGGTTTCCACGTCGCGCCACTGGTGGTGGACGCGGGGATGTGCCCCTTCATCGGCCACGTGCTTGCGCTCGATCAGCCGGCCCTCGTCCTCGCAATGGACGGCGACGCGGCGGAAGCCCTGGGCCAGCACCCGGGCGAGCGTCTCGTCGTCGGCCACCAGCAGGTTGCCGGTGGAAGATCCCATGAAGATCTTGATGCCGGCGCAGCCGGGGATGCGTTCCCACTCGGCCAGATGGTCGATATTGTCCGAGGCGGCGCCGATGAAGAAAGCGTGGTCCACCCAGGCCCGGCCCCTGGCGCGGGCCAGCTTGTCGCGGATGGCGTCGGCGGTGGTGGTGGACGGCTTGGTGTTGGGCATCTCGAAGACGGCGACCACGCCGCCCTGGGCGGCGGCCCGCGTGCCGCTCTCCAGGTCCTCCTTGTGCTCCAGGCCCGGTTCGCGGAAATGCACCTGGGTGTCGATGACGCCCGGCAGCACGGTCAGGCCGCGCAGGTCCACCTCCTCGGCGGCCGCGGCGCCCAGCAGGTCGCCGATGGCCCGGATACGGCCGTCGCCGACGGCGATGTTGGTGCGCTGCGTGCCGTTGGGCGTCACCACCATGCCATTGCGCAGGATCAGGTCGAAGGTCTGGGCCATGGCATCTCTCCAAAACAGGTAAACGCGGTGATTATATCCTTTCCGCCAACTCGGAAAAGATATCACCACTCGGAATCCGCCCGAGAACGTGCCTTTGATGCCACAGGGCGTAGAACAGCAGGGTCCAGCAGGCGAAGCCGGTCTCCTTCCCCACGCCGCGGAACAGGGCTTCCACCGCGCCGGGGCGGCAGATTTCGGCGATGCCCGGCTGGCGGGCCACCAGTTGGCCGATCTCGGGGCGGGCTTTGATCCATTCACCCACCGGAACGGTGAAGCCGCGCTTCTTCTCGAACGGCCGGGCGGCGGGCAGTGCCGTTTCCAGCCAGCGGCGCAGCAGCCACTTGCCCAGACCCTTCCTGACCTTGAGATGGTCGGGAAGGCGGAAGGCGAAGGCCGCCACCACCGGGTCGAGGAAGGGGACGCGGCCCTCGATGCCGTTGGCCATCAGGCAGCGGTCGGCCTTGGTCAGCAGGTCGTTGGGCAGCCAGTCGGCGCAATCCACCGCCTGGGCCACCTGCAGACGCGTCCGGCCGGGCATGGCCTCGGCCCGCTCGGCCGCCTTCATGCCGTGGCGCCAGTGCTCGGTGATGCCGGCGCGCAGCACGTCCAACCCGTCGAAGGTGCCCTTGCGCCGCATGGGCTTGGTCAGCGGCCACGGGCGCATGGCGTGGCGATAGCGGCCATAGCCGCCGAACAACTCGTCGCCGCCCTCGCCCGACAGGATGACCTTGACCTGCTTCCTGGCCTCCTGGGCCAGCTTGAAGGTGGGCAGGCAGGCGTAATCGGCCGCCGGGTCGTCCATGGCGGCGGCGACCTTGGGCAGCAGTTCCCAGAAATCGGCCTCGCCGAACTCCACCTCCACGTGATGGGCGCCGACGGCGCGGGCCAGGTCGCGGGCATGGGCGCGCTCGTCATGCACCCGGGTGCCGGGGAAGCCGGCGGTGAAGGCCAGCACCCCCCGGGGGTTGAGCCGGGCCATCAGGGCCAGCACCACCGACGAATCGATGCCGCCCGACAGGAACATGCCGTAGGGCACGTCCGAGCGCTGGTGCAGTTCCACCGATTCGGTCAGCACGTCGTCCAGTTCGTCCAGCAGGCGGTCCAGGCTGCCTTCGACCGGGGCGCCGGCCGGAAGCGCCGGCAGGCGGCGGCTTTCGGTGATGCAGCCGGCCTCGGCCACCACCGTCTCGCCGGGGGCGAGGCGGCGGATGCCCTTGAAGATGGTCCGCGTGCCGGTGGTGAACTGCAGTTGCAGCAGTTCGGCCAGGGCGGCGGAATCCACCTCGGGCCTGGCCTGGCCGGCGGCGATCAGGGCCTGGGGCTCGGAGGCGAAGGCCAGGCCCCCGTTCTTTGCCAGGGGGGCGCCTTCCACCAGATAGAGCGGCTTGATGCCGAACGGATCGCGGCTGAGGACCAGCTTTCCGGCGGCGGTGTCGTGGATGGCGATGGCGTACATGCCGCGAAGCGAGCGGGCGAAGGCCGGCCCCTGGTGGCGGTAGAGATGCAGCGGCGGCTCGCAGTCCGAGCCGGTGGCGAAGCTTTGGCCCGCCATGTCCGCCTTCAGCTCCAGGTAGTTGTAGACCTCACCGTTGGCGACGATGGCATTGCCCTGGCCGTCCAGGATGGGCTGGCGGCCGCCCTCCAGGTCGATGATCGACAGGCGGTTCTGCACCAGCCCCACATTGCCGTGCACATGGCGGCCGCGCCCGTCGGGGCCGCGATGGGCCAGGGCGTCGGCCAGCTTGTCCAGCACCGCCTCTTCGGGCGGGCCGTTGGCGGTCATCACTCCGGCGATGCCGCACATCAGCGTCGCTCCCTGTTTGTCATCCCGAGTGCACGCGAGGGATCTCTACCTGCTCCGATCGTGCCGATTCTGAAACGCCGGATCAGGATGAGATCCTTCCTTCCGTTGGCCGTCAGGATGACAGGCGAGGTCATCGCCTCACCGTCTCGAAGAAGTCCAGGTAGCGCGCCACCACGGCCGCTTCGGTGAACTGGCGCTCATAGGCGGTGCGGCCGGATTGGGCCAGGGCGCGGGCGGCATCGGGCTCGGCCTGCAGACGGCGGATGGCGGCGGCCAGGGCCTGCTCGTCGTCCACCGGCACCAGCAAGCCGTCGATGCCGTCGGTGATCAGCTGTTTCGGCCCCTGGGAGGCTGTTGCGATGACGGGCCGCGCGGCGGCCCAGGCCTCGATCACCACGTTGCCCAGGGGCTCGTGGCGGCTTGGGCAGACGAACAGGTCGCCGGTGGCGTACAGCGCCGCCACGTCGTCGCGCCAACCCAGGAAGCGCACCCGGGGCTTGACCGACAGATGGGCGGCCAGGGCCTCCAGTTCGGCCCGTTCCGGCCCCTCGCCGGCGATCCACAGATAGCAGTCGTGCACCTGCTCGACCGCCTTCAGCAACACGTCGAAGGCCTTGTTGGCGTGCAGCCGGCCCATGGCGACGATCAGCGGCGCGCCGGACGGCGTGTCGAATGCGGCGCGGGACACCGGCGCGGCGCCCAAGGTGTCGGCGACGAAATTGGGCACGTAATGGACCTGCCCGGCCGGGCGGCCCTGGGCGATGATCCAGTCGCGGATATCGGGGGTGTTGCCGATCAGGTGGTCGCACTGGCGGTAATACTTGAGGTCGTAATAGCCGCCCAGGCGGCCCACTGTCACATGGGGGCCCTTGGGGACGAAGCGGCTGGCCCGGTTCATCCAGGTCAGCACGATGTCGGGCCTGAAATCCTTGACCTCGCGGCGAAAGCGCCAGTGGGTGGCAAGGTCGAGCGCGCCGCCGAACGGCGCCTCCACCACCTCGAGGCCCTGGCCGCGTAGCAGGGCGGCGCGCTTGGGATTGTCGCGGATCAGCACCCGCTGGGTCACGCCGGCCCGTGACAGCGCCGGAGCAAGGCGTTCGAAGAACGCCTCGGCCCCGCCATGGGGGGCGCCGGCCATGGCCTGCAGCAGCCGGATCATTTCAGCCAGCCCTCCAGGGTCGCGGCCACTCCGTCCCAGGTGCGGGTCTTCCACTGGGCGCGGGCCTCGGCGCCCATGGTTTGTTGCACCGACCGGTCGGTCAACAGCATGGCGGCCAGATTGGCGAAGGCTTCGTCGTCGGGGGCGGCATAGCCGGTGACGCCGTCGACGATGCGTTCGGGGGCGGCGCCCAGGGGGCGGATCACCGCCGGGCAGCCGGCCGCCTGGCTTTCCATCAAGGTGAAGCAGCCCATGTCGTCGGCATGGCCGGGGAACAGGTGGACCCGGGCCTCGCGCAGGGCCTCGCCCATCAGATGGTCGCCCTGGGGGCGGTGGACGGAGACGCCGTGGATTCTGGCTTCCATCACCTTGGCGGCCAGGGGGCGCAGCGCCTCGTCGATCGCCGATCCCTCGGCGGCGGCGGCCAGGGTCATGGAATGGATGTGCAACTCGGCGTCGGGAACCCGGGGGTGGATCTTCGCCACCCACAGATCCACCAGCCAGTCCAGGCCATGGGCCGGATGGGTGGTGACGATGGCGCGCGGCGGGTTCTGGGGGCGCGGCTCGCCGCTCAGATAGTCGGAGCGCACCGCCATGGGCAGCAATCCGGCGGCAAGGCCCTTGGTGGCGATGTCCCTGGCCTGGGCCTCGGCGATCAGCAACAGCAGCGGCTTGTGGGTGTCCAGCATGGCCTTGGCGGCCGGACGTTCCAGCATGCGGCCCGGCCCGGTATGCCAGAACACCCGCCGGCCGGCATGGCGGACGAATTCCAGCAGGGCCGGCTTGCGGAAGGCGATCAGCACGTCGGTGCGCAGCGGCTTGCGACCCTCGAAGGTCTCCCACTGGGCGTTCTCGATATACATGCCCCAGCGGCAGCGGTTGAACACCTGCACGGTGTGGCCCAGCCGCGCCAGGGCGCCGGGCAGCGAGGCGAAGGCCTTCTCCGCTCCGCCCAGCGGGCGCGAGGATGCGGAATAGCCGTCGAAGGGAATGGAATCGTCCACAAGGGTAATATGCATCGTGGGAATCTTATAAGACGGCCAGTGGGGCTTGTCATCCCGGCTGGTTTGACCCAACCTCTGCCTTGAACGGTTGCCTGAGAGGATTCGGCTGATGAGCGACAAGGTTTTCGTGCGTCTGGAACAGCGTGCCGTGCTCGAGGTGGGGGGCGAGGATCGCCGCGCCTTCCTGCAGGGTCTGGTCTCCAACGACATGAACAAGGTGGCGGGCGACCGGGCCGTGTTCACCGCCCTGCTGACTCCCCAGGGCAAGTTCCTTTACGACCTGTTCGTGGTGGAACTGGGCAACGTCTTCCTGATCGAGGCCGAGGCGGCACGTATCGAGGAACTGCGCAAGAAGCTCTCCATGTACAAGCTGCGTTCCCAGGTGACGGTGGCCATGGCGGCCAACATGGCGGTGTTCGCCGTGCTGGGCGACGGCGCGGCGTCGACCTTCGACCTCGATCCCGAGGCGGGCGCCGCCACCGAGTTCGCCGGCGGCAGCGTCTTCGTCGACCCCCGCCTGGCCGGGGCCGGCCTGCGCGCCCTGCTGCCCGCCGACGGCGGCCCCCGGGTGCTGGAGGCCAACGAGTTCAAGCCGGCTCCCTTCGCGGTATGGGACGAGGCGCGCATCCGCCTGGGCCTGCCCGACGGTTCGCGCGATCTCGAGGTCGACAAGGCCATCTTGCTGGAAAACGGCTTCGAGGAGCTGAACGGCGTCGATTTCAACAAGGGCTGCTACATGGGCCAGGAACTGACGGCGCGCACCAAGTATCGCGGACTGGTCAGGAAGCGGCTGATGCCGGTGGAGATCGACGGTCCCGTTCCTGATTTCGGCACTCCGCTTCATCTGGGCGAGGTGGAGGCCGGCGAGATGCGCTCGGCCTGCGGCAACGTGGGACTGGCCCTGGTGCGTCTGGAGCAGTTCCGCGCCGAAGGCGGGGCGGGACTGACCGCCGGGGGAGCCAGGCTGATCGCCGCCAAGCCCAAATGGGCGGTGTTCCCCGAAGGTGAGTGAGGCGATGGATGACCTGGCCCGCCGGGTGACGCCGCTGACGGTGTTGCCCGACATCCGCGAGGCGGTCGAGATGTATCTCGCGCTGGGGTTCGAACCGGTGGACAGCGGCCATGCGGGCTGTGTCGGCCTGCGCGCCGGGCAGAGCTACCAGTTGCTGGCCACCAAGGCCTTCATGGAACGCCAGTTCAGCCCCTGGACCGTGGCGGTCCTGCTCAACCGGACGACGCCCTACATCTACGTCGCCTCGCTGGACGAGGCCAAGTCGCGGCTGTCCCCCCTGGCCGCCATCGTCGAACAATCCCCGGTGCGCGACGGGGTCCGCGAAGCGGTGATCGACGCCGACGGCCAGTATCTTCTGCTGGCCGAAAAGGTCGAAGGCGGCGAATAGAGCAACGTGCGTCAAATCCGACGCGTGTTGCTCAAGCGGCCATTGCGGCCGCGGCCAAGGGCGCGGAGGCGCCCGCCCGGCGAGGGATAAATCTAAATCAAGCCACCGCCGATTCCATGGCGGCGATCTGCTCGGGCGTCATGGCGGCGATCTGGGTGCTGGTGAACGCATCGATCTGGATGGCGGTCAGCGCCTCGATCTGGGCGGTGGTCAACGCCCCGATGTTGGTGGTGGTCAGCGACGACACCTGAGTGGTGGTCAGGCCGCTCAACTGGCCGGGCGACAGCGCCGCCATCTCGGTGGTGCTGAGATTGCTGGCCTGGGTCGGCGTCAACGACCCGATCTGGGTGGCCGACAGGGTGGCGAACTGGGTATTGGTCAACGCCTGCAACTGGGCACCGGTCAGGTTGGTCACCTGAATGGTGGAGAGCCCCCTGATCTGGGTGACGGACAGCGCCTGCACCTGGGTGGTCGACAGGGCGCGAATCTGCACGCGGGTCAGCGCGCCCAACTGCTCGCTGTCCATTTGGGTGATCTGGGTGGTGGTCAGGCCGTTGATCTGGGCGGGGGTCAACGCGGCGATCTGCTCGCCGGCAAGGGCGTAGAACTGGGTCGAGTTAAGGCTGCCCAACTGCTCGTTGCTCAGGCCGACGATGCTGGTGGGCGACAGGGCGTTGATCTGGGACGGAGACAGCGCCCCGATCTGGGTGGTGGACAGGGCCGCCACTTCGGTGACGGTCATGCCCCAGATGCCAAGCTGCGACAGCGAGGATATCTGCGTGGTGGTCAGCGCCACCACCTGGGTGGTGGTCAGCGCCGCGATGCCGCTGGCCGACAGGCCGCCCAACTGGGTGGTGGTCAGGGCGTTGATCTCGGTGGCGGTCAGGCCGCTCACCTGGGTGGTGGTCAGCGCTCCGATCTGGGTGACGGTCACCGCCTGCAACTGGGTGGTGGTCAGCGCCCCCAGCTGGGTCTCGGTCAGGCCGCCGATGCCGGTCCCCGACAGCGAGCTGATCTGGGTGGTCGACAGGCCGCGCAACTGGGTGGTCGACAGCGAGCCGATGCCGGTGGCGGTCATGCCCGCCAACTGGGTGGCGGCAAGCGAGGCCACCTGGGTGGTGGACAGGCCGTCGAGCTGGCTGGCCGACAGCGCTCCCATCTGCGCCCCGGTCAGGCCGCGCAACTGGGTGGTGGACAGCGCCGCCACCTGATCGGACGACAGGCCGGTCACCGCCGTGGTGGCGAGCGCCGCCATCTGGGTGGCGCTCAGGCCGCGGACCTGGGTGAGGGACAGGCCGGCCACCTGGTTCGAGGTCAGGCCGAACAGGCCGGCATTGGACAGGGCGGTGAGCGACGTGGTGGACAGGCTGGCCAATTGGGTGGCCGACAGAGCGCCGATCCCCATGGAGCTCAGACCGCCCAACTGGGTGGTGGACAGCCCGGCCAGATCGCCGGTGGACAGCCCGTGGATCTGATCGGTGCCCAGCGCCGCCATCTGGGCCGGGGTCAGGCCGCGCAACTGGGTGATGGACAGCGCGTCCACCTGCTCGGCCGACAGGCTGGCCAGGGCGGCGGTGGTCAGCACCGCCAGATGGCTCACCGACAGGCCGCTCATCTGGGTGGTGGACAGGCCGTCGATCTGGGTGGCGCCCAGCCCGGCCATGGCCGTCACCGACAGGGCGGCGACCTGGGTGGCGGTCATGGCGCCCATCTGGGTCTCGTCCAACTCGTCCACTTGCTCGGCCAGCAATCCCCTGATCTGGGTGATGGTCAGCGCCCCGATATCGGCGGTGGTCAGGTCGTTCACCGCCGTCTCGGACAACTGGCCGATCTGGGTGGCCGACAGGCCGCGCAACTGGGTGGTGGTCATGGCGTCGATCTGGGTGCCGCTCAGCCCCGATACGCCGCCCGACGACAGGGCGGCGATCTGGGTGGCGGTCAGCGAGGCCAACTGGGTGGAGGTCAGCGCCGCCGTCTGGGTGCCGCCCAGGCCCGACAACTGGGCGGTGGACAGCGAGGCGAAGGCGGTCCCGGTCAGCCCGGCCACCTGGGTGGCGGTCAATCCGCCCATCTGGGTGACGGTCAGGGCGCGGAGCTGGGTGTTGGACAGCACCGCCATCTGGCCGGCCGACAGGCCGGACAGCGCCGTCTGCGACAATCCCGCCACCTGGGTGGTGGACAGCGCCGCCACCTGGGTGGCGCTCAACCCGGCGGTCTGGGCGCCGGTCAGGCCGCTCAGCGCCGTGACCGACAGGGCGCGCAACTGGGTGACCGACAGGGCGGCGAGCTGGGCGGTGGACAGGGATTCCACCTGGGTGGCCTTCAGGCCGGCCATCTGGGTGGCGGACAGCGAGGTGACGGCCGTGCTGGCCAATCCGCCGACCTGGGTCTGGTTCATGGCCCCCATCTGGGTGGCGGAGAGGGCGGACAGCTGGGTGGTGGACAACTGCGCCAGTCCGGTGGTGGACAGGCCGGATACGCCGGCCGCCGACAGCGAGCGGATCTGGGTGACCGACAGGACGCTCAACTGGGTCGAGCTCAGGGCGCTCAACTGCGTCCCGGCCAGCCCGGCCACCTGGGTGGTGGTCATGACCGCCAGTCCGGTGGTGGACAGGCCGGCGAACTGGACGGAATCCAGGGCGCCCAGTTGGGCGGTGCCCAGGCTGCGGATCTGGGTGGCCGACAGGGCGGCCAGTTGGCCGCTGGTCAGCCCGGTCATCTGCTCGGTGCTCAGCCCGGCCACCTGGGTGGTGGACAGCGCCGCCATCTGGGTGTTGGACAACCCGTCGATGCCGCCCTCGGACAGGGCGGCGACCTGGGTGGCCGACAGGGCGCGCAACTGGGTGGTCGACAGGCTGCCCACCTGCGCCGCCGACAGCCCGTCGATGGCCGACGCGGCGATGGCGGCGATCTGGGTGGCGCCCAGCGAGCTCAGTTGGGTGGTGGCCAGGGCGCTCAACTGCTCCTCGCTCAGGCCGGCGACCTGGGTGGCGGTCATGGCCCGGATGCGGGTTTCGCTGAAGACCGCCATCTGGGCGGCCGACAGGCCGCCCACCGCACCGGCCGACAGCGCCGCCATCTGGGTGGCGGTCATGCCGGTGAGCGTGGTGGTGGACAGCGATCCCACCTGATTGGCGGTGAGTCCGCTCAACTGGGTGGTGGTCAGGGCGCCAAGGTCGGTGGCGCTCAGCCCGGAAATCTGCTCGGCGGTCAGCGCGCCCACCTGGGCGGCGCTCCAGGCCCGCAACTGGATGGTGGAGAGCGACTCGATCTGGGTGGCGGACAGGCCCGAGATTCCCGAGGCGGACAGGGCCGCCATCTGGGTGATGGAGAAGGCCCCCAACTGGGTGGTGGTTAGGTTGACGACGGTATCGGGGGCCAGTCCCTGCATCTGGGTGGTGGACAGCCCCGCCAACTGGGTGTTGGTCAGGCCGGCCACCTGGCCGGCGTCCAGCACCGCCAGTTGGGTGGCGGCCAGGCCGCGCAACTGGGTGACCGAGAGCGCGCCCAGGGTGGCGGTGCCCAGCGCGGCAACCTGATCCAGGCTCAGGGCGCCGATCTGCCCGGCGGTCAGGGCCTTGACCTGGGTATCGCTCATGGAGGCGATCTGGGTGTTGGTCAACCCGGCGACGGTCACGTTGCTCAGCGCGCCGACCTGGGTGGCGGAGAAGGCGGAGACCTGCCCGGTGGACAGGGATTCCATCTGGGTGGCGGTCAGGCCGCGCAACTGGGTGGTGGACAGCAGCGCCATGTCGGCGGATGTCATTCCGTCCAGCCCGTCCTCGGACAGGGCGGCGATCTGGGTGGCCGACAGGGCGCGCAACTGGGTGTTGGTCAGCGAGTCGATCTGGGTGGCATTGAGCCCGGCCAGGGCGGTGGTGCCCAGCGCGGTGATCTGGGTGACCGACAGGGCTGCCAATTGCCCGGTGGTCAGCGCCAGGGTCTGGGCATCGGTCAAGCCGGCCACCTGGGTCGCCGACAGCGCCCGGATACGGGTCTCGCCCAGGGTCGCCATCTGGACTTCGGTCAGGCCGCTCATGGCGGTGGCCGACAGCGCTCCCATCTGGGTGGCGGTCAGGCCTTCCAGCGTGGTGGTGGTGATGGCGCCCATCTGGGCGGCGGTCAGGCCGGACAATTGGGTGATGGACAGGGCGGAAAGCTCGGCCGAGGTCAGGCTCTGCACCTGCTCGGGGGTCAGCCATCCCACCTGGGTGGCCGACAGGGTCCGCAACTGGGCGGAGGACATCTGGGCGATCTGGCTCTGGGTCAGGCCGCCGATGCCGGCGGCGGACAGCCATCCCACCTGGGTGGCGCTCAACTGGCCGATGTCCATGTTGGCCACGACATTGCTGTTCAGGCCGCGCATCTGGGTGGTGGACAGCGCCGCCACCTGGGTGGCGGTGAGGGCGGTCACCTGGGTGGCTCCCAACCCGGCAAGCTGCGCCGGGCCGAGGGCGCGGACCTGGGTGATGGTCAGCGCGGCGATGGTGGAGGTTTCCAGCCCTCCCACCTGCTCGACGCTCAGGGCGGCGATCTGGCTGGTGCCCAGCGCGGTCAGTTGGGCCGGGCTCAGCCCGGCGATGCCGGTGGCGGACAGGCCGCCGAGGGCGCTGGTGCTGAGCGCCGCCACCTGGGTGATGGTCAGCGCCGCCAACTGGCTCGAATCCAGGCTGGCCGCCTGGGTGCCGGTCAGGCCACGGATCTGGGACACCGACAGGAAGGCCAGTTCGTCGTAATCCAGCCCGTCCAGGCCGTCATCGGACAGGGCGCCGATCTGGGTGGCGGACAGGGCTCGCAGCTGGGTGGTGCCCAACCCGCCGACCAGGGCGCTGGACAGGCCAGACAGGGCGGTGCGGCTGAGGCCGGTCACCTGGGTGGCCGACAGCAATCCCAGTTGCGACGCTCCCAGCGCCTCCAACTGGGAAGCGCCCAAGCCGCCCACCTGGGTCGGGGTCAGGGCCGACAACTGGGCCTGGTTCAGGCCGCCGACCTGGGTCGGGGTCAGGCTGGCCAATTGGGCGGCGGTCAATCCGCGAAGCTGGGTGACGGACAGTTCGCCGATCTCGCTGGAATCCAGGCGCGACAACTGGGCCGCGGTCAATCCGGCCAACTGGGTGGGAGTAAGGCCGGCCAACTGGGTGACGCTCAGCGCCGCCACCTGGCTTTCGGTCAGGCCGGCGATCCCCCCGGCCGACAGCGCGGCGATGCTGGTGGCATCCAGACCCTCGATCTGGGTCTGGGTCATGGCGCCGACCTGGGTCGCCGTCATGCCGCCCAACTGGGTGCGGCTAAGGGCCGACAGGACGGTCAGGGACAGGTTGGACACCTGATCGGGGCTGAAGCCGGCGATCTGGGTGGTGGACAGCATCCGCAACTGGGTAGTGGACAGGGCGTCGATCTGGCTGCTGGTCAGGCCGGTGACGCCGGTGGTCGACATGGCGGACAGTTGGGTGAAGCTCAGCAGGCCGATCTGGGTGGTGGACAACTCGGCCAGGGTGGCGGCGCCCAGGCCGCGAATCTGGGTGGGGGTCAGCGCCGCCACCTCGGTCCCGGTCAGGCTTTGCAACTGCGAGCCGCTCAACGCCCCCAACTGGGCCGAGCTCAGGGCGCGCATCTGGTTGACGGACAGCTCCGCCACCTGCTCGGTGCTCAGGGCCGCCACCTGGGTCTCGGTCAGGCCGGCCACCTGGGTGACGGTCAGGGCGCTCATCTGGGTGGCCGACAGCCCGACCACCTGGGCCTCGGTCAGGGCGCGCAGCGTGGGGATGCCCAGCGCCGCCACCTGGGAGGGGGCCAGCGCATCGATCTGGCTGTCCGACAGCAGGCCGACATTGGTGGCGGTCAGGGCCCGTATCTGGGCGCTGCTCAGGGCCGCCACGGCGGCGGGGGACAGGGCGGCCACCGCCGTATCGGACAGGGACGAGATCTGGGTGGCGGTCAGGGCGCGGACCTGGGAGGCCGGCATCTCTCCCAACTGGGTGAGGGTCAGCCCGGCCAGTTGCGTCGGGCGCAGGGCCGCCACCTGGGTCTGCGACAGGGCGGAAAGCTGGTCGGCGCTGAGCAGGCCGACCTGGGTGGCGGTCAGGCCGACCACCTGGGAGGTGCTCAGGCTGGCCAGCGTGGCCGGCGCCAGCGCGGCCAGCGCCTCGACGGACAGCGCCGCCACCTGGGTATCCCGCAGGCCCTTGAGTTGCAGCGAGGAGAGATGGCTGACTTGGTCGGCGCTCAGCCCGGCGATGACGTTGGTCCCCAATCCGGCGATCTGGGTGACGGACAGCGCGGTTATCTGGGCTTCGGTCAGCAGGGCGACCCGGTCCTGGGCCAGTCCCAGCAACCCGGTGGTGGTCAGGGCGCGGAACTGGGTGGCATCCAGCGAGGCGAGCTGTTCGTCGGTGAAGGCGCGGATGTGACCGGCGGTGAGGCCGCCCAACTGGGTGGTGCTGAGCCGGTCCAGGGTGGTTTCGGTCAGGGCGGCCAACTGCTGCTGGCTCAGGCCGCCGATCTGCAGCGAGGACAGCGCCGCCAGCCGGCTATCGTCCAGGGTCTCGATGACCTCGACCGACAATCCCTTGATCTGGGTCGGGGAAAGGGCGGCCACCTGGGTGATGGACAGCCCGGCGACCTGGGTGGGGGTGAGTTCGGAAACCTGGGTTACCGACAGGCTGCGGAGCTGGGTAAGGCTCATGGCGCCCAACTGGGTGGGGGTCATGGCGTCGATCTGGTCGTTGGCCAGTCCGGCGATCTGGGTGATGCTGAACCCGGTCAACTGGGTGGCCGTCAGGGCCGAGAGCTGGGTGGGGCTGAACGCGGCGATCTGGGTGAGGGCCAGCGCCCCCAGTTGGGTCTGGCTCAGCGCCCCCAACTGCTCGGCGCTCAGTTGGACCATCTGGAATTCGGTCAGGCCGCGCAGCGCCGTGGTGGTCAGGGCGGCGACCTGGGTGGTGCCCAGCGCGGCAATCTGGGTCTCGTCGAGCTCGGCCAGGGCCCGGAGACCCAGGCCCTTGACCTGATACTGGGTCAGGCCGGCGATCTGCGAGGGGGCCAGGGCATGAAGCTGGTCGGCGCTCAGCATGCCGATCTGGGCGGCCGACAGGGCAGAGAACTGCGTCTCGGTCAGGGATTGCAGATGGGTCTGGGTCAGCCCGGCGATGGCGGTCAGCGCCAGGGCGGCAATCTGGACGCCGCTCAGGGCCTGCAACTGCCCGGGCGAGAGATAGCCCATCTCGGTGGCGTTCAGCGCCTTGATCTGGGTGGCGCTGAAGGCCCCGAGCTGCGACGCGGTCAGCGCCTCCACATGCTCCTGCGACAGCCAGCCGATATCGGTGACGGTGAGCCCTTTCACCTGGGTGGCGGTCAGCCCGGCGATCTCCTCGGTGGAGAAGGTGCCCAACTGGGCCGAGGTCAGGGCCGCGATCTGGACCAGCGACAGCCCGCCGATCTGGGTGGCGTCCAGGGATTCCACCGCCGTGGTCGACAGGCTGCGGATCTGGGTGGTGTTGAACGCCCCCACCTGGGTGGCCGACAACTGGTCGATCTGTCCGGCGTCCAGGCCGCCCAGGCCGCGGGCGGCGAGATAGGAAATCTGGGTAGGAGACAGCGCGGTCAACTGCGTCGCGGTCAGGCTCGCGACCTGCTTGGTGGTCAGCGCCCCGAACTGGGCCGAGCTGAGCACGCCCATCTGGGTCGGATTGAGGCTGGCGATGGCCGTGGAGCTCAGGAACTGGAACTGCGAGGCGGAGATGGCCCCCAGTTGGGTGGTGCTCAGCGCGGCGATCTGGGTCTCGGAGAGGCCCTGGATGGCGAAGGCGCTGAGCGAGGCCATCTGTGCGCTGCTCATGGCGGCGACCTGCCCGACGCTCATGGCCCCCGCGGCCGTCTGGGTCAGGCCGCGCACCTGGGTGGTGGACATGGCCGCCACCTGGTCCGGGCTGAAGGCGGTGACCTGCGAGGAGGACAGTGCCAGCATGCCGGTGATGGACAGGCCGCCGAGCTGGGCCAGGGTCAGGGACGCCAGGACGTCGCCCGCCAGGCCGCCCACCTGGGTGCCGCTCATGGCGGCGATCTGGCTCGACGCCATCCCCGTCATCTGGGTGGCGGTCAGCGCCCCGGTCTCGGTGACGGTCAGGCCCTTGACCTGGGTCGCCGACAGAGCCGACAGCTGGCTGGGAGCCAGGGCGCGGAACTGGGTCACCGTCATCTCGCCCAGGTCGGTGGCGGTCAGGCCCTTGATCTGCAGGGTGGAGAGCGAGGAAATGACGTCAACGCCAAAGGCGTCGAACTGGGCGTCGAGCAGCACCGACAGTTGCTGGCCGCTGAACGCCACCTGGGATGGGGTCAGGGCGCCGATCTGCGTCTCGGTCAGGCCCGTCATCTGGGAGGTGCTGAGCACCGCCAGTTGGGTGCCGCTGAACTCCTGGATCTGGGAGACGGTGAAGGCGGCGATCTGGAACGAGCTGAGCCCGCGGATATCGGAGGCGGTCAGGTCCCGAATGGCCGCGCCGCTCAGTTGAGCGATCTGCGCCTCGTTCAGCGACGATATGGACGAGACCATGGGTGCTTCTCCGACCGGACCCTAGACGATCGCGGCGATGCCTGACCTAATTCCGCGTGGCTACGCAAGAAACATGCCGAACCCAGCCCGCAAGGCGCAGCCGAGGGAATTCCTATGTTCTTATAAGGATGAACGGGGGCTCCGTCCCGGCAAATTTTGCCCAGGGCAGATATTGCCGAGGTATTCCTGCCGGGTCGCCCGCCGGGATCACTCGCCGGGGGAAACGGCCTCGTCGGGCATGTGGCGGCGGATCATCGGCATCTGGAACAGCATGAACACGAAGGTCAGCACCATGCTGCCCGGCACCTTCCACAGCACCCAGACATCCATGGTGGCGACGCGGCGCACCACCTCGTTGAGCAGGGCCATGGCGGCGAAGAACAGGCAGAAGCGCAACGACAGGGTGCGCCAGCCGGCATCGTCCAGGCGCATGGCCTCGCCGAGCACCGCCTTGACCGTCGGGCGGTTCAGCGCCACACCGCCGCCCAGGACCGCGGCGAACAGGCCATAGACGATGGTCGGCTTCATCATGATGAAGGTCTCGTCGTTCAGCCACAGGGTCAGCCCGCCGAACACGCCGACCACCAGGGCGGTGACCAGCGGCATCAGGGCGATCTTGCGGGTGAAGACGAAGGACAGCGCCAGGGCCACCGCCGTCGCCGCCATCAGCCCGGCGGTGGCGGGCAACAGCCCCTTCAGCCAGTACAGCCCCAGGAATATCGCCAGCGGACCGAAATCGACGGTGGGCTTCAGCCATTTGGGGGCAGGGGTGGAGGCGTCCATCATTCCACCGTGACGCTTTTCGCCAGGTTGCGGGGCTGGTCGACGTCGGTGCCCTTGGCGACGGCCACGTGGTAGGCCAGCAATTGCACCGGGATGGCGTAGAGGATGGGGGCGACCACCGGATCGACGGTGGGCAGGGCCAGGGACGAATAGACCTTGGCCGACAGCCGCTCGATGCCCGCCTTGTCGGAGAAGAACACCACGCGGCCGCCGCGTGCCACCACTTCCTGCACGTTGCTGGCGGTCTTCTCGTACAACTCGTCGGTCGGGCAGATGACGATGACCGGCACCGAATCGTCGATCAGGGCGATGGGGCCATGCTTGAGCTCGCCGGCGGCATAGGCCTCGGCGTGGATATAGCTGATTTCCTTGAGCTTCAGCGCGCCTTCCAGGGCGATGGGATAGCCGGTGCCGCGCCCGAGATAGAGCACGTCGCGGGCCTCGGCGATGCCTTGGGCGATGACGCGGATGTCGTCGTCGCGGCGCAGCACCTCGGCGATGCGGGCGGGGATTTCCGACAGCGAGCGGCAGACCTCCGCCTCCTGCTCGGCCGACAGGGCGCCGGTGGCGCGGCCCATGCCGATGGCGAGGCAGGCCAGCACGGTCAACTGGGTGGTGAAGGCCTTGGTCGACGCCACGCCGATCTCGGGCCCGGCCATGGTCAGCAGGGCGGCCTCGGATTCGCGCGCGATGGTGCTTTCCGGCACGTTGACCAGGGACAGGGTCTTCTGGCCGTGCTCGCGGCAATAGCGCAGCGCCGCCAGGGTGTCGGCGGTCTCGCCCGATTGCGAGATGAAGATGGCTAGGCCGTCGGCTTCCATGGGCGGGCAGCGGTAGCGGAATTCCGAGGCGATATCCACCTCGACCGGCAGGCGGGCCAGTTTCTCTATCCAGTACTTGGCCACCGAGCCGGCATAGAACGAGGTGCCGCAGGCGATGATCCGCACCCGCTTGATGGCGCCCAGGTCGAAGGGTAGCTTGGGCAGCGTGATGGTGCGGTCGGCGGGGTTCAGCATGGTGTTGAGCGTGCCGCCCACCACTTCCGGTTGCTCGAAGATTTCCTTGAGCATGAAGTGACGGTGCTCGCCCTTGCCGATCATGGCGCCGGAGAACTGGGTCTGGCGCACCTCGCGGGTGACGACGGCGCCGCTGCGGTCGCGGATGATCACGCTGTCGGCGGTCAGCACCGCCCAGTCGCCGTCGTTGAGATAGCTGATCTTCTGGGTCAGCGGCGCCAGCGCCAGGGCGTCGGAGCCCAGATACATCTCGCCGGCGCCATAGCCGATGGCGAGCGGCGAGCCCTGGCGCGCCGCGATCATCATGTCGGGCCGGCCGGCGAAGATGATGCCGAGAGCGAAGGCGCCCTGCAGGCGCTCCAGCGCCTTGGCGGTGGCCTCTTCCGGCCCCATGCCCTGGGCGAGATTGTAGTCGATCAATTGCGCCACCGCCTCGGTGTCGGTGTCGCTCTCGAACACCTGGCCCTTGGCCGACAGCTCGGCCTTCAGTTCGTGGAAGTTCTCGATGATGCCGTTGTGGACCACCGCCACTCGCCTGGTGGCGTGGGGATGGGCATTGCGCTCATTGGGCACGCCGTGGGTGGCCCAGCGGGTGTGGCCGATGCCGATCAGGCCGCCCACCGGCCGGGTCTTCAGCAGGGCCTCCAGGTTGGCCAGCTTGCCCTCGGCCCGGCGGCGCTCGATGTCGCCGTTGACCAAGGTGGCGATGCCGGCCGAATCGTAGCCGCGATATTCCAGGCGCCTGAGCCCCTCCACCAGGAGAGAGGCCACTTCCACCTTGCCGATGATGCCGACGATGCCGCACATGGGGCTCAGCCCTCCTTCTTCGCCTTCTTGGCGGCCTGCTGGGCGCGGAACCGCTCGGCCCAGCCCTTCAGCTCCATCTGCGAGCCACGCGCCACGGCCAGCGCGCCGGGGGTCACCTCCTTGGTGATCACCGAGCCGGCGCCGACCACGGCGCCGTCGCCGATCTTCACCGGAGCCACCAGCGAGGTGTTGGAGCCGATGAAGGCCCCCGCGCCGATGTCGGTGAACGACTTGTTGAAGCCGTCGTAATTGCAGGTGATGGTCCCGGCTCCCACATTGGCGCCGGCACCGATCCGGGCGTCGCCGATATAGGTCAGGTGGTTGACCTTGGCGCCGGCCTCGATGGTGGCCTTCTTGACCTCGACGAAATTGCCGATATGGGCGTTTTCGCCGATCTCGGCTCCGGGGCGCAGGCGGGCGAAGGGACCGGCCGCCACGCCGTCCTTGATCGAGCAGCCCTCGAAGTGGCAAAAGCCCTTGATCTCCACGTTGTCGCCCACGCGGACGCCGGGGCCGAACACCACGTGCGGCCAGACGGTGACGTCGCGGCCGATCCGGGTATCCCACGAGAACCACACGGTGGCCGGATCGATCAGGGTGGCGCCGTTATCCATGGCCGTCTCGCGCAGGCGGGCCTGGACCAGGGCTTCGGCCACCGCCAGCTCCGAGCGGGAGTTGACGCCCAGCAGTTCGGCTGGGTCGCCCTCCACATGGGTGCAGGTGGCGCCGTCGGCGCGCGCCAGGGCGACGATGTCGGTCAGGTAGTACTCGCCCTTGGAATTCTTGTTGTCGACCCGCTCGATCAGGCTCCACAGCCGGTTGCCGTCGATGGCCATCACGCCCGAATTGCACAGCGGGTTTTCGCGCTGGTCAGGGGTGGCGTCGCGGTATTCGACGATGGCCTTCAGCCCCTCGGCGCCCACCACCAGCCGGCCGTAATGGCCGGGGTCGGCGGGCTTGAAGCCCAGCACAACCACCGCCGGGTCGCGGGGGCCGCGCCGCTCGGCCAGCATGCGCTCGAGCGTCGCCCGGGTGATCAGCGGCGTGTCGCCGTACAGCACCAGCACGTCGCCGTCGAATTCGCCCAGCGCGGCCTTGGCCTGGGCCACGGCATGGCCGGTGCCCAGCCGATCGGCCTGGATCACCGTGGGATGGGGGGCGACGGTCTTGCTCACCACGTCCATGTCGGGGCCGACCACCACCACCATGCGGTCGGGCGCCAGGCCCGAGACGGTATCGAGCAGATGGCTCACCATGGGCCGCCCCGCCAGCGGGTGCATCACCTTGGGCAGGGACGACTTCATGCGCGTCCCCATGCCGGCGGCAAGGACGATGACGGCGAGCTTGCTGGAAGCCATGATGCGGGCTGGACCCAATCTGTTGCGGTTGTGGCCGGAAGGTGCCACAAAAGGCCCGAGTGGGCCAAGTCAATCTTTGTTGCGGAAGGTTTCAATGGGCATGGGCTTGAGGGCGGTACTGTTCGACCTGGACGGCACCCTGATTCATTCGCTTCCCGATCTGGTGGGGGCGGTCAACCGCCTGCTGGACTCCGAGGGGCGCGGGCCGCTGGACGACCGCGCGGTGATGTCCATGGTGGGTGACGGGGCGGGAACCCTGGTCAGCCGCGCCTTCATGGCCAGCGGCGGCATGCCCGGTCCCGATGTGGCGCCCTATCTGGCGCGCTTTCTGGCCGATTACGAGCCGCGCTCGGCGGAAAGTACCCGGCCGTGGCCCGGCGTGCCCGAGACCCTGGCCGAGTTGAAAGCCGCCGGCTTGCGGCTTGCGGTCTGCACCAACAAGCCCAGCCGCGCCACCGCCGAAATCCTGGCGGCGCTGGATCTGGAGCGCTGGTTCGATCTGGTGGTGGGCGCCGACGACGCGCCGGCCATCAAGCCCGATCCGGCCCACGTCACCTGTATTCTCGAGCGCCTGGGCGTGCCCGCCGAGGCGGCCGTCATGGTGGGCGATTCCACCAACGACATCGTTTCCGCCCGCAGGGCCGGGGTGAGGAGCGTGGCGCTGTCCTTCGGCTATTGCCACGGGCCGGTGGCCGAACTGGGCGCCGACTGGATCGTCGACGACTTCCGCCAGCTTTCTTCCCTGCTGCTCGGGTAGCCCTCTTGCGTTGAAAGATGTTCGGGGCCATGCTCTCACCAGCCGATTCTTGGGGGCGTCGTGGTCGAGAGTAAGGGTAAGTCGCCGCAGCGTCGGGTCGACGAACTGTCGGAGCAGGTGGAGCGCCTTTCGCTCTACCAGGCGGTGTTCGACAATGCCTTCGAGGGCATGTTCGCCACCGATTCGGCCAATCGCATCATCGCCGTCAATCCGGCCTTCACCGCCATCACCGGCTATTCGGCCGAGGAAGCCATCGGCAACGATCCCCACATGCTCAGTTCGGGGTTCCACGACCGCGGCTTCTACGAGGAGATGTGGCGCGGCCTGGCGGCCAACGGCCAATGGCAGGGCGAGGTCGTCGACCGCCACAAGGACGGCCGGCCGGTGCGGCTGTGGCTGTCGATCACCACGCAGCGCGGCGCCGATGGCCTGCCGGCGCGGCGCATCGCGGTGTTCCGCGACATCACCGAGGCGCGCGAGACGGCGGAACAGCTCTGGCACCGCAGCAATTTCGACCCGCTGACCGAACTGCCCAACCGCAACCTGTTTCTCGACCGCCTGCTGCAGGCCCTGGTCCTGGCGGCGCGCGAGGGGGCCAAGGCGGCGATGCTGTTCATCGGCCTGGACGGCTTCAAGAACATCAACGATTCCCTGGGCCACTGGATCGGCGACAAGGTGCTGCAGGAGGCGTCGCGGCGCTTCCAGGCCTGCCTGCGCCAGGGCGACACGGCGGCGCGCTTCGGCGGCGACGAGTTCACCGTGGTGCTGTCCGGGGTGCGGATGACCGCCGAGGTGGAGGCGGTGGTCCGCGCGGTGCTGGAAGCGCTGCAGGAACCCTTCGTGGTCGAGCATCACCACATCCTGATCTCGTGTTCCATCGGCGTATGCCTGTGGCCGGGCGACGGCGAGGACGTGGAGGCGCTGATGCGCAACGTCACGGCGGCGCTGCAGCAGGCCAAGCAGGCCGGGCGCAATACCTTCCGCTTCTTCACCCCGGCCATGGATGCCCGCGCCCAGGCCCGCTCGCGCCTGGCCGACGAACTGTCCGGGGCGCTGGCCCAGGGCGAGTTCCATCTGGTGTTCCAGCCGCTGGTCGACGTCAAGTCGGGCAAGGTGGTGGCGGCCGAGGCGCTGCTGCGCTGGCACAACCGCTATCTCGGCGTGGTCAGCCCCGACCAGTTCGTGCCCCTGGCCGAGGAGATCGGCCTGATCCGCCCCATCGGCGAGTGGCTGCTGACCGCCGCCTGCCGCGAGGCGCTGGTCTGGCAGGGCATGGGGCTGGGCGAGATCAGCATCGCCGTCAACATCTCGCCCCGGCAGTTCCAGCAGGGCGACATCGTCGGCATCATCCGCCGCGCCCTGGACGACACCCGCTTGCCGCCCTGGCTGCTGACCATCGAGATCACCGAGGGCCTGCTGCTGTCCAACGGCGAGGAAATCCTCGCCAAGATGGAGACGATCCGTGCCCTGGGCGTCACCCTGTCGGTGGACGATTTCGGCACCGGCTATTCCTCGCTGTCGTATCTCAAGAGCTTTCCGGTGGACGTGCTGAAGATCGACCGCTCGTTCATCTCCGACATGGGGCGGAACGGCGACGACGCCACCATGGTCGAGGCGATCATCGCCCTGGGTCATTCGCTGCGCCTCGAGGTGGTGGCCGAAGGCGTCGAGACCGAGGAGCAACTGGACTTCATCACTCGGCGGGGCTGCGACACCGCCCAGGGCTACTTCTTCTCGCCGCCGCTCATCGGGTCGCGCTTCCGCGAGTTCGTGGTCGAGCGCCTGGGCCTGCCCGGGACCGACGGGCTGCCCGGCGTGGCGCCCCATGGAATCCGGGTGCTGTTCGCCGACGACATGGAACTGGTCCGCCTGGTGTTCCGCGATTTCCTGGACGGCACCGGCTGCGTCGTCGACGAGGCTGCCGACGGGGCCGAGGCCATCGCCAAGGCCACCGCCATCCGTCCCGACGGCGGCAGCCGCCACCAACTGGTGGTTCTCGACCTGTGCATGCCCGGGGTGGACGGCTTCGAGGCCGCCAAGGCCATCCGGCTGTTCGAGTCCTCCCACGGATTGCCGCCGGTCCCGCTGATCGCCCTGACCGTCGATGATTCCGAGGCCAGCCGGGCGCGGGCGCGGGAATCCGGTTTCGACCGTTTCCTGTCCAAGCCCATCGCCCGCTCTGACCTGCTGGCCGCCATGGCCGAGATGTTGCCACCGGCCGACACCGACGCCGCCCCGGCCGACGGTGGATTGGCGGCGGGCATCAATATTCCCGCCGGGCTGGAACACCTGCTGCCCACCTTCATGGCCGAGATGACCCGGGACCAGCAGGTCCTGCGCGATCTGGCCGAGGGGCATGACCGGACGGCCCTGACCGACCACGCCCATGCCATGCGCGGCAAATGCGGCATGTTCGGAGAGGAGGTGCTCTATAGCCTGCTGGGCGAACTGGAGTCCCTGGCGCCGCTGGGCGACAACGGGGAAATCACCCGTCTGGTCGCCAAGGTCGTTGAACGGGTGGGCCGCCTGTAGCACCATGGGTTCCTACCCCCGGGCGGAAGCACCATGAAGATCACCCAGTTCACCGACTTTTCCATCCGTCTGCTCATCTATCTGTCGCGGCACCGCGACAGGGTGGTGACGGTGCGCGAAGTGGCCGAGTACTACGTCATCTCGGCCGAGCATCTGAAGAAGATCGTCCGCTCCCTGGCCGAGCTGGGGCACATCCAGACGGTGCGGGGCAAGCATGGCGGCCTGCGCCTGGGCCGCGAGCCCTCCGAGATCGCCCTGGGCGAGCTGTTCCGCCAGCAGGAGAACCTGGCCCTGCTGCCCTGTCACGAGCCCTGCGACACCTGCCCCATCGTCGATTGCCGCCTGCGGGTGCTGGTGGACGATGCCCTGGCCGCCTTCCTGGGGGTGTTCGACGGCAAGACCCTGGCGGACGTTATTTAATCCATTTAGCCGGCCACATTTAATCTATTTAGCCGGCTACTGGCGCCCACAGCACGTCGTCGATGCTGTCCGCTCCGGCCAGCAGCATGACCAGCCGGTCGAAGCCCAGCGCGATGCCGGCCGAATCCGGCATGCCGGAGTCCAGTGCGGCCAGGAAATCCTCGTCCAGGGGATAGCGCTCGCCGTAAAGCGCCTGCTTCAGGTCCATGTCGGCGGTGAAGCGGCGGCGCTGCTCGGCGGCGTCGGTCAGTTCGCCGAAGGCGTTGCACAGTTCCACGCCGCAGGCATAGGCCTCGAAGCGCTCGGCCACCCGCGGATCGGCGGGCGACGGGCGCGACAGCGCCGCCATGGATACGGGATAGGAATGCAGTATGACCGGTCGGTCGAACCCGAGATGGGGTTCGATGCGGTCGAGCATCACCTTGAAGAAGATGTCCTCCCAGGCGTCGGACGGGCTGACCGAGATGCCGATGCGCGTCGCCTCGGCGGCCAGCGCCGCGCGATCGGGCGCCCAGGCGTCGGGGGCGGTGGCCAGCACGTCGATCCCGGCGTATTCGGCGAAGGCCTCGGCCACCGACAGCCGCCGCCATGGGGCGAAGGGGTCGCACCCGGTCCCCTGGCGCCGCAGCCGCTCCACGCCGGCGGCGCGGGCGCAGTCCCTGACCAGCGTCTCGGTATCGGCCATCAGGTCGTCCAGTGCCGCTCCGGCCCGGTACCATTCCAGCATGGTGAACTCCGGGTGATGGGTGGCCGAGCGCTCGGCATTGCGGAAGACCTTGGCCAACTGGTAGAGGCGCGGCATGCCGGCCACCAGCAGCTTCTTCATGGCGAATTCCGGGCTGGTATGGAGATAGAGCGGCCGGTCGGGTCCGCCATAGGGATCGGCAAAGGCGGTGGCGAAGGCCTTGAGGTGGGGCTCCAGCCCCGGCGACACCTGCAGGCAGGGAGTCTCCACCTCGGCGAAGCCGCGGGCGGCGAAGAAGGTACGGGCGGCGCCGACCACGCGGGAGCGCAGCTCCAGGTTCGCCCGGCGCCCGGCGAACACCTCGGGCCGCCACCATTCTTTACCTGCCATGGCCTTTTCCTCTATCAAGTGGCTCCATGTCCAGCCGCCGCACCCTTCGCACCGCCCAGGACCTGCTCGACGCCGGTCTGATCCGCTCCGCCGAGCCGGTGGAACGGGTCGCCCGGTCCTATGCGGTGGCGCTGACTCCGGCGGTGGTGGACCTCATCGATCCCGCCGACCCGCTCGATCCCATCGCCCGGCAATACGTGCCGTCGGCGGCGGAGTTGTCCACCACTCCCGACGAGCTGGCCGACCCCATCGGCGACGCAGCCTACAGCCCGGTCAAGGGCCTCGTCCACCGCTACCCCGACCGGGTGCTGCTGACTCCGCTGCTGGTCTGCCCGGTCTATTGCCGCTTCTGCTTCCGCCGCGCCCGGGTGGGGGATGCCGACGCCACCATGGGTGAGGCCGAGATCGCTGCCGCCCTGGCCTATGTGGCCGGGCGCCCGGACATCCGCGAGGTGATCCTGACCGGCGGCGATCCGCTGATGCTGCCGCCCCGGCGGCTGGAATCCCTGCTGGGCCGCATCATGGACATTCCCCATGTGGACCTGGTCCGCATCCATTCCCGCGTGCCGGTCGGCGATCCCGGCCGCGTCAGCGCCGAACTGGCCGGAGTGCTGGGCGGGGCGGGCAAGGCGGTGTGGCTGGCGGTGCACGTCAACCATCCCCGCGAGCTGTCGCCCAAGGCCGCCGCCGCCCTTTCCCGCCTGGCCGGGGCGGGAATTCCGCTGCTGTCGCAGACCGTGCTGCTCAGGGGCGTCAACGACACGGCCGAGGTGCTGGAGGAACTGTTCCGTGCCCTGGTGAGGAACCGGGTGCGGCCCTATTACCTGCACCATCCCGATCTGGCGCCGGGGACCGGCCATTTCCGCCTGACCGTCGCCGAGGGACGGGCGCTGATGCGGTCGTTGCGCGGCCGGCTGTCGGGCATCGCCCAGCCCACCTATGTGCTCGATATCCCCGGCGGGGCCGGCAAGGTTCCGGTGGGACCGGAATATTGGGACGAGGAGGGGGCGGCGGTCGCCGATCCGGCGGGCGCCTGGCATCGCTATCCGCCTGATTGACGGGTATTCTTGCCTTCCCGTGGGCGACCTGTTACGTTCCGCGCCAATTTTCCGTCAGCCCTGTTGGAAGTCCCATGAAGATCAACGCCAACCTGATTCGTCCCGGCAACATCCTCGAGCACAACGGCCGCCAGTTCGCCGTGCTCAAGATCCAGATCGTGCAGCCCGGCAAGGGCGGGGCCTTCATCACCGTCGAGATGCGCGACATCCGCACCGGCAATAAGACCAACGAGCGCTGGCGCACCGCCGACACCGTCGAGAAGTGCAACGTCGAGGCCAAGGAGTGCACTTTCCTGTTCCGCGACGATTCCATCATGACCTTCATGGATTCCGAGAGCTTCGAGCAGTTCACCATGCCCAACGACGCCCTGGGCGACACCATCGGCTTCCTGCAGGACGGCATGGTGGTCGAGGTGGATTTCGTCGAGGGTTCGCCGGTCTCCATCACCTTGCCGGAAAAGGTGGTGATGAAGGTGGTCGAGGCCGATCCGGTGGTGAAGGGTCAGACCGCATCGTCGTCCTACAAGCCCGCCAAGCTGGAAAACGGCATGAAGATCCTGGTCCCCCCCTTCCTGGAGGAGGGTGAGGTGATCATCGTCAACACCACCGACTGTACCTATGTCGAGCGGTTCAAGGGCTAAGCGGTGATCATTCGCTCGGCACTGCTCAACGTCATGATGGGGGCGGCCCGCAAGGCCGCCCGTAACCTGGTCCGCGATTACGGCGAGATCGAGCAACTGCAGGTGTCCAAGAAGGGCCCCGCCGATTTCGTGTCCTCGGCCGATCTGCGGGCCGAAAAGACGTTGCGCGCCGAGCTGAAGAAGGCGCGTCCCGGCTTCGGCTTCCTGCTCGAGGAAGGTGGCGAGATCGCCGGTGACGACAAGAGCCACCGCTGGATCATCGATCCCATCGACGGCACCACCAACTTCCTGCACGGCATTCCCAATTTCTGCATCTCCATCGCGCTGGAGCGTGATGGCGAACTGTTCGCCGGCGTGGTCTACCAGCCGCTGGGCGACGAGATGTTCCATGCGGAAAAGGGCGCCGGCGCGTTCCTCAACGAGCGGCGCCTGCGCGTCTCGGCCCGGCGCAAGCTGGAAGAGACGGTGATCGCCACCGGCATTCCCTTCATCGGCCGTCCGGGACACGAGACCTTCCTCAAGGAGCTGGCGGCCGTGATGCCCCAGGTGGCGGGCATCCGCCGCTTCGGCTCGGCGGCTCTCGATCTCGCCTATGTGGCGGCCGGGCGCTGCGACGGCTATTGGGAAACCGGCATCAAGCCGTGGGACATCGCGGCGGGCATCGTGCTGGTCAAGGAGTCTGGCGGCTATGTCACCGATTTCCAGGGCGGCTCCAAGATGCTGGACAACGGCGAAGTGCTGGCCGCCAACGACCATCTGCACCAGCCGTTGCTGAAGCTGCTGAAGACGGCGCGGGGATAGGGTTGTGGCCGGACTCCGGTTCGGTTAGATTCTTGACCATAAGAATATCGAGGGATTCCAGCCGGGAGAGTGGCGTGATGAACAGGGGGAGAAAGGTCGCGTTACTGGCGCTGGGAGCGCTTGTTTCCGTCGCGGCCGCGCCCGCATCCGCCCAGGTGGTGGTGGGAGAATACCGTCCCAGCGTCGACGTTAACTGGGATGTGCTGGACAAGCTGGGCCCGGAGCCCACCTTGCCGGGCCTGGTGACCCGCCCGCCGTCCGCCGCCATTCCCGGTGCTCCGCGCCCCGTGGCGCGTCCCGCCGCCCCCAAGGCATCGTCGGGCTTCAAGCCCTATGCCGAGGCCCCCAAGGCCGCTGCGGCTCCCAAGGTTGCCGCTCCCAAGGTTGCCGCTCCCAAGGTGGAGACGGTCGCCGCCGCGCCAAAGGCCGAACTTCCCGCGCCCGAGCCCGTCAAGGTTCCCGAGCCCGTCAAGACGGTCGAGGCCCCCAAGGCCTCGGTTCCGGCGGCCAAGCCTGCCAAGCCCGATATCGTCGCCGAGGTTCCGGCTCCGCCCAAGGCCCCGGCCAAGGTGGTCGAGGCCCCCAAGGCGCCCGAACCCGTCAAGGCCGAGCCGCCCA
>JAVBXM010000211.1 GCA_030824585.1 Phaeospirillum sp. | reverse complement strand
GCTGGGCACCGCCAACGTTCTGGCCTGCGAGATCGGCCTTGATCCCGATGACGTGGAGCGGGTGGCCCGCACCGTCACCTTCGGTCCCGCCCGGCGGGTCCATGTGGGGCTGGCCAACCGGCGGCGCTTCCTGCTGATGGCCGGCGCCGGCCTCGACGCCCACGTGGTGGAGGGGGTGAGCACCGCCCTGAAACGCCGGGCGGGCAAGCTGGCCTATGTGGTCGAAAGCCTGCGCCAGGCGGTGGGCTACGACTTTCCCAAGCTGACCGTCCGCGCCGACGGGGTCGAGTACGAGGCCCGCATGGTGGTGGCCTGCAAGGGCCGCTTCTACGGCGGGCCGTTCATCGCCGCCCCCGACGCCGATCTGGCGGCGCCCATGCTGGAATTGTGCATCCTGCCCAATCCCGGCATGGCGGGCATGCTGCGCTACGGCATCGCCTTGCCCCTGGGCAAGCTGCCGGCCCTGCCCGAGGTGCGGGTGGTGTCGGCCCGCAACATCCTGATCACCGGGCCGCGCGGCGCTCCGGTCCAGGGCGACGGCGACATCGTCGCCCGCCTGCCCGCCGAAATCTCCATCGCCGACGAGACGGTGGACCTCATCTGCCCCTAAGGGCGGGCGTCCCGCCCGCGTCCTCCCTTAATCCTCCAGATCGTCCCGCTCCATGGTGCGGCGGCGTTCCTCCGCCTGGGAATGCTGGGCGGCGAACTCGCCCGCCGTGTCGAGGACCAGGATGGCGCCGGCCAGGCGGCCCCAGGCCTCGGTCTGGCCGGGATTGCGCGGGTGCAGCCTGGCCCGCAGGTCCACCAGCAGCCGCATCAGCGTCCGTCCCGGCATCAGGGCGATGGGAATGTCGGGCAGCGCCGCGATGCCGAACGCCTCCTGCACCGCCTCCAGTCCGGCGCGGATATACTCCTGATCGCCCTGGTCGAGCGGCAGGATACGGTCGAGCGTCTTGCGCACCAGCCGTTCGCCGGCAAGGTCGGTGGGGGGAGGTGTGGTCATGGCGTTCGATACCCGGGGGTGATGCAGGCTGGTTCCATTCCAATATATGGTGTGGACAGCAAGGGGAAAAGACGGGATGGACGCAGCTTTGGACCACATCGCCGCCTATCACGCGCGCACCAAGCATTTCAGCCGCCGCTACGCCAGGGGGCCGGGCTTTCTCGACTGGGAGACCCAGCCCGATCCGTTCCGCGCCTTCGCCGGGGCGCGGCGTGTGCCGCTGCCCCTGCGCCTCGACGCCGGGACGCCGCCATTCGGCCGGCTGGGGGCGGGCGAACCGGCACCGCTGGACCCGGACGGGCTGGGGCTGTTCCTGGAACTGGCGCTCGGCCTGTCGGCGTGGAAGGAGGTGGGCGAGGCCCGCTGGAGCTTGCGCAACAATCCCAGCAGCGGCAACCTGCATCCCACCGAGGGCTGGGTGATCCTGCCGCCGCTGGACGGCATCGGTACTGGAGGGGGGCCGGGCCTCTATCACTACGCGCCCTTTCACCATGCCCTGGAGGAGCGCTGCCGCCTCGATACGCTGCCCGCCGACCTGCCGCCCGGCGCCTTCCTGCTGGCCCTGTCGTCCATTCCCTGGCGGGAATCGTGGAAGTACGGCGAGCGCGCCTTCCGCTATTGCCAGCACGATGCCGGCCATGCCCTGGCCGCCGCGTCCTATGCCGCCGCCTGCCTGGGCTGGCACCTTCGCGCCCTGACCGCGCCGGGCGACGAGGACCTGGCGGCGCTGCTCGGCCTCGACCGCCCGGACTCCTGCCATGGTTTCGAGCCGGAGCATCCCGACCTGATCGCCCTGGTCTCGCCCGTTCCCCTGCCCGAGCCGGCGCTGAAGCCGGTGACCGGGACCTGGGCGGGGGAGGCCAACGTCTTGAGCCCCGACCACGTGGTGTGGGAGGTGATCGGCCAGGCCCTCGCCCTGTCGGAAAAGCCGGCCACCCCGCCCGTCCCGTCGCCGCCCTCGCTTGCCATGCCGCCCTGGCCGCCGGCCGGCCACGAGCCGGCCGCCGCCATCATCCGCCGCCGCCGCAGCGCCCAGGCCATGGACGGGGCGACCGGCATGGGGAAGGACGCCTTCCTGCGCCTGCTGGCCGCCACCCTGCCCGACCGGGAGCGGGTGCCGTGGCGGTCATGGCCGTGGGCGGCGCGGCTGTCGCTGGTGCTGTTCGTCCACCGGGTGGAGGGAATGGCTCCCGGCCTCTACGCCCTGGTCCGCGACCCCGACGCGCTGGAGCGGCTGCGGGCCGATTGCGATCGCCGGTTCCCGTGGGAGAGGGCTTGCCCGGACATCCCGCTCCATCGCCTCGCCGAGGGCGACTTCTCGTGGGCGGCCACCGAAGTGTCATGCACCCAAAGCATCGCCGGACGGGGCGCCTTTTCGCTGGGCATGCTGGCCGATTTCGACCGCACCCTGGCCGAAGACGGGCAATGGGCCTATCGCCGCCTGTTCTGGGAGGCGGGGATGATCGGCCAGGTGCTCTATCTGGAAGCCACGGCGGCCGGCCTGTCGGGCACCGGCATCGGCTGCTATCACGACGACGAGGTCCACGACCTGCTGGGCCTGGCCCCCGGTGGAGGAGCGTGGCAGTCGCTCTACCACTTCACGGTGGGCGGCGCGGTCGAGGACACCCGCATCGCCACGCGGCCGGCCTATGGGCATCTCAATCCGGCTGGTTCTCCGCCCTGAGCCATTGGCCGCCGGCCAGTTGCGCCCGCATTTCCGCCGCTTCCTCGCAATCGGCGACGAAGGCCAGGATGGCCGAGCGGGCGCATTCCGCCGGATCGCGGCCCAATTGCCGGGCCACGGTGAAGAGGCGCGAGGCCAGATCCATGTCGAGGTCGATGCGCATTGCCGAAGTCTCCAACCTAATCCGCTTGATTCTTGCACCGCTTGGGGCCAAAACCCAGCCCCATGACCACGCTCGATCAAGCCATCGCCCTTCGGCGCACCTTCGCCATCATCTCCCACCCCGACGCCGGCAAGACCACGCTGACGGAGAAGCTGCTGATGTTCGGCGGCGCCATCCAGATGGCCGGTGCCGTGCGCGCCCGCGGCGAGCAGCGCCGCACCCGTTCGGACTGGATGGCCATCGAGAAGGAGCGCGGCATTTCGGTGTCGGCCTCGGTGATGAGCTTCGAGTACGAGGGCCTCAGCTTCAACCTGCTGGACACGCCCGGTCACGAGGACTTTTCCGAGGACACCTACCGGACGCTGACCGCCGTGGATTCGGCGGTGATGGTGCTCGATGCCGCCAAGGGCATCGAGACCCAGACGCTGAAGCTGTTCGAGGTCTGCCGCCTGCGCGACGTGCCGATCATCACCTTCGTCAACAAGGTCGACCGCGAGGGCCGCGAGACCTTCGACCTGCTGCACGAGGTGGAGAAGACCCTAGCGCTCGACGTCTGCCCGGTCACCTGGCCCATCGGCATGGGCCGCGATCTCAAGGGCGTCTACGATCTGGTCAACGACCGCGTCATCATGTTCGATCCCGGCCGCGGCGACCACATCGCCGAGATTGCCGTGGATGCCTCGCTGGACAGCCCCAAGCTGGACGAGGTGCTGGGCAAGGCCGCCGCCGACCGCCTGCGCGAAGAGGTGGAGCTGGTGCGCGGCGGCTATCCCGAATTCGACCTGGAATCCTTCCGCGCCGGCCATCTGACCCCGGTGTTCTTCGGCTCGGCCTTGAAGACCTTCGGCGTGGCGGAACTGCTCAAGGGGATCGGCGAGTTGGCCCCGCCGCCGGTGGCGCGCCCCACCGACAAGCGGGTGGTGGAGCCCGGTGAGGCCAAGGTCAGCGGCTTCGTCTTCAAGGTCCAGGCCAACATGGACCCCAACCATCGCGATCGCATCGCCTTCTTCCGCATCTGCTCGGGCCGCTTCAAGCGCGGCATGAAGGTCAAGCATGTGCGCTCGGGCAAGCTGATGGCCCTGGTCAACCCGGTGTTCTTCCTGGCCCGCGACAGGGAACTGGCGGAAGAGGCCTTTCCCGGCGACATCATGGGCATTCCCAACCACGGCCAATTGCGCATCGGCGATACGCTGAGCGAGTCCGAGGACATGAACTTCCTCGGCATTCCCACCTTCGCGCCGGAAGTGCTGCGCCGGGTGCGCCTGGACGATCCCATGAAGGCCAAGCAGTTGAAGAAGGCCCTGGAGGACCTGGCCGAGGAAGGCGTCTCCCAGGTGTTCAAGCCCCTGGACGGCTCCACCTGGATCGTCGGCGTGGTCGGCCTGCTGCAGTTCGACGTGCTGACCACCCGCATCGAGTCCGAATACAACATCAAGGCGGGGTTCGAGGACGGCGGCTTCGTCACCGCCCGCTGGGTGGCCTGCGACGACGAGGCGGAGATGAAGCGCTTCATGGCCGCCAACAAGTCCAACATGGCCGAGGATCGCGACGGCGGCATGGTCTATCTGGCGCGCAATTCCTGGCAGCTCAGCCGCGCCCAGCAGGATTTCGAGAAGATCCGCTTCACCGCGACGCGCGAGCAGCACTGATCCGCGTTCGGAGGTGTTGTTTCACCACGAAGGCGCAAAGGCACGAAGAAAAAGAGAAGAAATTTAATTCTCTTCTTCGTGTTCCTTCGTGTCTCCGTGGTTCAAGTAATTTTTTCGTATTCTTCGGCCGGTCCGGTCCGGTGCGGTGAATGCTACTTCATCACCCGCGAGAAGCCCTCCGCCACCGGCAGGTAGGAGCGGCGCTTGCCCTTGGCTTCGCGCACCGCCGAGCCGGCATAGATCTGCTTGGCGGCCTCGACGATGATCACGCCGCCGAAGGTTTCGAACCAGCGCTGGCCGATCCGCTCCACCGCCGGGGCCGAACGCAGCAGCATGCGCGACGTGGTGGGCGGCAGGAACAGGGCCGAGGCGCTGTGGATGGGTGTGAACATGTTGTCGCGCAGCAGCCGGTTCAACTGGCCCATGGTGTAGGGCCGGCCGTTGCCGAACGGCGTGCGCTCCAGCCGCGCCCAGATGCCCCGCCGGTTGGGGGCCACCACCATCAGGCGCCCGCCGTCGGCCAGGACCCGCCAGGTCTCGCGCATCATGGCGCGGACCTGCTCGGTGGATTCCAGGGCGTGGACCAGCAGCAGCCGGTCGATGGAGCGGTCGGGCAGCGGCAGGTCGGTCTCGTCCACCAGGGCGGTGAGGCCGGGGCCTTCCGGCGGCCAGGGCAGCACGCCCTGGCTGGCCGGCATGGCGGCGATCACCCGCTCGGCCTCGTTGAGGAACACCCGCAGGTAAGGCGTGGCGAAGCCCAGGCCCAGCACCCGCTGGCCGGTCACGTCGGGCCACAGGGCGCGCAACTGCCGGCGGATCAGCCGCTGGGCCGACTGGCCCAGGCTGTCGCCGTAGAAGTCGCGCAGGTCGACCACGTCGGTCCACATGGCGGGGTAGGACAGTTCTCCGTTCATGGGGCAAAGATAGGCGTTTCCAGCGGTTGGTGCTACAACCGGAGTGTCGGAAAAGGCGGAACACCCATGGCCAAGATCGTCGTCGAACAGATTCCGGTGCTCGCGGACAATTACGTCTATCTGGCGCACGAGCCGTTGGGCGGGGCCACCGCCGCCATCGATCCGGCGGTGCCCGAGCCGGTGCTGGAGCGTCTCGCCGCCCGGGGCTGGACGCTGACCCACATCCTCAACACCCACCATCACGGCGACCATACCGGGGCCAATCTCGAGCTGGCGCGGCGCACCGGCTGCGCCGTGGTCGGCGCGGCCCGGGATTCCGAGCGCATTCCCGGCATCACCCAGGAGGTGTCGGAGGGCGAAACCTTCATGCTCGGCCACGCCGCCGTCACCGTGCTGGAGGTGCCGGGCCACACCTCGGGCCACATCGCCTACTGGTTCGCCGACAGCCATGCGCTGTTTTGCGGCGACACCCTGTTCTCGCTGGGCTGCGGCCGGCTGTTCGAGGGATCGGCCGAGGAGATGTGGGCGTCGCTGCGCAAGCTGCGCGACCTGCCGCCCGACACCATGGCCTATCCCGCCCACGAATACACCGCCAGCAACGCCCGCTTCGCCAGGCTGGTGGAGCGCGACAACGAGGCGCTGAAGGCCCGCGTCGAGCAGGTGGAGCGCCTGCGCGCCCAGAACCGTCCGACCGTGCCGGTCAGCCTGGCCGACGAGCGGGCGGCCAATCCCTTCCTGCGCGCCGACACCGCCGCCGTGGCCAGGGCGGTGGGCATGGGGCCGGGAAGCGATCCGTCCCAGGTCTTCGCCGAGCTGCGGCGGCGCAAGGACGTGTTCTGAGCGGGGCGGATTGGTATAAGCTGCGACGGGATGGCCGTTCGCCGAGGAGAGGACAATGAGCCGCGCCTGTGTCCTGTTCGTGGATGACGAACCCCGGGTGCTGGACGGCATCCGGCGCACCATGACCGACTACGCCGGGGAATGGGAAAGCCTGTTCGCCAACAGCGCCCCACAGGCCCTGGACATCCTGGCCGGCCGGCCGGTCCACGTGGTGGTCACCGACATCGCCATGCCGGTGATGGACGGCAAGGCCCTGATCATCGAAATGTACGAGGCCTTTCCCGACGTGGTCGTCCTGGTCCTGTCGGGGCATTGGACGCCCAGCGTCTCGCGCCAGCAGGTGGGGCCGGCGGTGCGCTTCCTGGGCAAGCCCGTCTCGCCGGAGCAACTGGCCGCCGCCATCCGCGAAGCCCTGGGCGAAGCGGTGCTGCCCGACCTGGCGGTGCCGACCGTCAAGCCGACCCTGGCCACGCCCTCCAAGTGCAGCGGCCATGATCCCAGTTGGGTGGACATGGTCGAGGACGATTGACGGACGGTTCTGAGTGCCGGGAGTGATTTGTCATCCCGACGACCATCGGGAGGAGGGATCTCGTTCTGGCACGGCTTTTCAGAATTGGCACCGCCCTTCCAGGCTGAGATCCCTCGGCTTCGCTCGGGATGACATCAAGAATCAGGTCGTTTCCTACTTCTCCGGCCCGGCGAAGATGGTGTGGGTGCGTACCTCGCGGCTCGATCCGGTCAGCACGAAGGTCACCGGCATGCTCCTAGAGGCCGCCTTTTCCGCCGGAACCGTGACGTAGAGCCTGAAGTCGCCTACCGAATCGCGCGGCACGCGCAGTTCGGCGGCGGTCGAATTGCTCTCGCCGCCGACCACCGAGATGGTGGCGCCGGGGACGCCGTCCAGCCGCACGGTGAAGGCGCGGTCCTCGGCCTTCATGTTCAGCACCTTGTAGGCATAGCCGTTGCGGATCGAGCCGTCCGACATCTGGACGAACAGCGGCGAGCGTTCGTGCAGCACGTTGACGTCCACGTCGGGCCGCGTGGTGAGGCGAAACAGCATCACCGAAAGCACCGCCGCCATGATCCCGCCATAGATCAGGGTGCGCGGCCGGACGATGTGGAGCTTGCCGCTCCTGCCGTCCTTGCGGGCGTCGATGTTGAAACTGGAATCATAGGAAATCAGCCCGCGCGGCAACTCGTAGCGGTCCATCACCTGGTTGCAGGCGTCGATGCACAGCGCGCAGCCGATGCAGGCCAACTGGTTGCCCCGGCGGATGTCGATGCCGGTGGGGCAGGCCTGGACGCAGGCGCGGCAATCGACGCAATGGCCGCGCCCCTCGAAGCTCTGGCCCTTGCGCGCCGGGCCGCCCGGTTCGCCCCGCCACGCCTCGTAGGTGACGATCAGCGAATGCTCGTCGAACATGGCCGACTGGAAGCGGGAATAGGGACAGAGATAGACGCAGACCCTTTCCCGGGCATAGCCGGCCAGCAGGAAACAGAAGCCGCCCAGGATGGCGATGAAGGCATAGACCGGTGGGCTGGCCCGGCCGGTGAAGATGTCCCGCAGCATCTCGAAGGCGTCGCCGAACCACAGGGTGAAGCCGATGCCGCAGGCCGCCGAGATGGCCAGCCACAGCAGGTTGATCACCGCCTTCCTGGCCAGCTTGCCCGCCGACAGGGGCTGGCGCTCGAAGGCGATGCGCTGGCTGCGGTCGCCGATCACCATGCGCTCCACCGCCACGAACAGGTCGGTATAGACCGTCTGCCAGCAGATGAAGCCGCACCACACCCGGCCGGCCACCGCGCTCATCAGGAACAGCAGGATGGCCGAGATCAGCAGGATGCCGGTCAGGTAGTAAATCTCCTGCGGCCAGATTTCGATGAACAGCATGTAGGCCCGCCGGCCGGGCATGTCGATCAGGATGGCCTGGTCCGGAGCCCCCGGCCCCCGGTTCCAGCGCAGGAACGGCCCCAGATGCCACCACGCCAGGGTGAGAACCATGGCCCACCACTTCAGCGAGCGGAAGGTGCCGCCGACCGCGCGGGGCTGGGCCTTGCCGGTCTCCATGTAGAGCGGCACCTCGCCCTTGTGCAGCGGCAAGGCCGGTACGGCTGGCTTGGCGTCCATGGCGGGGCTCTCCGGAATTTATATTAGAGCTGGACTATATTAAAACCATCCCGAAAAGTCTCGGACCGATTCGCGCATGGAGGGGTTGCGGCGCCGTGCGCGGGATTGGTGGCCGGCCGGGGCGGCGGCCACAAAATATGGTTTGCCCCCGGACGGAGCTTTTGACAGAATCCCCCATTCTTGGGGGAAAGAGGTCATGGACGTTCAGAGACTCGCCAAGGTGCTGGCCCTGGCCGCGTCGGACAACGATGCCGAGGCGCTGCACGCCCTGCGCACCGCGGGACGGCTGCTGGAAGGCGCCGGGCTGGACTTCGTCGCCCTGGCCTCGAGGCTGGCCGAGGGCGGCCCGGTGGTCAGCGCCACCCGGATGGAGGATCTGGAGGACACGGTCTTCGATCTGCGCAACGAGGTCCGCCACCTGCGTTCCGAGAACGAGACGCTGCGCCAGAGTGGCCCCGGCCCGGCGGGTGGGCTGGCCGGCGCCGCCCAGGACGCCGCCCAGGCCATCCGTCTGAAGGCCGAGCTGGACGAGTTGCGCGAGACCCTGGGGGCCGAGAAGCGCCGGGCCGACGTTGCCCAGGCGGCCGAACGGGCCTTGCACGCCGACCTTGCCCAGGCTGTCGAGGTGGCCGAGCGCCTGACCGCCCAGTTCGAGGCCCTGAAGGGCCGCGCCGACCGGCTGGAGGCCGAGAACCGCCGCCTGGGCCTGGTCGCCACCGCCCTGAAGGGCGAGCTGGACGAGCGCCTGGCCGACCGCACCCATCCCCTGCCGCCGGTGGCTCCGCCCGCCCCGGCTCCCGTCATGCGGGCCGAGCCGGCCCCGCGCCGCCCCAGCGCTCCGCCGCCGCCCGCCGCCGTTGCCCGGCGGGCAAAGACCGGCGCTCCGGTCAACCAGTACGCCCTGTTCTAGATCCGGATGCTCTGAGGGCCCCGGAAACACCAAAAGGGCCCGTGGTTGCCCACGGACCCTTTCAGAGAACTTGCGACGCGAGGCTTAGGCCGCGACGGCGTCCTGCTTGGTCGCCAGAGCGCGCTCGATGCGCTTCTTCAGGCGGCGGGCCTCGGCGCTCAGCTTGGTGCTGGCGATGGACAGCAGGTACGAGTCGATGCCGCCGTTGTGCTCGATGGTCTTCAGACCATTGGTCGAGATGCGCAGGCGCACGGCGTGACCCAGGGCGTCGGACAGCAGCGAGGCTTCCTGGAGATTGGGCAGGAACCGACGCCGGGTCTTGTTGTTGGCGTGGCTGACGTTGTTGCCGGTCAAAACGCCCTTGCCGGTGATGGCGCAGCGACGTGCCATGGTAAAATCCTCGCTTCAAGTCGTTCGCCGGATTCACCCTTTCGGCCATATGCCGAGGCTATCCGTGGAAAATTGGCCCGATCTTCCGATCGGAGGAAGCCGCGTTTTTAAGGTGGCGAGCGCCGCCCGTCAAGCCCGGAATCCGATTCGATCCAAATCCTTACGGACTCTACCTCACCCAACGGCCGAGATAGCTCTGAATCAACTGGGACATCTGCTGGTCGATGTCCTTGACCAGGCTTTCGCTGATGTCATAGAGCACGCGGTCGCGCTCGTTCAAAGTGATGCCCTCGGCCACGGTGCGCGACCGCGTCGCCTGGGCCATGGTCTCGCCCTGGATCATGCCGCGCTGGTCGAGGATCTGGATCGCCACGTTGAGGGCGGCGTCGTAGCGCACCTCCTGCTCCTTCTTGAAGGCGCCGGTCAGGCCCTTGTCGACGGCCAGGGGCACCTCGACCACCTTGGCGTCCTTGATCACCACGCGGGCCGAGCCGGTACGGCCCACCGGCTTCAGGCGATCCTGGGCCCAACGCTGCACCGCCCCTTCGGGCGACACCGGCATCAGGTGCTCGATATGCGGCGAGCGGCCGGGGGCCACGAATTCCGAGACGATCTCCAACTGCCCGACATCAAGCTGGAAAGGCCGCAGATTGGCGAAGCTGATTTCGGGCAGCTTCTGCATGGGCGGCTTGGCGTTCTGGCAGGCGCTGGCCGTAAGGGCGACGACGACGGCCGCCACCAGGCGGAAATGCCGAGCGATCATGGGAATGGTTCCCCTTGGCTTATAATAATGACGTGGGCTCAATATCGGTGCGGTGCGGCAAGCCGTCAAGAATGCTGCAGCTCCGATAGGCGGAAGACATGGTCGGTGCGGCAGAACTCGCAGGTCACCACGATCTCGCCCGCCTCGTCGGCCACCGAGGCGATCTCGTCGGCGGGCAGTGAGCGGAGCGTCGCCGCCACCTTGTCCCGCGAGCAGCGGCAGCGAGCCCGCAACGCCTTGGCCTCGAACACCTGCAATTGTTCGGCATGGTACAGGCGATAGAGCAGTTGCTCGGGCGCCAGGGCGGGGTCGGTCATCTCGGCGCCGGTGACGCTGCCCAGCAGGATCTCGGCGCGGCGCCAGGTTTCCTGCGCCTCCTCGGCCACCAGGATGGGGGCGCTGCCGGTTCCGGCCGGCATGCGCTGGATCATCAGCGCCGCCGCCGCCCAGCCCTGGCCGCCGGCCGGCCGGCGCACCGTGGCCTCGATGGCGGTGTCCAACTGCTCCGACTGCTTGAAATAGGCCCGGGCGCAATCCTCCAGGGTCGGGCCTTCCAGCTCGACGATGCCCTGGTAGCGGTCGGTATCCGGTCCCTGGTCCACGGTGAAGGCGAGATAGCCCTTGCCCAGCAGGGCGGGGACCGAGGCCCGTCCGGAAACCGGAACCTGCTCCAGCCGGGCGGCGTCGAAGCGGGCGTGGGCGCGCACGTCGCCGCCGCTGGTCACGTCGGCCACCAGCAGCGAGACCGGGCCGTCGCCCTGGGCCTGCAGGGTGAAGATGCCGTCGAACTTCATGGAGGTGGCGAGCACGGCGGCCAGCGCCATGGTCTCGGCCAGCAGGGCGGCCACCGGCACCGGATAGGCGTGCTGGTCGTCGAGAATGGTGTCCAGCGCGCTCTCAAGCCGCGCCAGACGGCCGCGCACCGCACCGCCCATCATGGCGAAGGGCAGGACTGAATCGGTCAAGCCAGGCACCAGGTCAGGATTCCCTTCTGGACGTGCAGGCGGTTTTCCGCCTCGTCCCACACCACCGATTGCCGGCCGTCCATGACCGGGTCGGTCACTTCCTCGCCGCGGTGGGCGGGCAGGCAGTGCATGAACAGGGCGTCGGGCACCGCCTTGGCCATCAGGGCCTCGTTGACCTGATAGGGCTCCAGCAGCTCGTGGCGGTTGGAATCCTGGCAGCCCATGGACACCCAGGTATCGGTCAGCACCAGATGGGCGCCGGCCACCGCCTCGGCGGGATGGGTGGTCAGCACCACGCTGGCGCCCCTGGCGCGGGCCCAATCCACCGCCTTGCGCGAGGGCATCAGGCTTTCCGGGCAGGCCAGCCTGATCTCGCAGCCGAAATGGCCGGCGGCGTGAATCCAACTGGCGGCCACGTTGTTGCCGTCGCCCACCCAGGCCACCACCTTGCCGGCCAGCGAACCGCGATGCTCCTCGAAGGTCATCACGTCGGCCATCACCTGGCAGGGATGGGATTCGTCGGTCAGGCCGTTGATCACCGGCTTGCCGGCATACTTGGCCAGCTCGATCAGCTTGTCGGGCAGGTTGGTGCGGATCATCACCGCGTCGACGAAGCGCGACAGCACCCGGGCGGTATCGGCGATGGTCTCGCCCCGGCCCAGTTGGGTATCGCCCGACGCCAGCATGACGACGTCGCCGCCCAGCTGCTTCATGCCCACCTCGAAGGACACGCGGGTCCGGGTCGAAGGCTTCTCGAAGATCATGGCCAGAATCTTGCCGGCCAGCGGCGCCTTGGGGCCCTTGCCCTGCTTGTAGGCGAGGCCGAGATCGAGGATATGGCGCAGCGTTGCCGTATCGAATCCATCCAGGTCGAGGAAGTGGCGCGGCGCGCCCGATGCTTTGACAGAGTTCATTTCACCTCGTCGAAGGTGCGGGACAAGATGCCCGCCGCTTCGTCCACATGGCTTTCATCGATGATCAGCGGCGGCAGCAGCCGCACGATATTGTCGCCCGCGCCCACGGTCAGCAGGCCGTTGGCTGCCAGGCGGGCCACCATCTCGGTATTGGGCATGACGGGCTTGAAGCCCAGCATCAGGCCCAGGCCGCGCACCTCGGCGACCACGCCGGGGGTGCGGGAGGCCGCCGCCTCGACCTTGGCGCGCAGCAGCGCGCCCATGGCCCGGACGTGCCCGAGGAAGCCGGGCTCGGCCATGACGTCCAGCACTTCTTCGGCCACCGCCATGGCCAGCGGATTGCCGCCGAAGGTGGAACCGTGGGTGCCGGCCACCATGCCAGACGCCGCCTTGGCCGTCGCCAGGCAGCCGCCCACCGGGAAACCGCCGCCCAGGCCCTTGGCCACGCCCATGATGTCGGGGGTGACGCCCGCCTGCTCGTGGGCGAACAAGGTGCCGGTGCGGCCCATGCCGGTCTGCACCTCGTCGAAAATCAGCAGCAGGCCGAACTCGTCGGCGGTGGCGCGCAGGCGCCGCAGGTAATCGGGGTCGCCGGGGACGATGCCGCCCTCGCCCTGGACCGGCTCCACCAGGATGGCGGCGGTCTCATCGGTGATGGCGGCGCGCAAGGCGTTGAGGTTGCCGAAGGGCACGTGGTCGAAGCCGTCCACCGCCGGGGCGAAGCCCTCGAGATGCTTCTTCTGGCCGCCCGCCGCCACGGTGGCGAGCGTCCGGCCGTGAAAGGCGCCCTCGGCGCAGATGATGCGGTAGCGCTGGGGATTGCCGGCGGCGTAATGGTAGCGCCGGGCCATCTTGATGCTGCATTCCAGGGCCTCGGCTCCGGAATTGCAGAAGAACACCGTGTCGGCGAAAGTGCGCTCCACCAGCTTGGCGGCGACTTTCTCCTGCCCCGGTACCCGGTAGAGATTGGAGGTGTGCCACACCCGGCCGGCCTGCTCGGTCAGCGCCTTGACCAGGCGCGGATGGCAATGGCCCAGGGCGTTGACGGCGACGCCGGCGGCGAAGTCGAGAAAACGTCGGCCGTCGCCGGTGAACAGATAGACACCCTCGCCCCGCTCGAAAGCGAGGTCGGCACGCGCGTAGGTCGGCATCACCACTGGAATCACAATGCTCTCCCGAGAATGCCCGGCGGCCTCGCAATTGCGAGCGATGGTGCCGGTGCGCTCATGGAAAGCGGCAGAATATCGGTTGGAAATCCCCGAATGTCAACCCGCGAGGGGAGTTTCTCAGCCGCGCAGCTTGTATCCCGTGTCCAGCATGCGCCAGGTGACGAGCAGCAGGACCAGGTCGGCGACCGCCATGGCGGCCACTCCGACCACCACCGACCCGTCGCTGGTTCCGATGAATCCGGCCCGGAAACCATCGATCATGTAGAAGAACGGATTGACCAGGGCGACGGCGTGGAAAGCCGGCGGCAGGCGCTCGATGGAATAGAAGGTGCCCGACAGGAACGACAGCGGCGTGACGATGAAATTGGTCACGGCGGCCATGTGGTCGAACTTGTCGGCCCAGATGCCGCCCATCATGCCCAAGAGCGACAGCATCAGCGAGCCCATCACTGCGTGATAGGCGATCAGGGCGGGATTGGCGACCGGCATGGGCACGAACAGGGCCATGGCGAGCCCCACGGCGACGCCCACCGCCACGCCGCGCGCCACGCCGCCCAGGGCCACCGCCGCCGTCTGCTCGGCCCCGGTCAGCGGCGGCATCAGCATGTCGACGATGTTGCCCTGGACCTTGGCGATGATGATGGAGGACGAGGTGTTGGCGAAGGCGTTCTGGACGATGGCCATCATGATCAGGCCGGGCGCCAGGAACTGGACGAAGGGCACGCCCTTGACCTGGGCGGCCACCGGCCCCAGCGCCAGGGCGAACACCGACAGGAACAGCAAGGTGGTGACCACCGGCGCCACGATGGTCTGGAAATAGACCTTGAGGAAGCGCCGCACCTCCTTCATCAACAAAGTCCAGGTGCCCAGCCAGTTGACCGCGCCATACGAGCGGGGCGCGGGCGGAAGGATGCCGACATCGTCTCTCATGCTACACTCGCTTCCATGACCGACCCCATCTCCAAGACCTCTGGGCGCCCCCCTGCCAAGATCACGCCATCATACCTCGAGAACGCCGCGCTGCATTATCTCGAACGCTACTCCTCGTCCAGGGCCAATCTGCGCCGGGTCCTCATGCGCAAGGTGGACCGCTCCCTGGCCCATTGGGGCGGCGAGCGGGACGAGGCGGCGCCCCTGGTGGAGGCGCTGATCGCCAAACTGGCCGGACTGGGCTATCTCGACGACGCCGCCTACGCCGAGATCAAGGTCCGGGGCCTGCGGCGCAAGGGGGCCAGCGCCCGCCTGATCTCCGCCACCCTGGCCGCCAAGGGCGTCGAGGCCGAAACCGCCGCCGCCGCCCTGGCCGAACAGGAGCCCGACGCCGAACTGGCCGCCGCCTTCACCCTGGCGCGCCGCCGCCGTCTCGGGCCCTATCGCCCGGCGGACAAGCGGGCCGAGTTCCGCGCCAAGGACCTGGCGACGCTCGGCCGCGCCGGCTTTTCCTGGGAAACCGCCCGCGCGGTGGTCGAGGCGGAAGACGCCCCGTCAGTCTGACACCATCTTCTGGGCCTGGGGCGAGCTCATGGAGATGCCCGCCGCGTCGAAGCGCTGCTTCAGGCGGCGGTTGAACTCGCGGATCAGGGTCATGCGGTCGCCCGGCGTGGTCTTGATGCGCACCCGCAGGATCACCGAGGCGGCATCGAAGCGCTCGACGCCCTGCACCTCCAGCGGATCGACCATCATGGCGCCCCAGCCGGCCTCGCCCAGCATCTCGGCGCCCAGCTCGACGATCACCCGGGTGGCCTCGTCGGTGTCCACCGCGTAGGCCACGGGAACGTCGATGGCGGCGTAGTTGAAGCCGCGGCTGGAATTGACCACCGTGGACACGGCGCCGAACGGCACGGTGTGAAGCGAACCGTTGCCGTCCCTGATCCGGATGGCGCGGATGGAGATGGCCTCGACGGTGCCCACGTGCTCGCCCACCTTGACGGCGTCGCCCACCGCCATGGTGTCCTCGAACAGGATGAAGGCGCCGGTGATGATGTCCTGGACCAGCTTTTGCGAGCCGAAGCCGATGGCGATGCCCAGCACGCCGGCACCGGCCAGCAGGGGAGCGATGTTGACGCCCAGCTCCGACAGCACGATCAAACCGACCATCACCACCAGCAGGATGAAGGCGGCGTTGCGCACCAGGGGCAACAGGGTGCGCACCCGGCCGGAGCGCTGCAACTGGTTGCCGTCGGCATCGGTGGCGGACAGGTAGCGCTCGATGACGGCGCGCAGCATCTCCCAGAACACCACCGCCAGGGCGAGGACCAGGATGATGTTGACCAGGCCGGACAGGATGCGGCGCCCCCATTCCGATCCCACCACCGCCAGCACGTCGTAGACCCCCAGGGTCTGGATGGTCATCAGGCCCACCGCCGCGCCCAGTCCGCCCAGCAGGATGCGGCGCAGCCAGCCGAGGCGCTGGCGGATGCGCAGGTGCTGCTCCTCGGACAGCCGGCGGCCGGCGAAGCGGTGCCAGGCGCCGCGCGACAGCCGGTCGGCGCCGAAGGCCACCACAAGGGTCAGGACGACGATCACCGCCGTGTGCTGCCACTGGTCGCGCCCCGAGTGGTCGACCAGCTTCTGCACCATCACGTCGGCCGCCTTGTCGCCGATGGCGTTGATCTGGCCGGGCAGTTCGGGAAGGGCGGCGGAAGGCGGCGGAGACGCCGTCTGGGCCAGGGCGCCGCCGCTCAGGGCGCCCAGCAACAACAAGGTGGCGATCAGGCGCCGCAAGACGCCATTATGGGCAACAGCACTCATCGTCTTTAACCGCTCCGAGGATCGAGGCATGTCGGTAGAGGTCACCATCTATCACAACCCGCGCTGCGGCAAGTCGCGCGATACGCTGAAGCTGATCGAGGACAAGGGTATCACCCCCAAGGTGGTGGAATACCTGAAGGAACCGCCCTCGGCCGCCGAACTGACCCGCATCCTGGGCCTGCTGGGCAAGCGCCCCGCCGACATCCTGCGCCGGAAAGAGGCCGCCGAGGCCGGCATCGACCCGGCCGCGCTGGACGACGCGGCCCTGATTCAGGCCATGGTCGCCACCCCCATCGTCATCGAGCGTCCCATCGTGGTGACCGGCACCAAGGCGGCGCTGGGCCGTCCGCCGGAAAGCGTGCTGGCGATTCTTTAATCCTCGGATGCGGACCAAAGGGGATTAAGGGTCACCTCGATCCCCTGGCGCACCTGTTCGGGAAACATCTGAAGGCATCGTGGGTCGAACGGATAATTCGGCAGCCGCCGGTGGATCAATTCGGCCAAGGCAAAGGCCTGCTCGGCATCGCGGGTCCGCTTGGCCGGCTCCCGCAGGGGATCACGGCTGAGCCAGAGTTTATAGATGGCAAAGGCGCGGGGATCGGGAACCGATATGGGAACGGGATAGCCGTCGCTGCCAATGGCGACCACCTGAATCTTCGGAGCATTCAGCAGCCATTTCAGATCCATGATCTCCGCCGCCTGCCAGTCCCCCTCCAGCACCGTCGCCTCGGACCGGCGCAGGGGATTACGGGGAGGGCACTTGATCAGGTCCACCAGGAAACCGTCGTTGTTACGAGCGGAATAGGGCCGGCGCTCGACGATCTGGTAAGAGGAATCGGCCTCACGGATGAGATCGAGCAACCGCACGGGAGCCACTCCGGCGACACAGAGGCTGAGACGCTGCCTCCGCCTGGGATCGAACAGAATATCGAGGTCGGAGGTGGCAAGAAGGCCCGGCTCGAGGAAAGCGGCCGCCATGAACTCGTAGGCATAGAGCGCCGTGGTACCGACGACGTGGACGTTCTTGCCCAGAACCCCTTTGCGCGACAACACCGTCAGCACCGCAGAGACCTCTGCGGGAACCCGCCCCAGCCTCAGCGCCTTGTTGAAACGGGCAATATCGGCCAGCCGGGCCTCGACCGCCCTCAATCGCATCACAGCCGCATTCTTGTCGGCCCAGAATTTCTCGAATATGGCCTCGGTCCGGGGGGACCGAGGCCCCAGGGAGGTCTGGCGATTGCCGCGCCCGATGGAACGGACCAGGTATTGCCGTTCCCGGACCTCCTTCCACGACATGGTTCCCACCAAGGAGCGCATCTGATCGGAGGCATCCCGCCATGCCTCGTATTGCTGGACGGTTTCCACGTGGTAGCGTGACTGCTCGACGGAAAAATCGGTAACCATATGATTCAATATGATTTTTCCTCATAACCGCATAATAGCTGAATTATACGAGGAAAATCATTATTTGCCAATATATTAGGCCATTTCTTAATTAAGGTGGTCGCTTCAGCGACTCTGTAAGGGCGGCCTTCATCCAAACGCAACATTCCGGCACTTGGCGTGCGAGTTGGAACCGGTATAGATTGCCGGGACGAGCCGTCTCCTCCTCGTCAGGGAAGACAGGCTTTTGGCGAGGGGGCCGGCCATTTTCCCCGGATGGCCCCCTCGCCGTTTATTTTTGCCCCTTAATCGCCGGGCGGGATGCGTCCCGCATCCCAATCCCGTCATCCCGACGACCATCGGGAGGAGGGATCTCGTCCTGGCACGGCTCTTCAGGACCGACACCAACGGTCCGGGCGGAGATCCCTCGCCTTCGCTCGGGATGACAAGCTCCAAGAGCCGGGATGCGCGAAGGGATGAGTCCCTTCGCTCCTTTTCCCTCTTTCTTAGGCCGCCAGCAGGGCGACGATGTCGCTCATGATGGCGGTGATGTCGTAGTCCTTGGGGGTGTAGATGCGGGCGCAGCCGGCGGCCAGCAGCACCTTCTCGTCCTCGGGCGGGATGATGCCGCCCGCCACCACCGGGATGTCGCCGAGGCCGGCGGCCTTCATGCGCTCGAGCACTTCGGTGACCAGCGGCACGTGGCTGCCCGACAGGATGGACAGGCCGACCACGTGGACGCCCTCTTCCAGGGCGGCGTTGACGATCTGGGCGGGAGTGAGGCGGATGCCCTCGTAGACCACTTCCATGCCGGCGTCGCGGGCCCGCACGGCGATCTGCTCGGCGCCGTTGGAATGGCCGTCCAGGCCGGGCTTGCCCACCAGGATCTTGACCCGGCGGCCCAGCTTGGCCGAGACCGCCTCGACCTTCTCGCGGACGGCGCCCATCTTCTCGCCCTTGACCTGGGCGGCGGCACGGGCCACGCCGGTGGGAGCGCGGTATTCGCCGAACACGTCGCGCAAGCATTGGGCCCACTCGCCGGTGGTGACGCCGGCGTGGGCGGCGGCGATGGAGGGCTCCATGATGTTGCGGCCTTCCTGCGCCGCCGAGCGCAGCTCGGCCAGGGTCTTGTCCACCGCCTTGGCGTCGCGGGACGAGCGGAAGGTCTTCAGCCGCTCGATCTGCTCGGCCTCGGCCTTGGGATCGACGGTCATGATGGAGCCGTCGCCGGTGGTCAGCGGCGAGGGCTCGGTTTCGGTCCACTTGTTGACGCCGACCACGATCTGCTCGCCGGTCTCGATGGCGCCGATGCGCCGCGCGTTGGATTCCACCAGCTTCTGTTTCATGTAGCTGGATTCCACCGCCGCGACGGCGCCGCCCATGTCGTCGAGGCGCTTGAGCTCCTCGCGGGCACCGTCCTTGAGGGATTCGACCTTGCGGGTGATCTCGTGCGAGCCGTCGAAGATGTCGCCGAATTCCAGGAGGTCGGACTCATAGGCCATGATCTGCTGCAGGCGCAGCGACCACTGCTGGTCCCACGGGCGCGGCAGGCCCAGGGCCTCGTTCCAGGCGGGCAACTGCACGGCGCGGGCCCGGGCGTTCTTGGACAGCACCACCGCCAGCATCTCCATGACGATGCGGTAGACGTTGTTTTCGGGCTGCTGCTCGGTCAGGCCCAGGGAGTTGACCTGGACGCCATAGCGGAAACGCCGGGCCTTCTCGTCCTTGACGCCGTAGCGGTCGACGCAGATTTCGTCCCACAGCTCGGTGAAGGCGCGCATCTTGCACAATTCGGTGACGAAGCGGATGCCGGCGTTGACGAAGAAGCTGATGCGGCTGACCACCTGCTCGAAATCGGCTGCCGGCACGGTGGGGCGCACGGTGTCGAGCACGGCGATGGCGGTGGCCAGGGCGTAGGCCAGTTCCTGCTCCGGCGTGGCCCCGGCTTCCTGCAGGTGATAGGAACAGACGTTCATGGGGTTCCACTTGGGAACCTCGCGATAGGTGAAGCCGATCACGTCGCTGGTCAGCCTCAGCGAGGGCTGCGGCGCGAAGATGTAGGTGCCGCGCGACAGGTATTCCTTGATGACGTCGTTCTGGGTGGTGCCGTTGAGCACCGAGCGGTGCGACCCTTGGCGTTCGGCCGCCGCGATGTACAGCGACAGCAGCCAGGCGGCCGGCGCGTTGATGGTCATGGAGGTGTTCATCTTCTCCAGCGGGATGCCCTCGAACAGGGTCATCATGTCGCCGAGATGGCAGACGGGCACGCCCACCTTGCCCACCTCGCCGCGCGCCAAGGCGTGATCGCTGTCGTAGCCGGTCTGGGTCGGCAGGTCGAAGGCGATGGACAGCCCGGTCTGGCCCTTGGACAGGTTGGTCCGGTACAGCTTGTTGGACTCGGCCGCCGAGGAATGGCCCGAATAGGTGCGGAACAGCCAGGGCTTCTCACGCGACGGAATGGCGGTTTCGCGGGCGGTCTTGTCGGTCATCGGGGGCTCCAGACTGAATCCATTCAAAAAAATGTAACTTTGTCAGGGGTTAGGCCTCGCTGGCGACCTAAAATTTCTCATTCCCCCGACTTCGCGAAACAAACTATCATTTTGTGCATTGCGAAGAAAGCGACAAAACGCTAAAAGGCGGTGTACCGAGCGCCGAGGCTGGCCGCGTCGGGGAAGTGTCGTCCAGAGGGTCAAGGAGTTCTAGGATGAGCGAGCAGGTGGTCAAGGATCTCTACGAGCTTGGCGAGATTCCGCCGATCGGACACGTGCCGAAGCAGATGTACGCCTGGGCCATCCGGCGCGAGCGCCATGGCAAGCCCGAAACCGCCATGCAGGTCGAGGTGGTGGACACCCCCGAGATCGATTCCCATGAAGTGCTGATCATGGTGATGGCCGCCGGCGTCAACTACAACGGCGTCTGGGCCGCCCTGGGCAAGCCCATCTCGCCGTTCGACTACCACAAGGCCGATTACCACATCGCCGGTTCCGACGCCTCGGGCATCGTCTACAAGGTGGGCTCCAAGGTGAAGCGCTGGAAGGTCGGCGACGAGGTGGTGGTCCACTGCAACCAGACCGACGGCGACGACGAGGAGTGTAACGGCGGCGACCCCATGAACTCCCCCAGCCAGCGCATCTGGGGCTATGAGACTCCCGACGGCTCCTTCGCCCAGTTCTGCCGCGTCCAGGCCCAGCAGGTCATGGAGCGTCCGCGCCACCTGACCTGGGAAGAGAGCGCCTGCTACACCCTGACGCTCGCCACCGCCTATCGCATGCTGTTCGGCCACCGGCCGCACGTGCTGCGTCCCGGCCACAACGTCCTGGTCTGGGGCGCCGCCGGCGGCCTGGGCTCCATGGCCATCCAGTTGATCGCCGTGTCGGGCGCCAACGCCATCGGCGTGATCTCGGAAGAGGACAAGCGCGAATTCGTGCTCGGCCTCGGCGCCAAGGGCGTCATCAACCGCAAGAACTTCGATTGCTGGGGCCAGTTGCCCGACGTGGACGGCGACCCCAAGGTCTTCTCCGACTACATGAAGAAGACCCGCGAGTTCGGCAAGGCCATCTGGGACGTCACCGGCAAGGGCAACGACGTCGACTTCGTGTTCGAGCATCCCGGCGAATCCACCTTCCCGGTGTCGTGCAACGTGGTGAAGCGCGGCGGCATGGTGGTGTTCTGCGCCGGCACCACCGGCTACAACCTGACCTTCGACGCCCGCTTCGTGTGGATGCGCCAAAAGCGCATCCAGGGCAGCCACTTCGCCAATCTGCTGCAGTCGGCCCAGGCCAACCAGCTGGTGATCGAACGTCGCATCGATCCCTGCATGTCCGAGGTCTATTCGTGGGAAGACATCCCGCAGGCCCACATGAAGATGCTGAACAATCAGCACAAGCCCGGCAACATGGCGGTGCTGGTCCAGGCCTACAAGCCCGGCCGCTACACCGTCGAGGACTGCATCGAGGGCTGAGACGCCCGTTGAACGGCCGATGGATTGCCGGGTCAGGCCCGGCAATGACGAAACAGAAAAATCGTCATGCCCGGACTTGATCCGGGCATCCTCGTGCCGGGCCCGAATTCTCTTTAGTTTAAGGACGCCGTCATGACCGCCATCCTGCTCCCCAACCTGATCCCCACCTGCGAGGCCGCCGCCCTGGTGGTCGACAAGCTGCGGCTGGCCGCCAAGGCCTCGGTCACCGCCATGGTCAGCAAGGACGGCAAGATCAACGGCGCCCTGTTCGACGCCAACCAGACCGCCGCCCACGGCTATGCCTGGCTGGCCACCTATGTGGCGGCGCTGCAGCAGATGCTGGGCTGGGCCAAGCGCCTGGAGGCCGAGGGCAAGCTGGGCGAGCTGGAGACCCTGATGCTCCAGGCGGCCTATGGCGAATACGTCGCCCAGGTCTATGGCGGCATCCCCATGAGCCAGGGCGAGATCGTCCGCCTGGGCGATCTGGGCCTCGACGCCAAGGTGGTGCACGAGCTGTCCAACGACGCCACCGCCGCGCTGCGTAAGTCGGGCTGCACGGCGGCCGTGCGCACCCGCATCGCCGAGCTGATCAAGGACGGTCACCATTTCGGCGAGCCGGGCCTGGAAGACGAGACCCTGGTCCTCATCCGCGACCAGTTCCGCTCCTTCGCCGAGAACGAGGTCATTCCCCACGCCCATGAATGGCACCTCAAGGACGAGCTGATTCCCATCGAGGTGGTCGACCACGTGGCCGAGATGGGCGTGTTCGGCCTGACGCTCCCCGAGGAATACGGCGGCCTGGGCCTGGGCAAGATGTCCATGTGCGTGGTCACCGAGGAGCTGTCGCGCGGCTATATCGGCGTCGGCAGCTTGGGCACCCGCTCCGAGATCGCCGGCGAGCTGATCCGCCTGGGCGGCACCGAGGCGCAGAAGCAGGAATGGCTGCCCAAGATCGCCTCGGGCGAGATCCTGCCCACCGCCGTGTTCACCGAGCCCAACACCGGCTCGGACCTGGGTTCGCTCCGCACCCGCGCCGTGAAGCAGGGCGACGAATACGTGGTGACCGGCAACAAGACCTGGATCACCCATGCGGCGCGCACCGACGTGATGACGCTGCTGGTCCGCACCAATCCCGACACCAAGGATTGGAAGGGGCTGTCCATGATGATCGCACCGAAGCCGCGCGGTACGGAAGCCAATCCCTTCCCGGCCGAGGGCATGACCGGCGGCGAGATCAAGGTGCTGGGCTATCGCGGCATGAAGGAATACGAGCTGGGCTTCGACGGCTTCAAGGTTCCCGCCGCCAATTTGCTGGGGGGCGTCGAGGGCCAGGGTTTCAAGCAGTTGATGGAAACCTTCGAATCGGCGCGCATCCAGACCGCCGCCCGCGCCGTGGGCGTGGCCCAGTGCGCCATGGAAGTGGGCCTGAAGTATGCCAACGAGCGCGTCCAGTTCGGCAAGCCCATCTATGAGTTCCCCCGCGTCGGCGGCAAGATCGCCTGGATGGCGGTCGAAACCATGGTGGCCCGCCAGCTCACCTACTTCTCAGCGCGCGAGAAGGACGAGGGGCATCGCTGCGACATCGAGGCCGGCATGGCCAAGCTGCTCGCCGCGCGCGTCGCCTGGGCCAACGCCGACAACGCGCTGCAGGTGCACGGCGGCAACGGCTATGCCGAGGAATACCCCATCTCGCGCATCCTGTGCGACGCCCGCATCCTCAACATCTTCGAGGGTGCCGCCGAGATCCAGGCCCAGGTCATCGCCCGCGGCCTGCTGAGCGGGGCGCGCGACTGAGGGCAACAGACAACTGGGCGGAGTCCCCGCGCTCCGCCCAGCAAATTGTTGATCCGCGCACATAAATCGAATATCTGCCTGGGCGGGACTTCCGTTTTTCATCAGGAGCGCCGCCCTTGGCCGGACATTTCCGCCACCGCTTACTGGCGTTGAAAGACGCCGAGCAGGCGCTGCGCCTCGAATTGCTGCAATCGGGCGAGCCGGTGGGCGGCTATCCCCCCACCCTGCGCCGCCTGCATGAAGCCAATGCCCGCGAGCTGGAGCTGATCGTCGACGACGAAGGCTGGCCCACCGCCGATGCCGCCGCCGCCGATGGGGCCGAGGCCGCCTGGCTGGTGGCCATGCACGCCGTGTCGCGCCCCAGCTTCATGCGTCGCTGCCTCGGCCTGCTGAAATCCGCCGCCAACCGCGACGAGGTGCCCCGGCGCCACGCCGCCATGCTGGAAGACCGCATCCGCGCCCTGGAAGGCCGCCCGCAGAAATTCGGCACCCAACTGGACTGGCAGAACGGCCGCCTCTCGCCCCTGCCCATCGAGGACGAAGCCGAGGTGGATTCCCGCCGCGCCGCCGTGGGCCTCGCCCCCCTGGCCGAAACCGTCGCCACCGCCCGCGCCGCCGCCCAATCCGACGGCGCCCCGCCCCCCGAGGAATGGGAAGCGTCCAGCTCGGTGCTGGAAGCCCTGGCCCGCGAAGTGGGCTGGCGGGAATAGGGAAAAGAAGCGAAGGGACTCGTCCCTTCGCGCATCCCTGATCCTTAATCTTAGCAACCACCCTTTCAATGGATGCTCAATTATGAATCAGGACCAAAAGAAATATGTCTGCGCCATTTGCGGTGACAAGTTTCAAATGAGCAACGGCATCTATGACGGCGAGTACATCTCACGCTACCAGATTCAGGTCTGTCGTATTTGCTACAGCAGCAATTATGATGGCTGGGGACCAGCAGCTGACGAAATACTAGTCTCGCACATCAAGGCCAAAGGCCTGCCAATTCCTGCACGCAACGCCAAAGGGTGGTTGCCAAGAGCTTAGCCTCCTTTCCCCAGCCGCCGCCCCTATACTCTATGACGCAGTGCAACAGCAGGTGATCTCCCATGTACAGTGACGACGATCTCGACGCGGCCGTGGGGGAGGGCATCCTCACCCGCGACGCCGCGACGGCGTTCCGGGCCTTCGTCGCCCGCCGGCAATCGGCCCACGAGGCCGACGAGGAGAGCGTGCGCCTCGTCACCAGCTTCAACGACATCTTCGTCACCATCGCCGCCATCCTGCTGCTGTCGGCCCTGGGCTGGCTGGCGGGCAAGATCAGCCCGACCCTCGGCGGCGCCTCGGTGGCCGTCGCCGCCTGGGCCTTCGCCGAGTATTTCACCCGCCGGCGCCGCATGGCCCTGCCCAGCCTCGCCCTGTTGCTGGCCTTCGTCTGGGGGGTGTTCTCCACCGGGTTGGGCGTGGTGGGGGTGGACGACTTCGCCAGGGGCGGCTATGGCGTCGCCGCCTCGGCCGCGGCGGCCGCCCTGGCCACCTGGCTGCACTGGCGCCGCTTCATGGTTCCCGTCACCGTCGCCGCCGGGGCCGGAGCCGGGGCCGGAGCGGTGCTGGCCCTGGGCATCGCCCTGGTGCCGGCCTTGCGCGAATTCATCCTGCCGCTGGTCTTCGTGGCGGGGCTGGGGCTGTTCGGGCTGGCGCTGCGCTGGGATGCCGGCGACCTGGCGCGCAAGACGCGGCGCTCGGACGTGGCGTTCTGGCTGCACCTCGCCGCCGCTCCCCTGATCGTCCACCCGGTGTTCTCGCTGCTGGGAGCCGGGGGCGCCACCGTGGCCGGAGCCGCCGGAGCCGTCGCCATCTATGCCGTGCTGGCCGTGGTCGCCCTGGCGGTGGACCGGCGCGCCCTGCTGGTCTCGGCGCTGGCCTACGTGCTTTACGCCGCCACCACCCTGTTCGAGGCGGCCGGCTCGTCCACCGAGGCCTTCGCGCTGACCGCCCTGGTGATCGGCTCGGTGCTGCTCAGCCTGTCGGCCTTTTGGCATCACGCCCGCCGGCTGGTGCTGGCGCCGCTGCCCGCCTCACTGCGGCAACGGTTGCCCGGCGCATGACCTAAGTGGGCTAAAACTGGCGGGAATGGCCGATTAAGTATAAGGTGCCGGCCAGCAAGCCCCCTTTCGCCACAGGTTCGCCACCCATGTCCAGTGCTTCCCCCCGCCGCCCCCGTCCCGTCGTGCTGTGCATCCTGGACGGCTGGGGCTGGCGCGAAGAAACCGCCGACAACGCCATCGCCCAGGCCGAGACCCCCAACTGGGACCGTTTTCTGGCCAGCTATCCCCACGCCCTGCTGCACACCTCGGGCCTGCAGGTCGGGCTGCCCGAAGGCCAGATGGGCAATTCCGAGGTGGGGCACATGAATCTCGGCGCCGGCCGGGTGGTGATGCAGGACCTGCCGCGCATCGACGCCGCCGTGGCCGACGGCTCGCTGGCCGCCAATCCGGTGCTGACCAAGGCCATCGCGGCGGTGAAGACGGCGGGCGGCGCCTTCCACCTGATGGGGCTGCTCAGCCCCGGCGGCGTCCATTCCCACCAGGACCACCTGGCCGCCCTGGCGCGGACCATCGCCGATGCCGGTGTGCCCGTGAAGATGCACGCCTTCCTCGACGGCCGCGACACGCCGCCCAGCAGCGCCAAGGGCTTCATGGAGCGTTTCCTGGCCGATGTGGCGGGCCACGACGTCGCCGTCGCCACCGTGTCGGGCCGCTATTACGCCATGGACCGCGACAAGCGCTGGGACCGCGTCTCGCTGGCCTGGAACGCCATGGTCGAGGCCAAGGGCGTCGCCGCCGCCGATCCGCTGGCCGCCATCGCCGCTTCTTATGCCGCATCCAAGACCGACGAGTTCATGCTGCCCGCCGTGACCGGCGCCTATGCCGGCATGAAGGACGGCGACGGCCTGTTGATGGGCAATTTCCGCGCCGACCGGGCGCGCGAGATCCTCGACTGCCTGGTCAACCCGGCCTTCGACGGCTTCGCCCGCCCCCGCCAGGTGGCCTTTGCCGCCCGCGTCGGGCTGACCGAGTATTCCAAGGACCTGAACGCCTTCCTCGACACCCTGTTCGGACAGGAAGCGCTGACCAACATCCTGGGCGAGGTGCTGAGCGGCGCCGGGCTGAAGCAACTGCGCATCGCCGAGACCGAGAAGTACGCCCACGTCACCTTCTTCTTCAACGGCGGGCGCGAGACGGTGTTCCCCGGCGAGGAGCGCATCCTGGTCCCCAGCCCCAAGGTCGCCACCTACGACCTGCAGCCGGAAATGAGCGCGGCGGAGGTCACCGACAAGCTGGTGGCCGCCATCGAGGGCGGCGCCTTCGACGTGGTGGTGGTCAACTACGCCAACGGCGACATGGTCGGCCACACCGGCTTCCTCAAGGCCGCCATCGCCGCCGCACAGACGGTGGACGCCTGCCTCGGACGCCTGGAGACGGCGGTCGCCAAGGCCGGCGGCACCATGCTGGTCACCGCCGATCACGGCAATGCCGAACAGATGAAGGACCCCGGGACCGGCGAACCCCACACCGCCCACACCACCGGCCCGGTGCCGGCGGTCCTGGTCGCCCCGCCCGCCGGGGTGAGCGGCATCGGCGACGGAAGGCTGGCCGACGTGGCGCCGACCCTGCTGGCCCTGCTGGGCCTGCCCCAGCCGGCCGAGATGAGCGGGCAATCCCTGCTCCGCCAGTCCCTCCGTGCGGCGGGTTAAGGGAGCCCTTCTTGCGACCGCGCTGCTCCTTCTGGGAGCGGCGCCCGCCCTTGCCACCTGGGACCGCCCGGTGGATGCCGGCGAGCGCCTGCGGGAGCTGGAGGGCCAGTTGGAGCGTTCCCGCGCCCAGCACGACGACGTGCGGCGCAAGGCCGAGGACTTGTCCGCCGAGACGGCGCGCCTGCGCGGCGACATGGTCAAGGCGGCCCGCGCCGCCCAGGAGAGCGAGGACCTGCTCTCCGAACTGGAAAGCCAGTTGGAAGACCTGCGCAAGCGCGAGATCAGCCGCTCCGACGCCCTGGAGCGCCGTTCGCGCCAGATGGTCGGCGTCCTTACCGCCCTGCAGCGCCTGGCCTGGCGCCCCACCGAGGCGCTGATCGCCCAGCCGCAAAGTCCGGCCGACACGGTGCGCTCGGCCATCCTGCTGCGCGCCGCCGTGCCGCAGATCGAGCAATCGGCCCGCGACCTGCGGGTGGAGATCGACGGGGTCGCCCGCCTGCGCACCGAGATCAGCGAGCAGCGCAAGCTGATCGCCAGCACCACCGGGGTGCTGGAGCACGAACACGTCCGCATCAAGGATATGTTCGAGCGCAAGTTCCAGGTGCAGAACGCCACCGAGCAGGAGCGCCGCGCCCTGGAGGCCCGGCTGCAGGATCTGGGCAGCCAGGCCGAGGACCTGCGCGACCTGCTCTCCCGCCTGGACCAGGAGCGCGAACGCCGCCTGGCCGAGGCCGCCGCCAAGGTCGCCGTGGAAAAGGCCGCCCGCGAGGCCGAGGTCACGGCGCGCCGCATCGCCCGCGAGGCCGAGCTGGCCGCCCAGAAGGCGGCGCGCGACGCGGAGCTGGCGGCGCAAAGGGCCGCGCAACAGGCCGTCGCCGAGGCCAGGGCCCGCGAGGAGGAGGCCGGCAAGGCCGCCCAGCAGGCCGCCGCCGAGGCCCGGGCCCGCCAGGAGGCCGCCGCCCGCGCCGCCCAGGAGGCCGAGCTGAAGGCCCAGGCCGAGGCCAAGGAAAAGCAGCTGGCCGCCGAAAAGGCCGCCCATCAGGCCGAGCAGGCATCGCGCGAAGCCGCCGCCACCCGCCCGGTGAAGAACGACAAGCCGTTCAGCCAGGCCCAGGGGCGGCTGCCCTATCCCGCCCGCGGCCGCGTGGTCGAGACCTACGGCCAGCCCAACGACGTGGGCCACGTGGCCAAGGGCATCACCATCAACACCCGCAAGGCGGCCCAGGTCATCGCCCCCTATGACGGGCATGTGGCTTTTGCTGGTCCGTTCAGGGGTTACGGCCTTCTCTTGATCATCGAACACAGCGAGGGCTATCATACGTTGCTGGCGGGAATGGCGCAGATCGATTGCGCCGTCGGTCAGAAGCTGTTGACGGGGGAACCCGTTGGCGTCATGGGGCAGGACGACAGCAAGCCCAACCTTTACGTGGAGCTGCGCCGCAATGGCCAGCCGGTCAACCCGTTGCCTTGGCTCATGGCACAAAAAAGTAAGGCTAGTGGATGATTCGCAAGATTCTGATCGCGGCGGGCAGCTTCGCCCTGCTGTCGACGACCGCTCTCACCCCCGTTTCCGCCGCCGAGCGCAAGGAAACCTACAAGCTTCTCGACCTGTTCGGCGAGGTGCTGGAAAAGGTCCGCAGCGAGTACGTGGAGCCGGTCAATGACGAGGAACTGATCGAGGCCGCGCTCAACGGCATGCTGGCCTCGCTCGACCCCCACTCGGCCTACCTCAACCCCAAGAACTCCAAGGACATGGACATCCAGACCCGTGGCGAGTTCGGTGGTCTGGGCCTGGAAGTGACCATGGAGAACGGCTGGGTCAAGGTGGTGTCGCCCATCGACGACACCCCGGCCTACCGCGCCGGCATGCAGCCCGGCGACTTCGTCACCCACCTGGACGGCGAGCCGGTCCAGGGACTGTCGCTGTCCGAGGCGGTGGATCGCATGCGCGGCACCGTCAACACCGACATCAAGCTGACCGTGCGCCGCGTCGGGGTGGAACAGCCCTTCGACATCAAGCTGACCCGCGCCGTCATCAAGGTGCAGACCGTCAAGGGCCAGTTGCACGGCGATATCGGCTATATCCGCATCTCGCAGTTCAGCGCCACCACCCACGCCGATCTGGTGCGCATCATGGGCCAGTTGAAGAAGGACATCGGCAAGACGCCGACCGGCTTCGTCATCGACCTGCGCAACAATCCCGGCGGCCTGCTGGATCAGGCGGTGGCGGTGTCCGACGATTTCCTCGACAAGGGCGAGATCGTCTCCACCCGCTCGCGCCGTCCCGAGGACACCCAGCGCTTCAACGCCCGGCCCGGCGACATCGCCGACGGGCTGCCGCTGGTGGTGCTGATCAACGACGGCTCGGCCTCGGCCTCGGAGATCGTTGCCGGCGCGCTGCAGGACCACAAGCGCGCCGTGCTGCTGGGCACCCGCTCGTTCGGCAAGGGCTCGGTCCAGACCCTGATGCCGCTGCACGGCCACGGCTCGCTGCGCCTGACCACGGCGCGCTATTACACGCCGTCGGGCCGTTCCATCCAGGCGGTGGGCATCGAGCCCGACATCAAGGCGCAGCAATCCAAGGTGGAGCCCATCGCCGGCGCCGCCGTGGAACGCCGTTCCGAGGCCAGCCTGCGCAAGGCCCTGCCCAATCCCAACGGCGACAAGGCCAAGCCCGCCGACAAGGACAAGGCGGCGCCCGAGCCCAAGGCTCCGGAATCCAAGGCCCCCGAGCCCAAGGGCGAGGGCAAGACCGAGGCGCCCACCCCCATCAAGCTCGGCGACCCGGCCCAGGATTACCAGTTGGCCCGGGCTCTCGACCTGCTGCGCGGCCTGTCGCTCTATCGTCCGGCCCAGCGGTAAGCGGGGCTCGGACACCAGGCCATGGCATCGGATCGGCACGACGATCTCGAAGAACTGGACGAGGATCCAGTCCCCGATTTCGTCGTCGAGGAGATCAAGCCCGAACGCAAGCCGCTGAACCTCAAGCCGATCCTGATCGGCCTGGGGATTCTGCTGGCGGGCGGGGGGCTGGGCGGCGTGGCCTATCTGTTCACCGCCTTCGAGACCCGTGACGTGATCGGCCTGATGGACGTGGGCGAGAACCCGCCCAAGCTGTCCTTCGAACTGCCCGGGCGGGGCGAGCCGCCCAAGCCCGGCGCGGGCGGCGGGCTGCTCACTCCGCCGGTGGCGCCGGGCGCGGCGCCGGCCGGCGGCGAGATGCTGAAGGCGGTGCCCGACGACACGCCGTCCCCCGATTCGCTGCCGCCGGCCATCGCCCCCGAAACGCCGGTCCCGCCCGCCGTGGCCGAGGCCAAGCCCGACGCCCGGCCCGATACCAAGGTGGCGGCGCTGCCGCCCGGCGGCGATTACGTGGCCGAACCGGAATCGCCGGTCTCCAAGGCCTTTGTCCCCAAGGCGCCGCCGCCGGTGGACGCGTCGGGAATTCCCTCCCAGCCCAATCCGCGCAGCGCCGACAAGCCGCCCAGCTACGAGGGTCTTCCCGCCCTCAAGGGCGAGGTCAAGGCGCTGCCCCCCGCTCCCAACAAGGAGATGCTAAAGCGCACCGCCATCGGCGACCTGCCCATGCCGTCCCCCGACGGCAAGCAGCCCTGGCAGGTCTACGCCCGCCCGTGGTCCGGCCCCGCCGATCGCGGCAAGGTGGCGGTGGTGGTCATGGACATGGGCCTGGACAAGGTGGCAACGGAAGCCGCCATCGCCAAGCTGCCGCCCGAGGTCACCCTGGCCTTCAGCCCCTATGCCCAGGGCCTGGACAAGTGGCTGAAGAAGGCCCGCGACCACGGCCACGAGGTGCTGATGGTGCTGCCCGCCGACACGGCCGGCCCCCAGCCCCGCGACGCCGGCCCGCTGGGCATGACCAATTCGGTGCCGCCGGAAAGCAATCTGGCCCGTCTGGAAGGCGTGATGGCCAGGGGCGCCGGCTATACCGGCGTGATCTCGCTCGGCGACAAGTTCGCCGCCACCGAGCAGATCGTCCAGACGCTGGGCAAGCTGCGCGACCACGGCCTGCTCTATGTGGGGCCGGGCGGCGCTCCGGCCGACCGCATCCCGCCCATGGCCCCGGTCACCGCCATCGCCGATACCGACCTGTTCCGCGAGGCCATCGAGATGCGCCTCAACCAGGTGTCCATCGCGGCGCGCACCAAGGGCAAGGCCCTGGTGGTGATCAATCCCCGGCCGCTGTCCTTTGACCGGCTGCTGCCCTGGCTCAACGATTTCGACGGCCAGAAGCTGGTGATCGTCCCGGTTTCC
>JAVBXM010000212.1 GCA_030824585.1 Phaeospirillum sp. | reverse complement strand
CGGCAACGGCAAGCCGCCCGCCGCGCCCGCCGCCGGCGCCGTGCCCGAGGGCGAGGCCGCCGCCCGTCCCGGCGATGAAATCCGTCCGGTCCCCACCGGCAAGGTGGTCAGCCTGGGCTTCGCCTTCGACAAGCCGGTGGGCGCCGCCGTGTTCCGCCGCTCCGGCTGGCTGTGGGCGGTGTTCGATCTCAAGGCCGAGATGGACACCAAGCTGTTGAAGCGCACCGGCGGCGACGTGGTGCTGCATGTGGAGCAGGTCCAGGGCTTCAAGGGCACGGCGGTGCGCATGATCACCCGGCCGGGCTTCAATCCCTCGGTCCGCAAGGAAGGCCAGTTGTGGGTGCTGGACATCCACGAGCAGCCCATCGCCCCCAAGGCGGGGTTCGACGTCAACACCCAGATGGATTTCCAGGAACGCGGCCGGGTGGTGATCAAGGCCACCGACGGCTCGCAGCCCATGATCCTCAAGGATCCCGAGGTGGGCGACAGCATCCATGTGGTGACCGTTCCCGCCATCGGGGCCGGCGTGCGCATCGGCCGCGAGTATCCCGGGGCCGAATTGCTGCCCACCGCCCAGGGCATCGCCATGATTCCGCGCGGCGACACCGTGCGCCTGGACACCGGCCGCGAGCAGGTCGAGCTGACCCAGCCGGGCGGCCTCTACCTGTCGCCCGTGCTGGCCGCCGAAGGTCCCGGCGGCGGCAAGGTGTCCACCGACGGCAACATGGGCGCCGACGTGATGGCCACCGGCCCGCTGGACATCAGCAAATGGCTGCGCGGCGGCAACGACAAGTTCGTGGACGACCACCGCAAGCTGATCAGCCGCCTGGCCCATGTGCGGCCCGACGAGAAGAACGCCCAGCGCATGGAAATCGCGCGGCACTACCTGGCCAACGGCTTCGGGGCCGAGGCCCTGGGCGAGCTGCGGGTGATGGCGGCGGTGGACCCGCTGATCGTCGACACGCCGCCCTATCGCGCGGTGCGGGGCGCCGCCAGCTTCCTGATGGGCCGCGACGCCGACGCCATCGTCGACCTGTCCACCCCTGCCTTGAAGGGCGACGCGCGGGTGCAGTTGTTCCTGGCCGCCGCCTCGGCCCGCTCGCTGCCCGATCCCAACAAGCATGCCCTGGTCCTGCGCCTGGCGCCCGAGGACATCAAGGGCTGGCCGCGTCCCTTGCGCATCGGCATCGGCGAGGTGGCCGCCCGGACCGTGGCCAAGGCCGGCGATTCCAAGGGTGCCGCCCGTATCGTCGATTCCATGATGGGCCCCGGCCTGTCGCGCCGCGACGTGGGCAAGCTGGCCTATCTCTCGGGCATGGCCGCCCAGGCGGGCAAGCAGTGGGACACCGCCATCTCGCGCTATCGCGACGCCGAGGCCAGCGAAAGCCGCCCCGACCGCGCCTATGCCGCCCGCGACCGCGTCGAGCTGATGCTCAAGCTCAACAAGATGACGCCGCTGGAAGCCATCCACGATCTGGAGAAGCTGCGCTTCGCCTGGCGCGGCGAGGATTTCGAGTTCCAACTGCTCAAGCGCCTGGGCCAGTTGCAGATCGCCGCCGGCCGCTATGGCGAGGGGCTGCGCTCCATGCACTCCCTGGTCGCCAACTATCCCGACCACCCCGAGATCGCCACGGTCCAAGAGGAGATGAGCGATACCTTCAACCGCCTTTTCCTGACGGGCGACGCCGACAAGCTGTCCCCGGTGGTGGCGATCGGCCTGTATGACGAATTCCAGGAGCTGACTCCGTCCGGCACCAGGGGCGACGAGATGATCCGCCGCCTGGCCGACCGGCTGGCCGGCGTCGACCTGCTGGAACGGGCCGGCGAGCTGTTGCGCCACCAGGTGGAATTCCGCCTGTCCGGCCTGGAAAAGGCCCGCGTCGGCACAAGGCTGGCCTTCCTCAACCTGTCGGACCGCAAGCCCGGTCTGGCGCTGGAAGCGCTGGAAGCCAGCGAGGCGCCGGAAATTCCCCCCGACCTCGCCGCCCGGCGCCGCTACATCCGGGTACAGGCCCTGACCGACCTGGGCCGCTCGGCCGAGGCGCTGGCCCTGATCATCAACGATCAGAGCGAAGAGGCCAACCGCCTGCGCGGCGACATCAACTGGAAGCTCAAGCGCTGGCCCGAGGCCGCCGCCGCCCTGGAATCCACCATCGTCAAGCCCATCGGCAACCGGCCGCTGGACCCAGCGACGGCCCGTCGCCTGCTCGACACCGCCACCGCCATGACCCTGGCCAAGGACGAGCGCGGCCTGACCCGCCTGCGGCGCAATTTCGGCCCGCTGATGAACCAAACCGAATGGCGTGAGGCCTTCGACCTGCTGACCAGCGAGCCCGAGCGTGGCATCATCGACTACCGCCGCCTGGGCGATAAGATCAAGCAGGTCCAGGACTTCCAGACCTTCATGGGCGAGTGGCAGAGGCGGGTGAAGGCCCAGGGCCTGTCGTCCATCAACTAACGTAAGGATCAAGAGCATGGCGGGACGCAATTGGATCGGAGCGGCCCTGGCGGCGCTGCTGGTGGCTGGCTGCTCGTCCGGCCTGCCGCCGGCCGCCCAGGTCGAGCCGGCGCCGGTAGCGGGCGTGGCGCTGCCCTTCAATGCCCGCGTCATGATCTTCATGGGCGAGAACGACCTGAAGCGGAAGATGTCCATCCAGATCAGCCGCTACCAGTCCGAGGAAACCAAGATCCTCGACGGCCGCGTCCTGGCCGAGACCGCCGAGACCATGCTGTCCAAGGGGTTCAAGCAGGTGGCGGTCAACGATGCGTCCATCCGCCCCCATATCGTGGTGCGCCTCACCGGCCGTCCAAGCTGGACCAAGCAGGATGCCACCCTGAAGCTCGGCTGCGGCATCGACGCCTGGACCGCCGACGGCATCCCGCTGGGCAATTTCGTGGCGCGCTGGGACTCGCCCATGAAGACCGACTATCTCAGCGACGTGGGGCCGGGCTATGCCCAGTGCCTGAAGAAGCCGCTGGACGAATTGCTGTCGTCCCCCAATCTGGCCCGCCTGGCCGGCGCCGGCTTCCGCGATCCCAACCCCAAGGCCGCCGAGGAGTGGATGCGGGCATTGGGCCCGATCCCCGCCTGGAAATAGGGGGACGCCGGAATGACCGGGGCCGCCGCTCCCCTGCCCCGCTCGGGCCGTTTTCCCAAGGCGCACCGGCCGTTCTTCCTGGCCGCCAGCCTCTATGCCGCGCTTTCCGTCCCCCTGTGGGTGGCGGAATGGGCGGGCTGGCTGCCGGGCTGCGGCGGCTGCGACCCGGTGGCCCGGCATGCCCATGAGATGCTGCTGGGCTTCGCGGCGGCGGTGCTGGGCGGCTACCTGTTCACCAAGGTCACCCGGACCCGGCTGATCCTGGCCCTGCTGGCCTGGGCGGCGGCCCGTATCGGCGCCTGGACCGGGTTGGGCGGCGAGGCCGGGCTGGCCCTGTCCCTGGCCTATCCCGCCCTGCTGTTCGCCCTGGGGGGCTGGCCGTTCCTCAAGGCCGCCAAGCTCGGCCACAACATGGTGTTCGCCCCCACCATCGCCGGCTTCGCCGTCGCCGAGGCCCTGTATCAGGCCGGCCGCATGGGATTGCTGGACGGTGGCGAGCGCCGGGGCGTGATGACCGCCTTCTGCCTGGTGGCCCTGATGATCCTGGTCATGGGCGGCCGGGTGATCCCCGCCGGCATGGCCGGGCTGGTGCGCAAGGAGGAGGCGCGGGAACTGTTCGACCGCAACCGGCCCTGGGCCGAGTGGCTGTGCGTGATCGGCATGGCCGGCGAAGCGCTGACCCAGGCCCTCGGACTGCCCACCTTCGGGGCCATGGCCCTGGCCGGAGCGGCCGGGCTGTGGCGCCAGACCCGCTGGCGGCCGATCCTGTCCCTGTCGGACACCTCGCTCGGCCCCCTCCAGGTGGGCCACTTCCTGCTGGCCATCGGCCTGGTCGCCGCCGCCGCCTCGGACTGGGCCGGCATCGGGCCTTCCACCGACGCGCTCCATCTCGCCACCATCGGCGGCATGGGCATGGTCACCGCCGCCATGATGCTGCGCATCGACGCCATCCGCGAACGCCGGGTCGGCCAGTGGCCGCGCGCCGGCATCGCCGCCGCCGTCCTGCTGGTCTGCAGCGCCGACCTGCGCGCCGCCGCCTCGCTCGCCCCCAACCTGCTGATCCCCGCCGCCATGATCCTGTGGTCGGCGGCCTTCGCGTTAGTGGCGTGGACATTGGTGCGGGGTTGGGCCAAGCCGCCGGGCGCGCTATAATCCACTCCGGAGGCACATGATGGCATCGGCCCGCACCCTGCTGGAAGAAAAGCGCGAGGAGATCCTGCGGTTGGCGGCTCTGCATGGGGCGGTCAACGTGCGGGTGTTCGGCTCGGTGGCGCGGGGCGAGGACCGCGACGACAGCGACATCGACCTTTTGGTCCACATGGAGGACGATCGATCGCTGCTGGACATGATCGGCTTTGCCCAGGATGTAGGGGACGTCATCGGCCGAAAGATCGATGTGGTCGATGATGGAAGCCTTCACCACGTCATCCGCGATCATGTCCTGGCGGAGGCGAGGACATTGTGATCGACAGGGACGTCCTTTATCTGACCCACATCATCGAATGCATCGAGGCCATCTCGGAATACACGGCAAGCGGCAAGGATCAATTCCTGAGAAGCCGTATGATCCGCGATGCGGTGATGCGGAATTTTGAGATTATTGGCGAGGCATCCGGCCGGTTGTCCGAAGCCGTCACCCAAAACTCATCCGTTCCCTGGCGACGCATCAAGGACTTCCGAAATCTGCTAGCCCATGAATACTCTTCGGTGAGCGCCTCCATGGTCTGGAACGTCGTCGAGAAAGAACTTCCCCCACTGGAAACGGAAGTACGTACCCTTCTGGCGGCAATTCTGCCCCCATGACTCCTCGTCCTCCCCCCAAGCCGGCAATTGTCATCGCCGGCCCCACCGCGTCGGGCAAGTCGGGCCTTGCCCTTACCATCGCCCGCGAGTTCGACGGCGTGGTGATCAACGCCGATTCCATGCAGGTCTACGACGCCCTGCCGCTGCTTACCGCCCGGCCGGGTCCGGCGGATATGGCGCAGGCACCGCACCGCCTTTACGGCATCTTGCCGCCGTCGGAAATCTGCTCGGCGGCGCGCTGGCGCGATCTGGCGGCGGCGGAGATGGACGCGGCCTGGGCGGCGGGAAAGCTGCCGGTCCTGACCGGCGGCACCGGGCTTTATCTCCGGACCGCGATGGAGGGCATCTCGCCGGTTCCCGAGATCCCCGACGCCATCCGCGCGCAAGCCAGGGCGCGCCTCGCCGAGATGGGCAACCAGGCCTTCCACAACCTGCTGGCCAAGCGCGACCCGGAGATGGCCGAACGCCTCGATCCCGGCAATTCCCAGCGCCTGAGCCGGGCCTGGGAGGTGTTGGAGGCCACCGGCAGGTCCCTGGCCGAATGGCAGGCCGAGCCGCGGGAAGGGGCGGTGGCCGCCCGCTGGCTCACCCTGGTCCTCGCCCCCGCCCGGCCCCGCCTCTATGCCCAATGCGATGCCCGTTTCCGCGTCATGATGGCGGCGGGCGCCTTGGACGAGGTGCGGGCCTTCGAGCCGCTGCGCCTCGCCCCCGACCTGCCCATCGGCAAGGCCCTCGGCCGGCGGGAACTGGCCCGGCATCTGGCGGGAGAGCTTGACCTGGAATCCGCCGTCGCCGCCGCGCAACAGGCCACCCGCAACTATGCCAAGCGCCAGGCAACGTGGTTTCGCCACCAGATCGATGCGTCGATCGCCGTCTCGGAGCAACTTTCGGAAAGTTTAATAGCCACAATCTTTCTGAAAATTCGCCAACACCTCTTGACCGCATGAGGACATGCCGCTAGGTTGTCCGCCCGCGCCGCAGTGCAGCAGCGCGCTTGCCTGCCTATCCGGCAGGCGACAACGACATAGAGACAAGGTGCTGAGATGGTGCATCACGATACGTTGACCGGAGCGGAAATCCTCCTCAAGGCCCTGGTCGACCAGGGCGTAGAGGTCATTTTCGGGTATCCCGGCGGCGCCGTACTGCCCATCTATGACGAGCTGTTCAAGCAGAACCGCCTGCGTCACGTGCTGGTCCGCCACGAGCAGGCCGCCGTGCATGCCGCCGAGGGCTATGCCCGCTCCACCGGCAAGGTCGGCTGCGTGCTGGTGACCTCGGGCCCCGGCGCCACCAACGCGGTGACCGGCCTGGCCGACGCGCTGTGCGATTCCGTGCCGCTGGTCTGTCTCACCGGGCAGGTGCCCACCCACCTGATCGGCAACGACGCCTTCCAGGAAGCCGACATCACCGGCATCACCCGGCCGTGCACCAAGCACAATTACCTGGTCAAGGACGTCAACGACCTGGCCAAGACCGTGCACGAGGCCTTCCACGTGGCGCGCTCGGGCCGCCCCGGCCCGGTGCTGGTCGACCTGCCCAAGGACGTGGTCCAGGCCAAGGGCGAGTACCAGCCGCCGTCCAAGGTGAAGTCCAAGTACAAGCCCCAGGTCAAGGGCGACCTCAAGGCCATCGAGAAGGCGGTCGAGATGATCGCCCACGCCAAGCGGCCGATCTTCTACGTGGGCGGCGGCGTGGTCAATTCCGGCCCGGCGGCCTGCCAGTTGATGACCCAGTTCGTGCGCATGACCGGCTATCCCTGCACCCTGACCCTGATGGGCCTGGGCGCCATTCCCGGCTCCGACCCGCTGTTCCTGGGCATGCTGGGCATGCACGGCACGGTCGAGGCCAACATGGCCATGCACGATTGCGACCTGATGATCAACATCGGCGCCCGCTTCGACGACCGCGTCACCGGCAAGCTGGACGGCTTTAGCCCCAAGTCCAAGAAGATCCACGTGGACATCGACCCCAGCTCCATCAACAAGAACGTGGCGGTCGACCTGCCCATCGTCGGCGATTGCGCCCACGTGCTGGAAGACATGATCAAGGTGTGGAAGGCCAAGCAGTGCCGCGTCGATGAGAAGGCGCTGAAGGCCTGGTGGGCCAAGATCGACCAGTGGCGGGCCACCAACTGCCTGTCCTTCGAGAACTCCAACAAGATCATCAAGCCGCAATACGCCGTGCAGCGCCTGTACGAGCTGACCCGGCACCGCAATCCCTATTTCTGCACCGAGGTGGGCCAGCACCAGATGTGGGCGGCCCAGCACCTGAAGTTCGACCTGCCGCACCACTGGCTGACCTCGGGCGGGTTGGGCACCATGGGCTATGGCCTGCCCAGCGCCATGGGCGTGCAGATGGCCCACCCCGAAGCGCTGGTCATCAACATCGCCGGCGAAGCCTCCATCCAGATGAACATCCAGGAGATGGCCACCCTGGTGCAGCACCGCCTGCCGGTGAAGATCGTCATCCTCAACAACCAGTATCTCGGCATGGTCCGCCAGTGGCAGGAACTGATCCATGGCGGCCGCTATTCCGAAAGCCACATGATCCACCATCCGGACTTCGTCAAGCTGGCCGACGCGTTCGGCGCCGTCGGCCTGCGCGCCGAGAAGCCCGGCGAGGTGGACGAGGCCATCAAGGAGATGATCGCCGTCGACCGCCCGGTGATCCTGGAGCTGCGTACCGACGCGTCCGAGAACGTGTTCCCCATGATCATGCCCGGCATGGCCCATAACGAGATGGTGCTGGGGCCGGAGGACAAGGGCCGCGACAAGCCGGGCTCGGAGCAAGACGGCATGGTTCTGGTGTAAGGGGGGAATGCAAGTGACCAACGCCATCCAAGAAGTCAACCGCCACACCATCGCCGTCCTGGTGGACAACGAATCCGGCGTGCTGGCCCGGGTCATCGGCCTGTTCTCCGGCCGCGGCTACAACATCGAAAGCCTGACCGTGGCCGAGGTGGATGCCGGCGAAAAGCTGTCGCGCATCACCATCGTGACCAGCGGCACCGCCATGATCATCGAGCAGATCAAGAACCAGTTGCGCCGTCTGGTGCCGGTGCACAAGGTGCACGACCTGACCATCGAGGGGCCCCACGTGTCGCGCGAGCTGGCCCTGGTCAAGGTGGTGGGCACCGGCGACAAGCGGGTGGAAAGCTTGCGCATCGCCGACATCTTCCGGGCCCGCGCCATCGATTCCACCAACGAAAGCTTCGTCTTCGAAGTGGTGGGCGCCACCGACAAGGTGGACGCCTTCATCAAGCTGATGGAGCCCCTGGGACTGACGGATGTTTCGCGCACCGGCGTCGTCGCCATTGCACGCGGACCGAATCCGATTTAGAAAGCCGCCCAGATTTCTGCGCGGAGCCGTCTCCGCCTGTCGAAAGGAAAAACCATGCGCGTCTATTACGATCGGGATGCCGACGTTAATCTGATCAAGGGCAAGAAGGTCGTGGTCGTCGGCTACGGCTCGCAGGGCCATGCCCACGCCCTGAACCTGCGCGATTCCGGCATCAAGGACGTCGCCGTGGCGCTGCGCGCCGGCTCGGCGACCGCCAAGAAGGCCGAAGGCGAGGGCCTGAAGGTCATGACCCCGGCCGACGCCGCCAAGTGGGGCGACGTGGTGATGATCCTCACCCCTGACGAACTGCAGGCCGACCTGTACACCAACGACCTGGCCGCCAACATGAAGCAGGGCGCCGCCCTGGTCTTCGCCCACGGCCTGAACATCCACTTCAAGCTGATCGAGGCGAGAGCCGACCTGGACGTGTTCATGGTCGCCCCCAAGGGCCCCGGCCACACCGTGCGCGGTGAATACCTCAAGGGCGGCGGCGTGCCTTGCCTGGTGGCGGTGGCCCAGAACGCCTCGGGCAATGCGCTGGAAATCGCGCTGTCCTACGCTTCCGCCATCGGCGGCGGCCGTTCGGGCATCATCGAGACCAGCTTCCGCGAGGAATGCGAGACCGACCTGTTCGGCGAGCAGGTGGTGCTGTGCGGCGGCCTGACCAAGCTGATCCAGTACGGCTTCGAGACCCTGGTCGAGGCGGGCTACGCCCCCGAGATGGCCTATTTCGAGTGCCTGCACGAGGTGAAGCTGATCGTCGACCTCATCTATGAGGGCGGCATCGCCAACATGCGCTACTCCATCTCCAACACCGCGGAATACGGCGACTACGTCACCGGCCCGCGCATCATCACCGAAGAGACCAAGGCCGAGATGAAGCGTGTCCTGGAAGACATCCAGGCCGGCCGTTTCGTCCGCGACTGGATGCTCGAGTGCAAGGCCGGCCAGCCGTCCTTCAAGGCGACCCGCCGCATCCAGGCCGAGCACGGCATCGAGGTCATCGGCGAGAAGCTGCGCGCCATGATGCCCTGGATCGCCAAGAACAAGCTGGTGGACAAGGCCAAGAACTAAGGTCCCGTCCCTTCACGTTCGAGAAGGCCCCGACGGGAAACCGCCGGGGCCTTTTGCGTCCTGCGCGCCAGGAGTCCTTTCCATGACCGCGTTTACCGGTTTTTCGCCCCAGGCCCCCGCCTTCCTGGCCGAACTGGCCGCCAACAACGAGACCGCGTGGTTCAACGCCCGCAAGGACGAATACCGCGACCTGATCCAGACGCCGCTGCGCCAGCTGTTCGTGGCCATGACGCCGGCCATGCTGGAAATCGATCCCGGCTTCGATGCCAGCCCCATGGGCGGAGCGGTGTCGCGCATTCGCCGCGACACCCGTTTCTCCCGCGACAAGTCGCCCTATCGCATCAAGCAGTGGATGAGCTTCCGCCGGGCCGGCGAAGGGTGGCAGAACCGTCCGGCCTTCTTCCTGGCCTTCGCGCCGGGCGGCTACCGCTTCGGGCTGGGCTTCTACGCCGCCAGCCCCGCCACCATGGCCGAATTACGCACCGCCATGGTAGCCCGGCCCACCGCCTTCGCCGATGCCGCGGCGGTCGCCGAGGAGGCGGGTTTCGCCCTTGCCGGGGAAACCTATCGCCGTTCGCGCCTGCCCAAGGGAATGGACGCCGCCCTGCCCGCCTCGCTGCATGCCTGGTTCGGCATGAAGAACGTTTACCTCGCCCGCGAACGGCCCATGGACCCGCTGTTCTTCTCGCCGGACCTTGCCGGCGAACTGGTGGCCCGCCTGGGCCGGATGGCGCCGCTTTACGACCTGCTCACTTTGCAAAGCGGCCGAACAGATCGTCCATGAAGGCGGCGAAGGCGGCGGGAGAGGCCTCGGCATCCAGGCCGGCGGCCCGGGCCCGGCCGATCAGCGCCAGGATCAGCACCAGTTCGCCCTTGCGGCCGAACAGGCGCTCGTAGACGCCGGGAGGCAGCAGCAGGGCCGACTTGGCCAGCATGGCGGTCATCTGCTCGGGGTCGAGGCCGAAATCCACCGTCAGGCGGCGCACGGTGTTCGCCCCGGTAACGGCCAGGGATCGGGCGGCGCGGCGCAGTTCCTCGCGCCCCGGCGAGCCCAGGGCGGCCTTGATGGCCGGGGTGGTAAGCAACGGCACCACCGTCTCCATGCGGATCAGCCGGCCGTCAGCCGACAGCACGTCGCCGAGGCGGGGCCGCCCCTCGCCCACCAGGGGGGCGCCGGGCAGGGTCGCGGCGCCCTGGACCGGCCCGGCCGCTGGCGCGGGGGCCTCGGCCACCAGCTCCGGTTCCGGTTCCGGCTCGGACGACAGGGGGATCGGCTCGACCACCCACTCGGTGGGCATCCGGCGCTGGTCGGCGGCGCCGTCCAGCCAGGCCGACAATTCATCGGCGTCGCGGAAGTCGAGGATGCGCGAGCCCAGCGCCAGGACCTCGGGCGGGGTCATGCGGGCATATTGCGGAATGATCGGCACCTGCCAGTCGTGCAGCAGGTAGCGGCGGATGGCATCGTAGAGCTGGTCGCCGGTCGAGCGGCTCCGGCGGCTCCGGCTTTCCTCCACCCGCCCGTTCATCCAGGTCAGCATGCCACCCCATCCCACCTCCCGGCGCCGGTGCAGCCGCTCGGCCCGGCCGGGCGGAAAGCCGTCCAGACGGGCGCGGAAGTGCCGCTTTGCCGCCGAGCGGACGATCATGGCGATCACCTGGTTGACGGTGCGGCCGCAGTTCAGCGGCGTGTTGTCGTTGCCCACCGGGCGGCCCTTGCCGTCCACCAGCAGGGGGCGGAAGCTGGCCCGGTGGGTGCGGAAGGCGACGAAGCAGCGGTGCAGCAGGTCGCAGTCGCGCAGCGCCGTCTCCAGTTCCCGGCCGCGCGGCACCCAGGCCAGGTCGGGAACCATGCCCACCAGCTTGGCCATCACCGGCCCCGCCAGGGTCTGGTTAAGGGCTTGCCGCGCCCTTTGGGCGGCCGTGGACTGAGTCGAGGCGGTACGCATCACTTCAAGGCTCCAAACCCTTACGCACAACATCCATCCCGAATACAGCATAGTGTTTTTGTCGGGTATAAACTGTGAGGGAGCGCACACAATTTTCACCTTCCGCGTCAGGGCGCTAACCGCCTTGCTGGAATGAATCCCAGGTTCGGGGACTCGCCGCCCTCGCCAAGGGGCGGCCGGGTGGGAACGGTGGGTGGAATCCTCGGCGCTCCGCGCCATTCCGACACACGATCTATGTTGACATTGCGCCGCGAAATGGCCTTCCTATAGGCGCGGTGAAACGGGTTTCACGACAATGTTTCACCGGCCGCTTCCGGCGGGCCGCGCTCGCCTCTCTTTCGTTCGCGCATCTTCTTCGCGCCCATTAAGTTCAAGAGCGAGTGCATGGACCAGAACCGCGTCATCATCTTCGACACCACGCTGCGTGACGGCGAGCAATCGCCCGGCGCCTCCATGAACCTGGAGGAGAAGGTCCGCATCGCGCTGGTGCTCGAGGAGATGGGCGTCGACATCATCGAGGCCGGTTTCCCCATCGCCTCCAACGGCGATTTCGAAGCCGTCGAGGCGGTGGCCAAGGCGGTGAAGAACTCGGTGATCTGCGGCCTGGCCCGCGCCACCAAGGGCGATATCGAGCGCTGCGCCGAGGCCATCCGGCCGGCGGCGCGCGGCCGGATCCACACCTTCTTGTCCACCAGCCCCCTGCACATGAAGTACAAGCTGCAGATGGAGCCGGAAAAGGTGCTGGAGAAGGTGGCCGATTCGGTGGCCTATGCCCGCTCGCTGACCGACGACGTGGAATGGTCGGCCGAGGACGGCTCGCGCACCGAGCACGACTTCCTGTGCCGCTGCGTCGAGGCCGCCATCAAATCCGGCGCGCGGACCATCAACATCCCCGATACCGTGGGCTACGCCGTCCCCGACGAATACGCCGCCCTGATCGAGATGCTGTTCAACCGGGTGCCCAATATCGACAAGGCCGTCATCTCGGTGCATTGCCACAACGACCTGGGTCTGGCCGTCGCCAATTCACTGGCCGCGGTGGGCAAGGGCGCGCGGCAGATCGAGTGCACCATCAACGGCCTGGGCGAGCGCGCCGGCAACGCCGCCATGGAAGAGATCGTCATGGCGCTGCGCACCCGGCCCGACCGGATGCCCTACAAGACCGGCATCAAGACCGAGAACATCACCCGCGCCTCGCGGCTGGTCTCGACCATCACCGGCTTCGTGGTGCAGCCCAACAAGGCCATCGTCGGCAAGAACGCCTTCGCCCACGAATCGGGCATCCATCAGGACGGCGTCCTCAAGCACGCCCAGACCTACGAGATCATGACCCCGGAATCCGTGGGCCTGCACCGCTCGAGCCTGGTGATGGGCAAGCATTCCGGCCGCGCCGCCTTCAAGGCCAAGCTGAAGGAGCTGGGCTACGACCTGGGCGACAACGCGGTGGAGGATGCCTTCAACCGCTTCAAGGATCTGGCCGACCGCAAGAAGGACGTGTTCGACGAGGACATCGTCGCCCTGGTGGACGACGCGGTGGTGCGCGGCAACGACCGGGTGAAGCTGGTCTCGCTGGAGGTGCTGTGCGGCACCAAGCACCAGCCGCCCTCGGCCGAATTGGAGCTGTCCGTCGACGGTCAGGTCAAGAGCGTGCGCGCCACCGGCGACGGCCCGGTGGATGCCACCTTCAACGCCATCAAGGCGCTGTTCCCCCACGAGGCCAAGCTGCAGCTCTATCAGGTGAGCGCGGTAACCCAGGGCACCGATGCCCAGGCCGAGGTCACCGTCCGGCTGGAAGAGGACGGCAAGAGCGTCAACGGCCAGGGCGCCGAGACCGACACCCTGGTGGCGTCGGCGCGGGCCTATGTCAACGCGCTGAACAAACTTTTGGTCAAAAGACAAAAAACGGCCCCCGATGCGACCGGGGCGTGATATAGCACGCCGGCATCGGGATTTTTAAGAGGAGTTGGATTCGCCGGTATTCCCTGGCGGGTCGACTCTGCTGACGCGATCTGAAGGTGAGCGAGGGATTATGTTTTCTAAGCTGACGGGTTGGATGTCCGCCGACATGGCGATCGATCTCGGGACCGCCAATACGCTGGTCTACGTCAAGGGTCGCGGTATCGTCCTCAACGAACCGTCGGTGGTCGCCATCGCCGAGGAAAAGGGCAAGAAAAAGGTCCTGGCCGTCGGTGACGAGGCCAAGATGATGCTGGGCCGCACGCCGGGCTACATCCAGGCCATCCGCCCCCTGCGCGACGGCGTCATCGCCGACTTCGAAGTGGCGGAAGAGATGATCAAGCACTTCATCCGCAAGGTGCACAACCGCCGCTCGTTCGCCAGCCCGCTGGTCATCGTCTGCGTGCCGTCGGGCTCCACCGCCGTCGAGCGCCGCGCCATCCAGGAATCGGCGGAAAGCGCCGGCGCCCGGCGCGTCTTCCTGATCGAGGAACCCATGGCGGCGGCCATCGGCGCCGGCCTGCCGGTCACCGAGCCCACCGGCTCCATGGTGGTCGACATCGGCGGCGGCACCACCGAGGTGGCGGTCCTTTCGCTGGGCGGCATCGTCTATTCCCGCTCGGTGCGCGTCGGCGGCGACAAGATGGACGAGGCGATCATCGCCTATATCCGCCGCAACCATAACCTTCTGGTGGGCGAAGGCTCGGCCGAGCGCATCAAGAAGGAAATCGGCTCCGCCTGCCCGCCCGAGGACGGCGAGGGCCGCACCATGGAGATCAAGGGCCGCGACCTGATGAACGGCGTGCCCAAGGAACTGATCATCTCCGAGCGCCAGATCGCCGAAAGCCTGGCCGAACCGGTGGGCGCCATCATCGAGGCGGTCAAGGTCGCCCTGGAGCACACCGCCCCCGAACTGGCCGCCGACATCGTCGACAAGGGCATCGTGCTGACCGGCGGCGGCGCCCTGCTGTCCAACCTGGACTACGTGCTGCGCCACGCCACCGGCCTGCCGGTGTCCATCGCCGACGATCCGCTGTCCTGCGTCGCCCTGGGCACCGGCCGTGCCCTGGAAGAAATGCCCAAGCTGAAGAACGTGCTGACCAGCATGTACTAGGCGCCCTTCATCCTCCCGACCATGGTCGGGAGGATGGGCATTGAATCCCCTGGGAATCTTAAGTCCGGGCCGCCGTAATTAGTGGTTTTACGGGCACTAGATATAGTAGTATCGACCCGATGCCTTCCCCATTGTGCCGGGGGAGAATGGCGGAACGGAGGGGTTAGGTGAAGCAGTCGGGTGCGGCAGGTCGGCTCGCGACGTTAAGGCTGCTGGTCCAGCGCTTCGCTTTTCTATCCCTGATCGTCGCTTCGGTCGCCCTGATGATTCTCGGCAAGGCCGATATCGTGCTGATCGAGCGCACCCGCGCCCTGGTCGCCGATGCCATCGCGCCTATCCTGGACGCCATGGCGCGCCCCGCCGCCACCATCGCCCAGGTCACCGAGAACTTCCACGAACTGGCCAACCTGCGGACCGAGAACGCCCGGCTCAAGGAAGAGAACGCCAAGCTGATGCACTGGCAGACGGTGGCCCGGCGCCTGGAGGCCGAGAACACCGTCCTGCACGACCAGTTGAACTACATCCCCGACCCCGACCCCGCCTTCGTCACCGCCCGGGTGATCGGCGACATGGGTTCGGCCTTCGGCCAGAGCATGCTGCTGGGCGCCGGCGCCAAGGACGGGGTGCGCAAGGGCCAGGCGGTGCTGACCGGCGAGGCGCTGGCCGGCCACGTGGCCGAGGTGGGAGCGCGCTCGTCGCGCCTGCTGCTGATCACCGACATCAACGCCCGCACGCCCGTGATGCTGGAGGCCACCCGCACCCGGGCCATCCTGACCGGCGACAACAGCCAGCGGCCGCGCCTGAACTACATCACCGGCAGCCCGACCATCTCGGTGGGCGACCGGGTGGTCACCGCCGCCTCGGGCGGGGCCTTCCCGCCGGGCATTCCGGTGGGCGTGGTGTCGTCGGTCACCGACGGCATCATCCGGGTCGAGCCCTTCGTCCAGCGTCACCGGCTGGAATTCGTGTCCATCGTCGATTTCGGCCTGGGCGGCATCCTGCCGTTCGAGCGCCCGCCACCGCCGGAGCGGCGCCGCCGGGGGAAAGAGGAGTGAAACCCTCCGTCTGGGTGAAGATGGACACCTGGGTCCGCCATCTGGTCCCGTTCGGCATCACCGTCTTTCTGCTGCTGCTGACCGCCATTCCCACCCATATCCCCGGCTTTTCCGGCATCGCCCCCATGCTGCCGCTGATGGGGGTCTATTACTGGGCCATCTACCGGCCCGACCTGCTGCCCGCCTGGCTGGCCTTCGTCATCGGCCTGCTCTACGACATCGTCGCCGGCACGCCGCTGGGGGTGAACGCCCTGGTGCTGCTGCTGGTGCAAGGCACCGCCGCCTCGCAGCGCAAGTTCTTCCTGGGCAAGTCGTTCGCCGTCACCTGGTGGGCTTTCAGCCTGCTGACCGCCGGTGCCATCGGCATGGCCTGGCTGCTGCTGTCGTTCATCAAGGGCCGGCCGCTCGACATCGCCCCGGTGGCGTTCGAGTACCTGATGACCCTGGCCCTGTTCCCGCTGCTGACCTGGACCCTGGCCCGGACGCAACTCGCCTTCCTGCGCGACGTGTAGGAGGACGACGGCATGTACCACGACAACGACCGTTCCAAGCTGTTCTCCCGCCGGGCCATGATGCTGGCCGGCGGCAAGGCGACCCTGATGGGGGCGCTGGCGGCGCGCATGTACTACCTGCAGGTCATGGAGGCGGACAAGTACGCCGTCCAGGCCGAGGACAACCGCATCAGCACCCGCCTGCTGGCCCCGCCGCGCGGCCTGATCCTCGACCGCAACGGCATCGCCATGGCGGTCAACCAGCACAATTACCGCGTCATGGTGGTGCCCGAGCAGACGCCGTCGCTCGACTACACCCTGGACGCGCTGACCAAGATCATCACCATCGGCGACGGCGACCGCGCCCGCATCCACAAGGAAGTGCGGCGGCGGCGCAGCTTCGTGCCCTTGAGCGTGCGCGAGAACCTGACCTGGGAGGAGGTGGCGCGCGTCGAGGTCAACGCCGCCGACCTGCCCGGCGTGGTCATCGACGTGGGCCAAAGCCGCTACTACCCGCTGGAGTCCCTGGGCGCCCACATCCTGGGCTATGTCTCGGCGGTATCGGAGAACGAGCTGACCGGCGACCCGCTGGAGGAATTGCCGGGCTTTCGCATCGGCAAGGGCGGAGTGGAGCGCATCTACGACATGGCGCTGCGCGGCCGCCACGGCACCTCGACCCAGGAGGTCAACTCGGTGGGCCGCGTCATCCGCGAACTGGAGCGCAAGGAGGGCGAGCCCGGCCTCGACCTCAACCTGACGCTCGACATGAAGCTGCAGGAATACGCCGCCCAGCGCCTGGGCGATGAAAGCGCCGCCGTGGTGGTGATGGACATCCATACCGGCGATGTGCTGGTCATGGCCTCGACCCCGTCCTTCGACCCCAATTCCTTCAATCGCGGCCTGTCCAACGAGGAATGGAAGGACCTGTCCACCAATCCCCGCTCGCCGCTGACCAACAAGGCCATCGGCGGCACCTTCGCGCCCGGCTCCACCTTCAAGATGCTGACCGCCCTGGCGGCGCTGGAGGCCCGCGACATCACGCCGGAGATGCGGGTGTTCTGCTCGGGCCACACCCAACTGGGCTCCATCAAGTTCCACTGCTGGAAGAAGGAAGGCCACGGGGCGCAGGACCTGGTCAACGGCATCAAGAATTCCTGCGACGTCTACTTCTACGAGGTGGCGCGGCGCGTCGGCTACGAGAAGATCGCCGAGATGGCCAAGAAGTTCAGCCTGGGCGCTCCCACCGGCATCGACCTGCCGGGCGAGAAGTCGGGCATCATTCCCAACAAGGCGTGGAAGAAGGCGGTTCTCAAGCAGCCCTGGCACCCGGGCGAGACCCTGATCAACGCCATCGGCCAGGGCTATGTCACCGCCACCGCCATGCAATTGGCCACCATGACGGCGCGCATCGCCAATGGCGGCTATGCGGTGGTGCCCCATGTGGCCCGCGACCAGATCAGCGAGAAGACGGCCAGGAGCCGCGCCAGCCCCTCGTGGCCCAGCATGGACGTATCGCGCCAGTCCCTGGCCTTGGTGCGCAAGGGCATGTTCGCGGTGTCCAACGAACCCGGCGGCACCGCCTACAAGGCCCGTATCAGCCAGGAAGGCATGTGGCTATCGGGCAAGACCGGCTCGGCCCAGGTGCGGCGCATCACCATGCGCGAGCGCGAGACCGGGGTGAAGAAGAACGACCAGCTGCCGTGGAAGGAGCGCGACCACGCCCTGTTCGTGGCCTATGCGCCGGAGGAGAATCCCCGCTATTCCATCGCCGTGATCGTCGAGCACGGCGGCGGCGGCTCGGCGGTGGCCGCTCCCATCGCCAGAGACATCATGATCGAGGTGCAAAAGCGCGACATGGCCCGGGTGGCCGCGGATTCCGGCGGCGATTCCATCGCCCCCGACCTGAGGAGATTCTGATGCTCAGGCCGCTGCCGCGCACGCCGTCGCGCCTCAACCGCACCGAAATGTCCATGCGCGACAAGATCTGGCAGATCAACTGGTCGCTGATCGCCGTGCTGGGCGCCATCGCCTCGGTGGGCTTCGCCACGCTGTACTCGGCGGCCCAGGGCTCCATGGAGCCATGGGCCTACAAGCAGATGGTCCGCTTCGCCGTCGGCATCAGCCTGATGATCGCCGTGGCCATGATCGACCTGCGCTTCTGGATGCGCCACGCCTACACCTTCTACGCCATCGCCTTCGTACTGCTGGTGCTGGTGGAGTTGAAGGGCACCATCGGCATGGGCGCCCAGCGCTGGATCGATCTGGGCTTCATCCAGTTGCAGCCCTCCGAGATCATGAAGATCGCCCTGATCCTGTCCCTCGCCCGCTATTTCCACGGCGCCGGCCAGCAGGAAATCGGCCGGCCGCTATTCCTCATCCCACCGCTGATCATGGTGTTCGCCCCGGCCGTCCTGGTGCTGAAGCAGCCCGACCTGGGCACCGCCATGATGCTGGTGATGTCGTCCGGCGCCCTGTTCTTCATGGCCGGCGTGCGCCTGTGGAAATTCGCGGTGGTGGTGGTCGGCAGCATGGCCGCCGTCCCGGTCGCCTGGCAGTTCCTGCGCGAGTATCAAAAGAAGCGCGTGCTGATCTTCCTCAACCCCGAGGACGATCCCCTGGGCGCCGGCTACCACATCACCCAGTCCAAGATCGCGCTGGGCTCGGGCGGGGTGTTCGGCAAGGGCTACATGATGGGGACGCAAAGCCGCCTCAACTTCCTGCCGGAAAAACAGACCGACTTCATCTTCACCATGTTCGCCGAGGAATGGGGCATGATGGGCGGCCTGGTGCTGCTCGGCCTCTATGCCCTGCTGCTGGCCTACGGCTACGCCATCGCCATCCGCTGCCGCTCCCAGTTCGGCCGGCTGGTCGCCCACGGCATCGCCACCACCTTCTTCCTCTATTTCTTCATCAACACCGCCATGGTGATGGGATTGGTGCCGGTGGTCGGCGTGCCGCTGCCGCTGATCTCCTATGGCGGTACCGCCATGCTGTCGCTGCTGCTGGGCTGGGGACTGGTGATGAGCGCCTATATCCACCGCGACATCCCCATCTCGCGCCGCGGCATGGGCGACGACTGAGGCCATCCCAAAGAAAAAGCCCCGCGGCGGGGGCCTTGGGGCTTTTGGCTACACGTCCCGTTCGGGATCGATGTCGAAGCGGCGTTTGCCGTATTTGCCCGTGAAGGACGGCCCGTCGTCGATCTCCACATGGTCGCGGCCGAAGGTGGCGTGCTGCATCAGACGCTGCTGCAGATCCATCAGATGCTTCCAGTACTGCATCATCTGGTTGGCGGAGTTCATCCAGCCTTCCAGCATGGCCTGCTGCATCTCGATCATGTTCTTGTAGGGATCGTTCATTATCTCGGCCCTCCTCGACCACCAGCCCTCGGCCCTGGCCGGTTCTTATCCGGGCGAACCGGTTAGGGGCGAGCACTTATGGTAGCGCAGACGGGGACCACATGCCAGCCACCCCGATACAGGTCCGGCATCGCAATCCCCGCAGGGCGCCCCCTCCCCTACAATGCGGCGAGGGCGGCGGTCCGGTCGGCGTAGATGGACAGGATCTTGGCGAAGCCCGAGACGTCGAAGACCTCGCGGATATGGGGCTTCATGGAGCACAGGGCGAACTTGCGCGTGCCGCGCGTCATCTTGGCTCCCACCAGCACCACGCGCAGCCCGGCGCTGGAGATGTAGTCCAGTTCCCCGAAATCGATCAGAATCTTCGGCGCGCCGGCGTTGACCACCGCCAGGACACGGGCCTCGAAGGCCTTGGCGGTCGAACTGTCCACCCGGGCAAGGGGGACAAGTACGGTGGCATCGCCAGCCTGTTCTTCACGAATTTCCATCAGCCCAAACTCTCCTATGTCGAAATCGTCTTGCGCAGCGTGGTGGTGTTGCGCCCAACCTCATGCGCGTACTCGGTTCCATCCATGAATTCCTTCACCAGGAACACCCCCAGGCCGCCGATCGGCCGATCCTCGACGTCCAGATCGAGATCGGGGATCGGCGCCTCGGTAAAGGGATTGTACTCCTTGGCGTCGTCAATGATGCGGGTCACGAATTCGCGGCCATCGTAGACGAACTCCACCTGGATTTCATGAGCATCCTCGTCATCGTATCCGTACGAGATAATATTGGTGATCAATTCGTCCAGACAGACGTTCAGGTTGAAGGCCAGCTTCTCCGGCAGGCTGTGCTTCTCGACGAAGACATCCACCAGTTCGGCCAGCCGTTCCAATTCGGCGACATCGTTGGCGATGACCATGGCCACCCGGTCGGGCTCCATGTCCACGGGGGCGGGAGCGGCCGCCGCCGGAGCGGGGGCCGCCGCAGAATCCTGCGCGGGCACGGGCGTGACCCTGCCGTCCATGTCGTTCCCTCCCGTCGCCGGGAAGCCGGTCAGCATCAACCGCGGCCGGGCTTCCTGGGGCGCATCCGCGTCCATGGAAGCCTGATCGAAGCGCAAGGTCAACATGGTGATATCGTCGAATTGTGGCGCGCTGCCGACGAAGGCTTCGACCGAACGCAGCACCCCGGCGATCACCGCCTCGGGGTGGGAATCCTCGGTGCTGCCCAGCTCGGCGATCAGGCGCGGCTCGTCATAGAGGGCATCGACGGAATCCTGGGCCTCGGTAACGCCGTCGGTATAGAGGTGGAGAACGTCGCCGGGATTCAAGCGGAAGCTGCCGGTCTCGTATTCCAGGTCCTCCAGCACCCCCAGCGCCACGCCCGAGACATCGCGGATCGCCTGCACCGAGCCGTCGGTGCGCAGGATCATGGGCGGCGGATGCCCGGCGTTGCAAAAGCCGACCTCGCCGCTACGGGTATCGAGCACGCCGTAGAAAGTAGTGGCGAACAGGGTCTGCGGGTTGTCGCGGGCCAGCATGGTGTTGACGAAGGCCAGGCACTCGCCCGGGGAGCTGGACAGCGGCGCCACCGCCTTGACCAGCGAGCGGGTGATGGCGATGAACATGGCCGCCGGCACGCCCTTGCCCGAGGCGTCGCCGATGACGAAGCCCAGATGGTGGCGGTCGATAAGGAAGAAGTCGTAGAAATCGCCCCCCACCTCCTTGGCGGGAACCATGGAGGCGTGAATCTGGAACTCGCCCCTGTCCGGGAAGGGCGGGAATACCTGGGGCAGCGACGACAGCTGCAGTTCGCGGGCGAAATCCAGTTCCTGGCGCAGGGCCGCCAACTGGTCGCGGGTCCGCAGGGCTTCGCGCAGGATCTCCACGTCGCGGGTACGCTCGGCGATCAGCGATTCCAGGCGCTCGTGCTGCTCGCGGATGCGTGACGACATGGTCTGGAACGCCACCGCCAGCACTTCCAACTCACCCTTGGAGCCGTCGCCGCCCTCGGTCCCGATGGTCGGCCGGTTGGACAGCTCCTCGATCTGCTTCAAGTCGTCCAGCACCGCCTCGCGGGCATCTTGCTCCAGCATCTCGGACAGGCGCAGCATCTGCAGCCGGATGAACAGTTCCTGGCGGCGGCGCTGGCGCTCGCGCCGCTCCTCCAGCAGGTCGATCTTGATGGCGTTCTCGCGGAACACGCCCACCGTGCTGGCGATGCGGCCGATCTCGTCGTTGTCGTGGCGCACGTCGAGCATCACCGAGGTATCGCCCCGCGACAGGGCGTTCAGCACGGCGATGGCCTGATCCAGGGGATCGAACGAGCGGCGCAGATACACGGAGAACACCGCCAGCACCAGCACCAGGAAGCCGCCCACCGCGCCGATGGCGATCATGCGGATTTCATGCTGGCGGGCCTGGGTATCGGTGGAATCGCGCACGCTGACCAGGGCGCCGATCACCCTTCCCTCGCCATCGGCCAGGGGGAACACCACCACGGAATAGAAGCGCGAGCCGTCGCGCCAGGTCTCCAGCCGGCTCTTGCGCACGGAAATCTTGGACTCGAACACCCGCCACAACAGGTCGTTGGTGCCGTCGGTCATGTGCCCGGCCCGGTCCACCAGGAAGACGTCCGAGCCGGTGGAGGCCTTGAACTCCTCCAGCGGCGGGCGCAGGTCGGAGACGATGGTGGCGACGCCGACCACCGCCCCGTCCAGCCCGGCCAGGGGCACGGTGATGGCGGCGATGAACTGCTTGTCGCTGTTCTGGGTGACACCGGTGCGCGCCTTGCCGCTCTCGGCGATCAGCCGCACGGTACCGGCATCCACCAGCGGATTCTCCAGAAGGGAGCCCTGGGAGGAATAGAGCAGGTCGCCGTCCAGTCCGACGATCTCGACCCGCCCGACGCCGCGCCGGCCGAGTCCGGCGGCGGTGGGCGCCATGGCCTCCCGCGCCTCGCTGGGGCTCTTGCGGGCGATGGCGGCGATCATCTCCTGGTTGGCGGCCAGCAGCGGAGCGGCGGCCTCCAGGCGCTGCACGGTGTTCTCCACCAGCTTGTCCCAGAAGATCTGCTGGCCGTTCAGCGTGGCCTGGACATAGCGCTCGTCGGCCAGTTCCTCGTTCTTCAGGCCGGCGAAGAACAGCCCCGCCACCAGCAGGGAATAGGTGACCGTGACGATAAGCGTTACGCGGGTGCGGAGCAGCATGCATCCCCCCGCCCATTGGCCACCGCTCTGGCCACCACGCTGGGCATGGCCATGTCCGGCGGCAGGAAGCCCGACAGGATTTCAAGGTATTCCACCGGTTCGAACAGCTTCAGCCCCTTGGCCCTGAAATCGGCGAAGGGCTCGGCGCCCGGCAGCGAGACGTACTGGCGCTGGCTGAAATCCTGGGCCGCGTATTCGGGCTCGCGGCCCAGGCGCAGGCCGTCCAGCATGTTCAGGAACAGGTCCAGGCCCGGCCGGTAGGTGTTGACCACGTGCCACAGCAGCGACCGGCTGCGCTCGATGGGCAGGTAGCCGATGCCGACGATGGGGCCGGTGTCGATACCCTTGTCCACCCGGTGGAGCGTGCAGCCGATGGCGTCCGAGCCGTCCAGCATGCAGCGGAACGGCGCGAACAGGCCGGCATAGCGCGGCAGGGCGCCGGGATGGACATTGTAGGTGCCCAGGCGCGGGATATCGTAGGTGTTGGGCTTGAAGATCAGCGAGAAGCGCGCCGAGATGGTCAGGTCCGGAGCGAAGGCGCGGATGCGGGCCTCGCCCTCCGGCCCGTTGAGGTCGGTGATGCTCTCGATGGTGATGCCGTAGCGGGCCGACAGGCCGGCGAAGGTCAGCAGCGGCGCGCCGGCTCCCTCGGCCCGGTCCAGCAGCGGGAACAGGATATCGGTGGGCAGGTCGCGCTCGTAGAACTTGATCTCCGCCAGCTCGGGCACGGTGTTTTCCACCGGACGGGTCTTCTCGCTCATCAGCACCATCACCGTGTCGCCGGCAAGGCGCGGCAGCAGGGTGTTGAGGATCAGGGCTCCCGCCAGGTCCATCTTGGTGCAGACAAGAATGCGAAGAGGCGACGGGGAGGTGATCAAGGCTTGTTCTCCTTGGCCTCGGTGCGGTCAATGATCTCGGCCAGCCCCATCAGCTTCATGGGGGGGAAAAGACCGATCTGCCGCACCACAGGCATGTTGATCAGTACCGACAGCCGCTTGGGGGCATCGATGGGAATATCTTTCGGCGCGATCTTGCGGACCAGGATCTGCTCGGCCTTGTAGGCGGTAAGCTGGCCCACCGTGTAGTAGCGGTACACGCCGCCGAACATGGCCTTGGAGGTCACCACCGGATTCTCCGCCGCCGCGAAGGTGGGGATGGCGTGGTCCAGCGCCGCCTGGGTCAGGATGTCGCGGTTGATGTTGAGGAAGGTGTCGGGCGGGATATAGAGGAAGTCGACCCGCGCCGCCTTGATCTCGGCCACCTTGACCGGAATGCTGGCGGCGCGCGGCTTGCCCTCGCTCACCTCCACCGGCAGCGCCACCACGTCGAAGCCGACGGCCTTGCCGATGCCTTCCAACTGCTCGGCCGCCACCTGGGAATTGCGCTCCAGCGGATTGTAGATCATCCCCAGCCGCTTCGTGGGCCGGTAGGACTGGATCAGGTTGACCTGGGTCTCCATGGGCACCAGGTACAGCGTGCCGGTGATGTTGCGCTCGGACGAGGACAGGCTGGGAACCACGCCGCCCACCGGCTGCGACACCACGGCGAACACCGCGGGAATATCGCTGATGTGCTGCTCCGGATCGACGGCATCGAAGCGGCCCAGCATTTCCTCGCTGACCGTGGTGCCCCAGGTGAACACCAGATCCACCTTCAGCGCCTTGGCCTCGGCCACGAATTCCTTGAGCTTGGCCTTGTCCTGGCCGGCGTCGCGGATGATCAGCTCCACCGGGATGCCCTGGTTGGCGAAGTAATCCTTGAAACCCTGGGCCGCATCCTCCCAGCCCCGCCACAGGGCCATGTAGATGCGGAACGGCTTGGCGGCCGGCTCGGCGGCTCCGGCGGGCGGAGCGGCGGCCAGAAGCAGCAGCATCAGGGTCAGGGCCAGGGCCAGGGCGGACAGCCGTCTCATTCCCCCCACTCCGTCTCGATATGGGGGCCGGCGTGATAGGCGAAGGACAGCAGGGCGAACACCACCGCCATCCCCAGCACCACCCAGCCCAGCGCCGCCACGGCTCCCTCGAAGCCGTAAAGCGGCAACAGCGCCGCCGCCAGCAGCGGCCCGGCGAAGCTGCCGATACGCTCGGCCAGACGCAGGAAGGCCAGTACGTTGGTCTGGCCGATAGCGCGGCATTCGGTCCAGCACAGGTCGGGAATCATCGCCAGTTGCGGCGAAGCCGACAGGCCGTGCGAGATGCCCAGCAACAGGATCGCCACCTGCACCGCCTGGACGGGCTCGCCCCAGAAGGCCGGAAGAACCAGGCCGGCGCCGCCGATCAAGCCGCCCACCGCCACCAGCCCGGCCCGCCAGCCCACCCGGTCGGCGAAGCGGGCCACCAGCGGCGACAGCAGCACCACCGATACCGGATAGGCCATCATCATGCGGGCCATGTCGCCCAGGTCGATGGAGGGATTGCGGTTCAGCGTCAGCGGCACCAGGAAGAACAGGAAGCCGGTGAGCGCGATCTTGGCGGGAATGGCGGCGAAGGCCACCAGGGCCGAAAAGCGCCAGTTGCGCAACAGCCGCAGGAAATCGCGCTTGCGCGGGCTCGGTCCCTCGGCCACCGGCTGGGCGCTGCCCAGCAGGCGCCAGATCAGCACGGCGGTGATCACGGTCAGCACGCCGGCCACCAGGAAGGTGACGCGGAAGCCCACCCGTTCGGCCAGCACGCCGCCGATACCGGTGCCGCACACACTGGCGGTCAGCACGGCGCCCACATAGACGCCCAGGCCCTGGGCGCGGGTCCGCTGCTGCGACACCTGGGCGATATAGCCCTGGCAGGCCATGGTGATGAAGGCGTAGCCCAGCGCCGTCGCCACCCGCCAGGCGATCAGGTCGTAGACGGTGAAGGCCAGCCCCGACATGACGAAGCCGATGGTGGCCGGCACCAGCCCGATCAGGAACACCCGGCGCGCCCCCAGCCGGTTGGCCAGCAGGGCGGCCGACGGCGAAGCCAGGGCGATCACCAGCATGAACAGCGCGATGGGCAGACCCATGACCATTTCCGGGCTCAGGCCGGGAATGGGGGCATAGAGATCGCGGATGTAGAGCGGCATGAACGAGCGCGAGATTTCCTCGGCGAACACGAACAGGAACAGCGGCAGCCGGATGTCGGTGGCCTGGTGCTCGTTGACCACCTCGGGCTGGCCGTTGCGGGCGAAGCGGAACAGGAAGCGGACCCGGGATTCGATGTCCTTGACCTTCTCGACCACCCCGGCATCGAAGTGGGCGGCCTTGACCTCCTCCATATAGGCCTCGAGCCGGCGGAACAACTGGTCGGCCAACCGGATGGCGCCGTTGAAGCCGTGCACGAAACGCCCCACCTCGTCGTCGGAGGTGACGCCGGCCGAGCAACTGAAATCGCCGCGCCGCACCCGGTCCATCACCGTCCCCACCACCCGCATGGGGCCGGTGATGTTGAAGGTCACCACGAACAGCAGGATCTCCACCGCCACCAGCAGCGCCACCAGGGTGACCACGCCGAGATCGATCAGGATTTCCTGCAGCCGGCCGCGCACGTAATCCTGGTCCATGCCCACGTGGATATGGCCGATGCGGCCGCCCTTGATGCTGAGCGGCTGCGCCAGGTCGATGAAGCTGCCCAGGGCGAACTTGCGCGAATGCTCCATGTCCGTGGCGAAATCGACGCCGCCATAGATCGCGTTCAGCGCATTCAGTTCGGCGCCCTCGGTGAACAGCACCTTGCCGCCCCGGTCGGTCACCGCCAGATAGCGGATTTCCGGATTGGCGGCCAGGACCGGGGCGAAGAACTGGTCGACCCCCTGCAACTGGTCAAGCGGAATGCCATAGCCCACCGCCCGCTCGATGGACAGTTCCAGGTCGCGGCCGATGGCCTCGGCCTTCTTGTCCATCTCGGGAACCAGGCCGCGGGTGAACTCGCCCATGGCCTGATAGGCGATCCACGCCACCGGCGGCACCAGGACCAGCACCACCAGCAGCAGCAGGCGGATGAACAGCGGGCGGGTGCGGTCGAGGATCATGGCCGCCCCCTCACATCAGCCGGTCGAGACGGCCGACTTCGTCGGTGGCGTCCTTGACGTGATCGATGGTCTCGCGGGTCTTGGCGACGAACTCGGCGAAGCGCGCCTCGAAGGAATCGCCGCCGTTCTCGGGGATGGCCTGCCCGCCCACGGACAGCACCTCGCCCATGGCCCTTTCCATGCTGCCCAGCTTGCGCCCGACGCCGCCGAACAGGACGTAGAGCCCGGCCACCGCCACCACCGAAGCCGCCACCAGGGCGATGGCGATGCTTTTCAGCAACTGGGTGAGCAGGCCGGAAACCCCCTTTTCCACATAGGCGATGGGGTAGCGCAGCACCACGCCGCCTTCCACCTTGCCCAGGTTGTTGACCAGGGGCAGGCCGACGATCAGGTTGTCCTCGTCCATCACGCTGAACGATTGCTGCATGCCGCTGCGGATGGCCTCGGCCAGGGATTCCGACACCTTGGTGCCGATGGCGCCGCGATCCGTATCGAACAGCACCTCGCCCCGGTAGTCGTAGACCTCGACGGCCAGGATTTGGGGGTCGCGCGACTTCTCGCGCTCGATGATCTCCTGCACCTGCCGCAATTGGCGCAGTGCGAAGCCCAGGTTGAGGCTGTCCTCGACCTTCTTCTTGATGGTGAACACCACGAAGGAATAGCGGGACTGGACCTGGGCCGAATAGACGCTTTCGAACTTGTAGTAGGCGAAGAAGGCGGTCACCACCAGGGTGGACAGCAGGATGGAAAGCAGGGCCAGCGACACCTTGCGGGCCAACGACCAGCGCACCGGGCGTGCCGGTGGCAGACACGCTCCCGCGCCGCCCGCGATACTGGATTGCCCCATCAATTCCAAGACCCGTATCCTTCTCACCGGGCGACGGTTGAACCAAACCGCCGAAGCGATTAGAAGCAGGCTCTGTTTATAGGATATTTACTGATGCTGTCCAAGGGTGCGGCGGCGGAAATTCCCATGGAATCCGGAGACACCCCCCTTCCCGCCTAATCATGCGCCACCCTGGTCAAAAGATTCCAATGACTTCGCAACAAGGGCATACAGTGTTCACCTCACCCGATGCTATACCTGCGACATACCCGGTAGGAATTTTCGACTCCGGAGTGGGCGGACTGACTATCGCTGCAGCCATACGGCGTACTATGCCCGACGAACGGCTGCTTTACCTGGGCGACGTGGCGCGCCAGCCCTACGGCACCAAGTCGCCGCGCACCGTGACCCGCTATGCGGTACAGGCCGCCGAGTTCCTGGTCGGCAAGGGCATCAAGGCCCTGGTGGTGGCCTGCAACACCGCCTCGGCGGTCGCGCTGGACGCCATCGCCGAACGCTTCCCCGACCTGCCGGTGCTGGGCGTGGTCGAGGCGGGAGCGGACGGCGCGGCCCGCGCCTCGGCCGGCGGCCGCATCGTGGTGGCGGCCACCGAGGGGACCTGCCGCTCGGAGGCCTACGAGCGGGCCATCGCCCAGCGCCGCCAGGGCGCCCGGGTCCGTTGCGTTCCCTGCCCGCTGTTCGTCGCCCTGGCCGAGGAAGGGCTGACCGAAGGCCCCATCGTGGACAGCGTGGCCCGCCATTACCTGGGATCGCTGTTTGACGGCAGCGAGGCCGGCGACTGCCTGGTGCTGGGCTGCACCCATTTCCCCCTGCTGGCCCCCGCCCTGGCGCGCCTCGCCGGGCCGGGCGTCACCTTGGTGGATTGCGCCGAGGCGACCTCGTCCATGCTGGTCCGCCTGCTGGAGGGGCGCGAGGCCCCCAAGGGTACCGGCGGCGGCCTGCAGTTGATCTCCACCGACGCGCCGGAACGTTTCGCCCGCATGGTGGGAAAGCTGTTCCCCGCCCTGGGCCCCGCGCCGGACGTGGAACTGGCCGACCTTTAAAATTCACCGACCTGTCACTTGAGCCGCGGGGCGGCGCGGCCTAGGCCTTCTCCCGAGATTAGCGGGAGGACATCATGCGCATCGCCCTGGTCACCGACGCCTGGACACCCCAGCGCAACGGCGTGGTGCGGGTGCTGGCCACCCTGGCCGGCACACTGGGCGATCTGGGCCATCTGGTGCGGGTGATCGAGCCTTCGGCCTTCACCACCCTTCCCTGCCCGTCCTATCCCGAAATTCCCCTGGCCCTGCTGCCCGGCCGCCGGGTGGCGCGGATGCTGGACGCCTTCGCCCCCGACGCCCTCCACATCGCCACCGAGGGGCCGCTGGGCTGGGCGGCGCGGGCCTGGTGCCTGAGGCACCGCCTGCCCTTCACCACCGCCTACCACACCAAGTTCCCGGAATACATCCGGGCGCGGACCGGCGTGCCGCTGTCCTGGCCCTACGCCCTGATGCGGCGGTTTCACGGCCCGGCGGCGGCGGTGCTGTGCCCGTCGCCCTCGGTGCACCGCGAATTGCGGCAGAAGGGATTCGCCAACGCCGTGCCGTGGTCCCACGGGGTGGACACCGAGACCTTCCGGCCCGGCCCCAAGGACTTCCTCGACCTGCCGCGCCCGATCTTCATGTATGTGGGCCGGGTGGCGGTGGAAAAGAACCTGCCCGCCTTCCTGGGCCTGGACCTGCCGGGCTCCAAGGTGGTGGTGGGCGACGGTCCGGCAAGGGGGCAACTGATGAAGCGCTTTCCCGACGCCCATTTCCGTATCGTCCATGGCGACCAGGACCTGGGGCGGGCCTATCGCGCCGCCGACGTGTTCGTCTTTCCCAGCCGCACCGACACCTTCGGACTGGTGATGCTGGAAGCCCTGGCCTCGGGAGTGCCGGTGGCCGCCTTCCCGGTCACCGGGCCGCTGGACGTGGTGGGCGGCACGCCGATCGGCGTGCTGGACGAGGACCTGCGCGCCGCCGCCCTGCGCGCCCAGACCATCCCGCCCGACGAATGCCGCCGCCATGCCTGCCGCTTCTCGTGGACGCGGGTGACGGCGGAATTCCTCAGCCACCTGCGGCCGTTCATCCGACGCGCACAGGCCGGTTGATCTTTGCATGGCGAGAGGAGCACACTGCGCCCCTCCTTTCCTGACGTGGATGGCCGCCTTGCATTTCCGCCCCGCCGCTCTTGCCCTCGTTCTCGGCCTTGCCGCCATGCCCGCCCTGGGGGCCAATTGCGGCACCCCCGAGGAGATCAAGGCGGCCCAGCTTCGCCAGTTCCACTACCAATTGCAGGTGGCGGCCCTGAACTGCCGCGGCGACGATCCCTCGCTGCCCGGCAAGTGGGGCAGCTATATCCACCACCACGGCGGCGCCATGAGCGTCAACGCCAACGTCATGCGCGGCTATTTCACCCGTACCGGCAAGGGTATCGCCGGCTTCGACCGCTACAACACGGTACTGACCAACCGGGAATCGGTACGCGTCCATGAGACCGAGGGCTATTGCGAGATGCACCGCACGCTGTTCGACAAGGCCATCGCCGCCAACGGCCCGCAGCTGATCGCCCTGGCCGGCGAGACCGTGGGCAAGCCCGTGGATATCGGCCTGTGCACCGAGACAAAGAGCGCCGAGGCCGCGACCGAGAAAAAGTCCAAGAAGGTTGCTACGCGGGCCGAGTAGCACTCCAGGATTCGGTATATACGAGAAAACTCATCTTTTTCAGGGCTCAAGCGCCGCTCGGGCTTAAGGGCTTTTCCACGTTCCGATTCAGCTTAAGTGCGAAAAACCCTAGTCGTCGTCCTCGGCCTTGCGCCGCGCCGTTTCCCAGTCGCGGGGCAGCACCATGTCGGCGGCCCACAGGCCGCGTCTGGCGGTCACCGCCTGTTTCTGCGCCTCGGCATAGGGGCCGTCCTTGGCGGCGCGGGCCAGCCCGGCCTGGACCAGCAATCGCCCAAGGTCGCCCTCGGCCACCCGGCACCGCCCCCAAAGCTGGCCCGAGGCCACGTCGACGATTTCGCAGGCCACGCCCTTGGCCAGCAATTCGCCCATGCGCTTCCTGGCCGGGCGGGCGCAGTCGAATTCATCCTTGGCGGATTTGGCGCCGCACAGGTCCTTGCGCCCCGGAGCGGTGATGCCGGCCAGGGCGATGTGCAGGCCGCGCACCTGCACCCCGCCGGCATCGAAGCCCTCGGCCCGGCCCCAGACGCAGGCGCCGCCCTCGGCGTCCTCGGGACAGCGAAGCGGCGGAGTCGCGGTGGGAGTGGCGGCGGCCGGCGGCGGCCCGGCGGCGAAGGCCGGAATCGACAGGACCAGGGCGATCAGGGCGAACGCGATTGCATGCATTCGCCGACGATACGGCACTTATTGCGCGACGTCGATCCTGAAACCCGCGTGACAGGTGGTGCAGCGGTCCAACTGCGCGATCAGGCGGCTGTTGAGGCCGGCCACCGTCTCGCCCTTGGCCGCCGCGTCGGCCATCTCGTCGAAGCCACCGTGCAGGCCCATGGCCAGGCGCTTGAACTCCAGCGGCAGCTTGAGCAGCAGGTCGGGCGCCTTGTCGTGGGCCTCGCCCATGCCCATGGCCCGGGCGGTTTTGGCGACCTTGGCGGTATCGCCCTCGGCCAGGGCGGCGGTGATGTCCCTCACCGCCACCAGCAGGCCGCGCATCTCGGAAAAGACCATTTCGCGCTCGGCCGCGTTCATCAGAACGGCGGTACGACCGTCCGGAGCCTTTTCGGTCCGCCCGTGGACGAACAGGGCACCCAGGCCGAGGGCCGTCGCCAGCCACAGGACAAGGGCGATCAGGCCCAGACGGTTGCTCATTGCGTCTTCCCCCTAACGTTTAAGACTCAGGCCTGCCGGGAAATGCGCACCCGCCAGACCTCGGGGCCTTCCTCCAGGTATTCCCAACCGAAGGTGCCGGCCCGCTCGGCGTTGAAGTGATAATAGAGCGGCTTGGGGTCGTGGTCATTGACCAGGATGAAGGCGCCGCCCACGGCCAAAGATTCGAAGGTCCCGAAAATCTGCGGGTGGCGGTCGCGCGGCTGGATGGCGCGGACGTCGAGCTGGGGTTCGGACATGGCGGTCGCTGCTCCTTGGAATTGGGGAGGCCCCGATACGGCGGGAGGG
>JAVBXM010000119.1 GCA_030824585.1 Phaeospirillum sp. | reverse complement strand
GGCCCAGCCGGTCCAGCCGGTCCCGGTTCCCGCCGCCGCCGAGGGGCCGTCCTTCACCATCTTGGTGGCGGCGCTGTCCGGCGATACCGACGGGCAGGCGGCCACCCAGCTCAATCAGGTCCTCAACGCCCGGGCGGCCTTCAAGGTCAAGGCGGTGCCGCGCGTCTACCAGTTGGAGCGCCTGGACGACCCGGCCCAGGTGGCCGGCGCGTCGCTCAACACCCGGCACGCGGTGGCCGAGGACGACGCCGACCTGCTGGTGTGGGGCGAATTCGGCAAGGACGGCTATCGCCTGCGGCTGGCCACCGCCAGCAACGACGACGAGCGCGCCGCCTCGTTCGGCACCACCACCCGCATCGAACTGCCCGCCGAGTTGGGCGAGGGGCCGGGCAACCTGCTCTATGCCGCCTGCCTCGCCGCCGTGGAAGTGCCCACCGAGGCCCACCGCAATTCCATCCGCCGCCTGATGCCCGCCGCCGCCGCGCAGGTGGAAAGCCTGGCCGCCAAGCCGCCGGTGCAGATGTCCATGGGGCAGCAGCGCTCGTGCCAGATGGTGTTCGGCCACATCGCCACCATCAACGCCATGGTGGTGCCGCCCGACGAGACCGACCTGTGGTTCGACAAGGCCATCAACGCCTATCGCCAGGCCCAGCGGCGCCTGGCCCGCACCGATCCCTCGTGGGAGACCGGGCTGATCCACAAGCATATCGGCGCCGTGCTGTCGGCCAAGGCGGAGCGGTCCAAGGACCCGGCCCCGCTGCTCGAGGAGGCCATCAAGGAATGGCGCCAGGCGGTGGAATGCCTGCCGCGCGCCCTGATGCCCCAGGAATGGGCCTCGGCCCAGGTGCGGCTCGGCGTGGCGCTTTACCGCCTCGACCTCAAGACCGGCCAGACCGAGCTGTTGCGCGAATCGGTGCAGGCGCTGCAGGCCACGCTGCAGGTCTATTCCCGCACCGAGACGCCGCAGCGCTGGGCCGAGGTGATGCACAACATCGCCCAGGTGCTGGAAGTCTATGGCGATCAGTTGAAGAATACCGAGGTGCTGAAGCGCTCCATCGACGCCTGCCACTCGGTGCTGGAGATCAGGACGCGCGAGCGCGGCCCCCTGGCCTGGGCGGCCACCCAGAACACCCTGGGCTCGGCCCTGTTCCTGCTGGACCGCCATTCCACCGGCGCCGGCCATCTGGCCGAGGCGGAGGAGGCGCTGGCCGCCGCCCTGGAGGTGTTCCAGAACCACGGCGCCAAGGGTCCGGCCAAGGTGGCGGCCAAGAATCTCGGCCATGTGCGCAAACTGGCCGAAACCCGCAAGACCCGCCAGGTGATCGAGCCCCATTGGCTGGACGACACCGACAGCAAGTAGCTTCCCAAAACGGGCGCCGCGCACTATGGTCCGGCAGCCCCGACTTTAGTTGATCGCCGTTCATGACCAAGCTCACCCATATCCGTAATTTCTCCATCGTCGCCCATATCGACCACGGCAAATCGACGCTCGCCGATCGCCTGATCCAGGCCTGCGGCGCCATCGAGGCGCGCGACATGAAGGAGCAGATGCTCGATTCCATGGATATCGAGCGCGAGCGCGGCATCACCATCAAGGCCCAGACCGTCCGCCTGGAGTACAAGGCCAAGGACGGCAACACCTATCAGCTCAACCTGATGGACACCCCCGGCCACGTGGACTTCGCCTACGAGGTCTCGCGCTCGCTGGCCGCCTGCGAGGGCTCGCTGCTGGTGGTCGACGCCTCGCAAGGTGTCGAGGCCCAGACGCTGGCCAATGTCTATCACGCCCTGGATGCCGGCCACGAAGTGGTGCCGGTGCTCAACAAGATCGACCTTCCGGCGGCGGAGCCCGAGCGCGTCAAGCAGCAGATCGAGGACGTCATCGGCCTGGACACCTCGGACGCGGTGATGATCTCGGCCAAGACCGGCATCGGCATCGGCGACGTGCTGGAAGCCCTGGTCAACCGCCTGCCCTGCCCCGAGGGCGATGCCGACGCACCGCTGCAGGCCCTGCTGGTGGATTCCTGGTACGACCCCTATCTGGGCGTCATCATCTTGGTGCGCATCAAGAACGGCGTGCTGAAGAAGGGCCAGAAGATCCGCATGATGGCCACCGAGGCCGCCTATCAGGTGGATTCCTGCGGCTATTTCACGCCCAAGCTGGTCCAGACCACCGAGCTGCGCCCCGGCGAGATGGGCTTCTTCACCGCCGCCATCAAGGCGGTGGCCGACACCAAGGTGGGCGACACCGTCACCGACGACAGGAAGCCCGCCGAGACCCCGCTGCCCGGCTTCAAGCCCAGCGTGCCGGTGGTGTGGTGCGGCCTGTTCCCCATCGACGCCGCCGATTACGAGGACCTGCGCGACAGTCTCGCCAAGCTGCGCCTCAACGACGCCAGCTTCCAGTACGAGCCCGAGACCTCGGCCGCGCTGGGCTTCGGTTTCCGCTGCGGCTTCCTCGGCCTTTTGCACCTGGAGATCATCCAGGAGCGGCTGGAGCGCGAGTTCAACCTGGACCTCATCACCACCGCGCCGTCCGTGGTCTATCGCGTCCACAAGACCAACGGCGAGATGGAGGAACTGCACAATCCCGCCGACATGCCCGACCCGGCCCGCATCGACCACATGGAGGAGCCGTGGATCAAGGCCACCATCATGGTGCCCGACGAATATCTGGGGCCCGTGCTGACGCTGTGCACCGAGCGGCGCGGCCAGCAGATCGACCTGACCTATGCCGGCGCGCGGGCCATGGCGGTCTACAAGCTGCCGCTCAATGAAGTGGTGTTCGACTTCTACGACCGCCTGAAGTCCATCTCGCGCGGCTATGCCAGCTTCGATTACGAAGTGGACAGCTATGCCCAGTCCGATCTGGTCAAGGTGTCGATCCTGGTCAACGCCGAGCCGGTGGATGCGCTGTCCTTCGTGGTGCACCGCGCCAACGCCGAAAGCCGGGGCCGCGGCATCTGCACGCGGCTCAAGGAGCTGATTCCGCGCCAGATGTTCCAGATCGCCATCCAGGCCGCCATCGGCGGGCGCATCGTGGCGCGCGAGAGCATCAGCGCGCTCAGGAAGGACGTCACCGCCAAGTGCTATGGCGGCGACGCCTCGCGCAAGCGCAAGCTGTTGGACAAGCAGAAGGAAGGCAAGAAGCGCATGCGCCAGTTCGGCAAGGTGGAGATTCCGCAATCCGCCTTCCTGGCCGCGCTCAAGATGGGTGATTCGTAGCTCTCATCCCCGTCATTGCCATCGGAAAGGTCCATTGACCACGAAGGCACGAAGGGAAGGGAAGGGAAGGGAAGGGAAGGAAAAAGAAGGATAATTATCCCTTCTTCGTGTTCCTTCTCTCCCCTTCGTGCCTTCGTGGTGAATCTTCCGGCATCCGCCACAGCCGCCGTCGTCCGGGGTGACGCGCTCCTTCAATGCCACTAGACTGGACTTGTCTCCTTCAATCCCACGGCAGGACCGGATGATCGGCTCGACGGGTTCAGGACGGCAAGGGGGTAACGGATCGGCCGAACTGCGGGCCGAGGAACTGGCGTCCCGTTTCCCGCCGCTGCTGGTCGAGGCCGAGCGGGTGGCGCAATCGGTGGCCCAGGGCGTCCACGGCCGCCGCCGCGCCGGCTCGGGCGATGCCTTCTGGCAGTACCGCCGGGCCCAGCCGGGCGACGGGGCCGGCTCCATCGACTGGCGCCGCTCGGCCCGCTCCGACCATCTCTATGTGCGCGAGACCGAATGGGCGGCGTCCCAGACCGTCTGGCTGTGGCTGGACGGCTCGCCCTCCATGCACTGGCGCTCCGACACCCAGCTTCCCACCAAGCACACCCGCGCCCGGCTGCTGATCCTGGCCCTGGCCTCCCTGCTGCTGCGCGGCGGCGAGCGGGTGGCGCCGTTGGCCGGCACCGCGCCGCCCTGCTGGGGCAACGGGGCGCTGGCC
>JAVBXM010000244.1 GCA_030824585.1 Phaeospirillum sp. | reverse complement strand
CCGGCCCATCCTCGTACCGCCTGAACCCTGCCCGCCCCTTTCGGGGGCCGTTCGGATTTCGAGGATTTCCCATGCCTGCCGCATTCGTTTACCGCGCGCCGCTGCGCGCCTCCGTCTCCTTGCTTGCCCTGCTTTGCGCCCCCGCCGCCCTGGCCGAAGAGGTCGCCCCCGAAATGCCCGAGGTGGTGATCTCCACCGGCCGGGAAACCGCCGACGGCCCGGTCCAGGGCTACCGCGCCAAGCGCTCGGCCAGCGCCACCAAGACCGACACTGCCCTGATCGACACGCCGCAGACGGTGACGGTGGTGCCCAAGGCGGTACTGGAAGACGTGGGCGCCTCCACCGCCGCCAAGGCGCTGGACTATGTGCCGGGCATGGCCAAGGGCAACACCTTCGGCGGCCTGAACACCTATGACAGCATCATGCGTGGCTTCCGCACCTCCATTTCGGCCCGCAACGGCTTCACCGCCTCGCGGCGCTTCGATGCCTCCACCGATGCCGCCAATGTGGAGCGGGTCGAGGTGCTGCTGGGGCCGTCGGCCCAGATCTACGGCCGCAGCGATCCCGGCGGCATGTACAACATCGTCACCAAGAAGCCCCTGGCCGAGAATTTCATCGAGGCCAAGGGCGAGTTCGGCTCCTACGACGCCTATCGCGGCACCGCCGACGCCAACGCCATCGTAAGCGCGGACAGGAGCGTGCTGGCCCGCTTCAACCTGGCGGTCGAGGACAAGGAGAGCTTCCGCGACCACGTCAGCTCCCAGCGCCGCCTGCTGGCCCCCACCATCTCGTGGCAGGGCAGCGGCGAGACCCGCGCCATCATGGAACTGGAATACCTGCACGACGAGCGGACCTTCGACCGCGGCGTGGTTGCCGTCAACGGCGACGTCAAGGCGCTGCCCACCAACCGTTTCCTGGGCGACACCAATGACGGCCGCATCAAGATGGACAATCTGATGGGGGCGCTGCGGCTGGAGCACGACCTCAATGCCGATTGGACCCTGCGCAGCCAGCTCATGGCTAAGAACGGCAGCCTGTACGGCTTTGCCACCGAGGCAAGGACGCTGAATTCCACCACCGGGATCCTGGCCCGCCGCACGAATTTGCGGGACTACTACTGGAACGCGGGCTCGACCCAACTGGAGGCGGTGGGGCATTTCTCCACGCTCGGCATCGGCCACACCCTGTTGAGCGGCGTGGAGATGGAACTGAGCCAGTCCACCGAGCGGCTGACCTACGGTAACGCCACCTCCATCAATATCTGGTCGCCCAGCTATGGCGCCACGCGGCCGGCTTTGACCGCCGGTTCCACCAACACCTACGACAGCACCCATAAATATGCCGTCTACGTCCAGGACCAGGTCGACCTGACCAAGGCGCTGCAATTGCAACTGGGGCTGCGCTGGGACACCTACGACCAGCATAACGAGCAAAGGCACTTGCAGATCCAGATGAACCAGTCGCGGAGTGCGTTCAGCCCTCGGGCGGGCATTCTGTACAAGGTCACGCCCGCGCTTTCCACCTACGCCAACGTCTCCAAGTCGTTCAACAAGAATCCGGACGTGCCCTTCACGGACATCAGCGGCAAGATGATCGAGCCGGAAAAGAGCCTGGGCCTCGAAGCGGGTGTCAAGACCGACTTGCTGGACGACGCCTTGTCGGTGACCGCCGCCATCTACCGCATCGTCAAGAACGACGCATCCGTCACCGATCCCGACAACACCAGCTATGCCCGGACCTCGGGCAAGGTGCGCAGCCGTGGCTTCGACCTCAACGTCACCGGCAACATCACGCCGGAATGGCGGGTGACCGGCGGCTACGCCTATGTGGATGCGGAAATTCTGCAAGACCCGCTCCTCGCCCGGGGGTCCAACCTGCAGAACATCCCCATGCACTCCATTCCCCTGCTTTCCGTCTACGAATTCCAGGCGGGGGAACTGGCCGGGCTGGGCCTGGGCGGCGGCGTCACCTATGTGGGCAAGCGGGCGGTCACCGACGGCAGCACCGTCTACCTGCCCGAATACGCCAAGGTCGACCTGCTGGCCTATTACAAGATCGACGACCGGGCGAAATTCTCCCTCAACGTCAGCAACCTGCTGGACAAGGGCTATTACTCCAGCGCCCTGTCGACGGTCCGGGTGATGCCGGGCGAGCCGCGGACCGTCCTGGGCTCGGTTTCGGTCAAGTTCTGATGAAGCGGCTGAACCGCATCCTGACCCTGGGGCACCGCTGGTTGGGCGTGGGCTTGTGCCTGCTGTTCACCCTGTGGTTCGCCAGCGGGGCGGTGATGATCTTCGTCCCCTATCCCCGGCTGGGGCAGGCGGACCGGCTTGCCCGCGCCCCGGCGGTGGATATGGGGGCGGTGGGGCTTACCCCCGCCCAGGCCGTCGCCGCCTCGGGGGCGACCGACCCCGCCCGCATCCGGCTGACGGCGGGACCGGGGGCTCCGCTCTATCTCATCGAGCCGGAGAAGGGACCGGTGATGGCGGTGCGGGCGACGGACGGACGGCCCGCCCCGTGGCTGAACCGGGAAGAGGCGGTCTCCGTGGCCGCCGCCTTCGCGGGCCATCCCGCCGGAGCGGTGGAGGGGCCGTTGGACCATGACCTGTGGGTCGTCCACCAGCGTTATGACGCCCGACGCCCCTACTACCGGGTGGAGATGGCCGATTCCGCGGGAACCGAGCTTTATATCTCGGCCCGCACCGGCGAGGTGGCGCAGCGCACCGATCGGGCGTCCCGCGCCTGGAACTGGGTCGGGTCGGTCATCCACTGGGTTTACATCGTTCCCCTGCGAAAGCATTCGGCGCTGTGGGCCGACGTGCTGTGGTGGGTGTCATGGACGGGCATCGCCCTGGCCGCCACGGGCATCGCCGTGGGACTCTGGCGCACCTCCAAGGCGCTGCGCATTCCCGGGCGCGGCGCCGTCACCGTGTTTCGCGGCAACCATCGCCTTCATCACCTGTTCGGCCTGGGTGCCGGACTGTTCACCCTGACCTGGATGGCGAGCGGCCTGCTGGCGGTGGATCGGGGCCGCATTTTCCCCAGCGCCCATCCCCATCACCACCAAATCCAGGCCTTTCGAGGGATTTCCCCGGCGCAGGCGGCGGCATCCGTCACCCTGGCCGATCTGGGCCGGGTCGCCCCCTTCGCCGAACTGGAGGTCACGCCCCTGGCGGGCCGCGCCTGGCTGGTCGCCCGGCGGCCGGACGAACCCCGGCAGGCCGTCGTGCCGGTGGACGAGCCGGCCACGGCGCCGTCCCCCCTGTTCCCCGAGACGGTCCTGGCCAGCGCCGTCGCCGCCGCCTGGCCCCGGCACGGCCTGCTGTCCTTCGCCCCCATCGCCGAGGGCGATTTCCATTCGCATCTGGCCGCGGTGTCGCGGACATGGAGCGACACCGGCCGCCGCGCCGTGCTGGACGATGGCGATGCCACCTGGGTCCATGTGGACGCCGCCGACGGACGCATGATCGCCGTGGTGGGGCCGGAACGACGCCTGCAACGCTGGCTGTACAACGGGTTGCATACCTTCGACCTGCCGGGCCTGAGAACCTCCGATCCATTGCGCATCGGCGTGGAACTGGCACTGCTGTCGGCGGGATTCGTGCTCAGCGCCACCGGCCTGCTGCTGGGAGTAAGGCGGCTGCGCTTGCGGCTTGGCTCCATCCCAGCCGCAAGCGCGCTGAAAGGGGAAACCCGGTGACCTACCGCTTCAACCGACGCGATCCCACCCGTCGCCTGACCGGAATGGCCGGAGTGGTGGCGCTGCATATGGCGGCCATCTACGCCCTGGTCACGGGCCTCGGCCACCAGACCGTGGAATTCATGAAGGCGCCCCTGGAGGCGAAGGTGATCGCCGAGTTGGTCAAGCCGCCGGAACCGCCCAAGGTGGAGCCGCCGCCGCCCCAGCCCAAGGTGGTGAAGCCGCCGCCGCCGGCCTAT
>JAVBXM010000038.1 GCA_030824585.1 Phaeospirillum sp. | reverse complement strand
GCTGGGGCGGGGGCCTTACGCATCATGCGTGTACACCGTCCGCCCGTCGACCATGGTGCGCATCACCATGCCCTGGACCGGGCGGTCGTCGAAGGGGGAGTTCTTGGACTTGGAGTGGAAGGCCTTGGCGTTGACCTTCCAGCCGCGATCGGGATCGAACAGCACCAGATCGGCCGCCGCCCCCACCTTGAGGCGGCCGGCGGCCAGACCCAGGATGGAAGCCGGGGCGCAGGTCACCAGCTTCAGTGCCTCGATCAGGCTCATATGGCCGTTATGGGCGAGGTCGAGGGTCACCGGCAACAGGGTCTCGAGGCCCACGCCGCCGAACTCGGCCGCGGCGAAGGGCACCCGCTTGGAATCCTGGTCCTGGGGCGAGTGGTCGGAGGCCACCGCGTCGATGGTGCCGTCCCGCAGGCCCTCGACCACCGCCTGGCGGTCGGCTTCCGAGCGCAGCGGCGGCGACAGCTTGGCGAAGGTGCGGTAATCCTTCACCGCCAGCTCGTTGAGGGCGAAATAGGGCGGCGCGGTGTCGCAGGTGACGGAAAGGCCCTTGGCCTTGGCCTTGCGGATGATTTCAACGCCTTCACGGGTGGCCACATGGGCGGCGTGGTAGCGCCCGCCGGTGATCTCCACCAGACGCATGTCGCGTTCCAGCATGATGGCCTCGGCGGCCACCGGAATGCCCGACAGGCCCATGCGGGTGGCCAGCTCGCCCTCGTTCATCATGCCGCCCTCGGCCAGGGAAGGCTCCTCGGGATGCTGGACGATCAGCAGGCCGAAGGTGGCGGCATAGGTCAGGGCCCGGCGCATTACCTGGGCGTTGCGGATGGCCCTGAGGCCGTCGGTGAAGCCCAGCGCGCCGGCCTCGGCCAGCATGCCCATCTCGGCCAGTTCCTTGCCTTCCACCCGCTTGGTGGCGGCGGCATAGGGATAGACCTTGGCCAGACCGATCTTGCGGGCGCGGCGCGCTACGAATTCCACGGTGGCGACCTCGTCGATCACCGGATTGGTGTTGGGCAGGCAGACCATGGAGGTGACGCCGCCGGCCACCGCCGCCTCGCCCGCCGATTTCAGGGTCTCCTTGTGCTCCTCGCCCGGCTCGCGCAGTTGGACGCGCATGTCCACCAGACCGGGAGCGAGACAGAGGCCCTTGCAGTCCACCACCTCCATGCCGGCGGGCACGCCGCCCTGGAACAGGCCGGGCCCCACGTCGGCGATGGTCTCGCCGTTGGTCAGCAGCGCGCCCTTGGCGTCCAGGCCGGTGGCGGGGTCGAGCAGGCGGGCGTTGACATAGGCCACCAGGCCCGAGGAATTGCGGTTGCCCATCAGGCCTCTCCCTGCGTTGGGGTCAGGCCACGGGTCAGCATGTCGAGGCAGGCCATGCGCACCGCCACGCCCATCTCCACCTGCGAGCGGATCAGCGAGCGCTCCACGTCGTCGGCCACGTCGGAATCGATCTCGACGCCGCGGTTCATGGGACCGGGATGCATGATCACCGCGTCGGGCTTGGCGATCGCCAGCTTCTCGCGGTCCAGGCCGAAGAAGTGGAAGTACTCGCGGATCGAGGGGATGAAATTGCCGCTCATGCGCTCATTCTGGATGCGCAGCATCATGATGACGTCCACGTCGGCCAGACCCTTGCGCATGTCGTGGAAGACCTCGACACCCATGCGGTCGAGACCCGACGGCAGCAGGGTGCGCGGGCCGATCAGCCGCACATGGGCGCCCATGGCGTTCAGCAGGTAGATGTTGGAGCGCGCCACGCGGGAATGGCGCACGTCGCCGCAGATGGCGACGTTGAGGCCCGACAGCTTGCCCTTCCTGCGCCGGATGGTCAGCGCGTCGAGCAGGGCCTGGGTCGGGTGCTCGTGGCTGCCGTCGCCGCCGTTGATCACCGCGCAGTTGACCTTCTCCGACAGCAGCTTGACCGCCCCCGAATCCGGATGACGCACCACCAGCACGTCCAGGTGCATGGCGTTGAGCGTCATGGCGGTGTCGATCAGGGTCTCGCCCTTCTGCACCGAGGAACCCGCCGACTGCATATTGATGACGTCGGCGCCCAGACGCTTGCCGGCCAGCTCGAAGCTGGTGCGCGTCCGTGTCGAGTTCTCGTAGAACAGGTTGATGACCGTGCGGCCGCGCAAAAGATTCTTGCGCTTGTCGCTGGAGCGATTCTGCTCGACATAACCCTCGGCCAGGTCGAGCAGGCTGGTGATCTCGCTCGGGGCCAGGCCCTGGATGCCGAGGAGATGACGGTGCGGAAAGGCGGCGTCTGTCATGGTCCGCGAACTATAGGCCGAGCCGCCCTGGCGGGCAAGGTGGCGAGAGGCCCCTTCCGGCCGCAACGACACACTTGTCTTGCGCCCGGATAAAAAGTGCCTCCACAATACATGAACGAAACCCGACGAATTTGGGTCGATGGGCACAAGAGAAGGACGTCTGGGACTGCGGGTCCGTATCGCCGTGGCGATTGCGGCCACTTGTCTTGTCTCGATCATCGTCGTGGTGGGCTATCTGCGCCACGCGCTGGAGCGCCAGGCGGCGGCCCAATGGAGCCGCGAGCGCGGTCAGGTGGCCGCCGCCCTGGCCGCCGGCTTCGACCGCTCCATCGACGAGATGATCGGCGACCTGCGCTTCGTCGTCGGCCAGCCGTCCATGGCGAGCCTGCCCGACCTGGGGCGGGTGGACCGGACCATCAACGGCATTCCCGCCGACGCCGATGCCGAGAAGCGGCGCCTGCTGGACGGCCTGATGGAGGACGACCGCTTTTCGGTACTGTTCGTGCTGCAGCCCAACGGCGACCATTACCTCAGCCACCCCTTCGCGGTGCAGCGGCTTCTGAAGCGCTTCAACCTGGCCGACCGCCCCTATTTCCAGGAAGCGACCCGCAGCGGCTATCCGGTGGTGTCCGACGCCTTCATGGGAGCCGACGGCATCCCGGCGGTGGCCATCGACGTGCCGCATCTCGACGAGGACGGCAGGCCGATCCTGCACCTGGGCGGCGTCATCCACCTGCCCAAGCTGACCGAGATGTTCGCCACCGCCATCCTGCCGCCCTTCGACATGGGCATGCTGGTCGACCGCCAGGGCACGGTGATCGCCGCCGCCGGGCGCGGCCAGACGATCGAGGCGCCCGATACCGCCCTGGCCGCCGCCCTGAAGACCTTCCAGGGCACCTCGCCCATCCCGGGCAAGGCCGTGGTGAAGAACTATTTCAGCCAGATCGGCAACGAGGAGGTGATCGCCTCGTTCGTCCGGCTGCACAACGGCTGGACGGTGGCCCTGGCCCGGCCGCGTTCCAGCTTCGTGGAGGAGATCGCTCCCGAGGTGACGCGCATCTCCACCATGGTCGGCGCCCTGCTGCTGCTGGTGTCCACCATCGGCTTCGCCATTGCCAACCATATCGCCGGACGCTGGGAGGGCGCCCGCCGCGCCCTGGCCACCGCCCACGGCGAGTTGGAGACCCGGGTGCGCGAGCGTACCGCCGCCCTGGATTCCAGCCGCCGCGAACTGTCGGCCAAGTCGCGGACGCTGGAAACCATTCTCGACAACATCAGCCAGGGCGTCAGCGTCTATGACGACGACCTGCGCCTGGTGGCCAGCAACCGCCGCTTCGCCGAGTTGCTGCGCCTGCCCTCCGACATGGCCCGTCCCGGCATGCGGCTGGAGGATTATCTGCGCTTCAACGCCCTGCGCGGCGAATACGGTCCCGGCGATTCCGAGGCCCAGGTGGCCGAGCGGATGCGCCTTGCCCGCAATTTCCAGCCCCACCGCTTCCAGCGCCAGCGCGCCGACGGCACCGCGCTGGAAATCATCGGCAACCCGCTGCCCGGCGGCGGCTTCGTCGCCACCCACACCGACGTCACCGAGGCCAAGCGGGCCGAGGAAGCGCTGCGCACCCTGTCGCGCGCCGTGGAGCAGAGCCCGGTCTCGGTGATCATCACCGATCCGCGCGGCAACATCGACTATGTGAACCCCAAGTTCGTCGAGGTCTGCGGCTATACCCTGGACGAGGTCCGCGGCCTCAATCCCCGCGTGCTCAAGTCGGGCCAGACCCCGGACGCCATCTACCAGGACCTGTGGAAGACCATCGCCGCCGGCGGAACCTGGGAAGGCGACCTGCAGAACCGCAAGAAGAACGGCGACCTGTTTTGGGAACGCGCCTCCATCTCGCCCATCCGCTCGCCCGAGGGCATCATCTTGCACTTCCTGGCGGTCAAGGAGGACATCACGGCGCGCAAGGCCGCCGAGGACGCCCTGGTCGCCGCCATGCAGGCCGCCGAGGACGCCAACCACGCCAAGACCGTGTTCCTGTCGCACATGAGTCACGAGCTGCGCACGCCGCTCACCGCCGTGCTGGGCTACACCGAGATCATGAGCAGCGAGATGGCCGGCCCGCTGCCGTCCTATCACGCCGACTTCATCGCGGCCATCGCCGACAGCGGCCAACACCTGCTGTCCATCATCGACGAGGTGCTCGATATCAGCCGCATCGAGTTGGGCAGCTACCGCATCGCCCTCGCCTCCGCCGATCTGGCGGCCATCGCGCGCGAATGCGTCGGCATGCTGCTTTCGCAGTGCATCGCCAAGGACGTCGAACTCCACCTGGAGGCCGGTGGGGAAATGCCGCTGGTCACCGATGCCCGCGCCGTCCGCCAGATCCTCATCAATCTGCTGGGCAACGCGGTCAAATACACCGAGGCCGGCGGGCGCATCGCCGTCACCCTCGGCCGGACCCGGCAGGGCCTGCGGGTCACCATCGCCGACACCGGCATCGGCATCCCCGCCGACAAGCTGGCCGATGTCTTCGAGCCGTTCCAGCGGGTGGACCCGCTGCGCGCCAATCCGGCCCGCGGCGTCGGCCTGGGCCTGGCCATCTGCCGGCGGATCGCCGACCTGCTGGACGGAACCGTCGGCATCGAATCCGAGCCTGGCAAGGGCACCACCGTCACCTTGACCCTGCCGGACAGATGCTGATTGAACAGCCTGTCCGGCGCCGGGCACGCGCCCTTGGGCCGGTCATCGCCCGCCGGGGCTTCCCCTGATCAGCCGCTCGGCGTTGCCGTGGGCGATGGCGGCCGCCAGATCGGGCGGCAGGGTGGCCAGCCAGCCCCGCGCCCAGGCGGCGTGGCTTTCCACGTCCTTCCAGCGCTCGGGCGTATAGGTATCGGTTCCCACCATGAAGCGGTCGGGAAACTCGGTGAACACCGCCCGCCAGCCCGGCGCCACGGAGCCGTCGCGCGCCACCTCGTAGCGGAACGACAGGTCGGCCCATAGGGCCTTGTGCCGGCGCATGGTGTCGCGCACCGTCTCCGGCCGCTCGAACCCGGCGTGGGCCCACAGCACCCGGGCGCCGGGATCGTGGCGGAACAGGTGCTCCACCGCATCGGCGTCGGAATGGGCGATCAGGAACAGCTTGTGCTCGCGCGCCAGCTCCACCAGCCGGCGCACGTTGGGCAGGTCGGCGTCGGCGCCGTCCACGTGGAATTCGCCGATGGCCACATAGCGGTGGCGGCCGAGCAGATCCTCCACATAGGCGATGTTGCCGGGATCGCGCAGCCACGAGGTCAGCTCGCCCCGCTTGCGGTAGGGCCGGAGCGCCGGCACCACCACGTCGGGAGCCGCCGCCAGCAGGGCCTGGGTGCCGGCATCGTCGGAACTGGAGACCAGCGCCCCGATCACCCCGGCACGGCGCAGGCGGGCCGCCGCCTCCTCGGCGGGCAAGGTCGCGCGGGCGTCGTGGCTGAAATGGATGTGGGCGTCGAACAGCGGCAGATCGGCGGCCCGCGCCGGCCCGCCCGCCGCCAGAACCGCCGCCAGGGCCAGGATGATCCACCGCATGCCGTTCTCCCTGCGAGGCGCTCCAGGACTGAAGGTGGCGGAGCAACCGCTTCCTTTCAAGATGTGTGGGGTAAGGACCCGATCCCCGTCGTGACACTTCGTCATTTTGCGGTTAGATTTGACAAAATCGCTGACCCTCCGAGATTCCGATCCCATGTCCTTTCCGGCCGAAATCACTGATTTCCTGGGCATTCTGGATGAAAGCCCAGTCGGAGTTTCCGTGTCCCGCCGCCGGGACGGCATGGTGGTGTTCGCCAACCGCCGCTTCTGCGAAATCACCGGAATAGCGCGCGAGCACTGTATCGGGCATCCGGCCCGGCGCCACTTCGCCGATGACGCCCAGCGCCACGAGGTGGTGCGGCAATTGAGGGAAGCGGGCGAGATCATCGATGCCGACGTCAAGTTCTTCCGGGTCGACGGCTCGTCCTTCTGGTCGGTGCTGACCATCCGCCCCGCCACCTTGGACGGCGAGGCGGTGAACCTGGCCTGGATCTACGACGTCAGCAAGCGCAAGCAGGCGGAACAGGCCATCCTGGACGGCCGCGCCCTGATCCGCGCCATGCTGGATTCCTCCACCGACGGTATCGTGCTGCTGAACGGCACGGGCACCATCCTGGCGCTCAACGCCGCCGCCTCGGCCATTTTCGAGAAGAACGGCGAGGACCTGCCGGGCCAGCCGGTGTGGGAACACCTGCCCGAATCCGTCGCCGCCCCCATGCGCCGGGGCATCGAAAGCGTGCTGGCCCGCGGCGAGACCGTCGAGAGCCACCATGCCATCGGCGCCCGGCTGTTCGACGTGCACATGCATCCGGTGGTCGATGCCGCCGGCCGCCACGACCGGGTGGCGGTGTTCTCGCGCGACGTGACCCAGAGCCACCAGCGCCGCCAGCAGTTGCGCAAGCTGGAGACGGCGCTGGAACAGGCGCCGGTCTCGGTGATGATCACCGACGCCCACGGCGCCATCGAATACGTCAACCGCGCCTTCGTCCTGGTCTCGGGCTATTCCGAGGACGAGGTGCTGGGCCGCAATCCCCGCCTGCTGAAATCGGGCGAGACGGTGGCCTCGGCCTACCGCGACATGTGGCATTGCCTGTCGTCCGGCGCCACCTGGCAGGGCGAGCTGTGCAACCGCGCCAAGGACGGCAGCCTGTTCTGGGAATACGCCACCATCTCGCCCATCCGCGACGATAACGGCACCGTGACCCATTTCATGGCGGTCAAGGAGAACATCACCCAGCGCAAGGAGACCGAGCTTCAACTGGTCCACCAGGCCACCCACGACACCCTGACCGGCCTGCCCAACCGCGTGCTGCTGGAAGACCGCATTTACCACGCCATCGAGGTGGCCAAGCGCGAGGGGGGCCGCATCGGCCTGATGTTCCTCGACCTCGACCGCTTCAAGATCGTCAACGACAGTCTGGGCCACGTGGCCGGCGACCAGTTGCTGAAGGTGGTGGCCGACCGCCTGCGCCACACCCTCCGGCGCAGCGACACGGTGGCGCGCCTGGGCGGCGACGAATTCGTGGTGGTGCTGACCCATTTCCAGAGCAGCAGCGAACTGGCCGAGGTGGCGGAAAAGATCGCCGCCGCCCTGGACGAGCCGGTGGAGCTGTCGGGCCACAAGGTGCATGTGGGCGCCAGCATCGGCATCGCGCTGTACCCCGACGACGGCGACAACTTCAATTCCCTGATGAAGGACGCCGACACCGCCATGTACCGGGCCAAGCAGAAGGGGCGCAACACCTTCTGCTTCTACGATTCCCACATGAACGACGAGGCGCTGGACCGCCTCAAGCTGGAAGAGGCCTTGCGCCGCGCCCTGGTGCGCGGCGAGTTCCAGTTGTTCTACCAGCCGCAGGTCGACCTGCACACCGGCCAGACCTCGGGCGTGGAGGCCCTGATCCGCTGGAACAGCCCCGAGCGCGGCCAGGTTTCGCCCGGCCTGTTCATCCCGGTGGCCGAGGAAAGCAACCTGATCTCCATGATCGGCTGGTGGGTGCTGGAGGAATCCTGCCGGCAACTGGCCGCCTGGCGCGAGTCGGGTCTTTCCGGCATCAAGGTGGCGGTCAACGTCTCCGGCCGCCAGTTCCTCAACCATGCCCTGGTGGAGTGTATCTCCGACCTGATGGCCCAGTACGAGATCCTGCCCAACCAGTTGGAGATCGAACTGACCGAAAGCACGGTGATGGCCGAGCCCGAACGGGCCATCGAACAGCTCAACCGCCTGCGCGAGATCGGCATCCAGGTGTCGGTGGACGACTTCGGCACCGGCTATTCCAGCCTGTCCTACCTGAAGCGGCTGCCGCTCAGCACCATCAAGGTGGACCGTTCCTTCGTACACGACGTCAATAACCAGAGCGACAATGCGGCGATCGTCTCCGCCATCCTGGGTTTGGCCGATGCGCTGGATATGTCCATCGTCGCCGAGGGGGTCGAGACCGAGGGCGAGGAACGGCACCTCAAGGAGGCCGGGTGCATCAAGGTCCAGGGTTTCCGCTATGCCAAGCCCATGCCCGCCGATCAGCTCGCCGCCTGGATGCTGCGCCAGAAAAGCGGAATCTGACTTCATCCCATGGTCTTACCGGGTGACGCATCCCACCTAGTGGGTTAGCATTGTCACAACTTGTTGAATTTGCCGGCGACCCTGATCCAATGAATAACATGCCTGCCGCGCCAGACACTCCATCCGGCACGCCCCCCGGCGCCGCCGAAGCGGCTTCGTCGGAACGGCGGCGCAAGAAGCGCGGCAAGGGTCTGACGTTGCGGGTCAACATCCTGACCGCCTTCGCCACCCTGCTCAGCGTCACCGTCATCACCCTGGTGACCTTCGCCTACCACAAGAATTCCATTTCCGTTCTGGAACTGATGGGCCGTTTCGTGGAGCGGGTGTCCGCCTCGGGCATTTCCAGTTCCATGGCGCTGCTCGACCCGGTGGAGACCAGCGTCCAGGCCACCGCCCGGCTGGCCGCCCTCGACGAGGCCAAGGCCCGCGACGGCAGCCTGTTCCCCTATATGACCAGCATCCTGCAGACCCAGCCGCAACTGCAGAGCCTGTATCTGGCCTTCGACAAGGACGGGCGCTTCCTTCAGGCCTTTCCCATCCCGCCCGGCACCGCCAAGTTCGGGGCGCACGACGCCAAGCCGCCGGAAAACGCCCGGTTCGCGCTGCGCGTCGTCGACCGCAAGGGCGGCCAGTACACCGATGTCTGGACCTACGTCACCGCGACGGGCGAAGTGGTGGGGTCCGAGACCTCCAACCAATTGAACTACGATCCCCGCCCCCGTCCCTGGTACAAGGACGCCATCGCCACCAAGGGCCTGATCTGGAGCGATCTGCTGGTCTACACCAGCAACCGGCAGCCCGGCATCACCGCCGCCTATCCCATCTTCGCCGCCGACGGCAGGGTGATCGGCGTCGCCGCCGCCAACGTCTCCACCAACCAGATGTCCGACTTCCTGGCCAGCCTGGACCTCGGCAGGTCGGGCATCGCCTTGATCGTCGACGAGAAGGAACAGCTGATCGCCCATCCCGACGCCAGCCGCACGGTGCGCCAGGACGGCCTCAAATACTCGCTGGTCAAGGCGGAGCAACTGGGCGAGCAGGTCATCACCGACGCCTTCGCCGCCTATCGTCAGACCAAGGCCCGCACCGTCAGCTTCGATTCCGGCGGACAGCGCCACCTGGGCTCGTTCAACCCCTTCCCCGCCGAGCTGGGCAAGAACTGGCTGATGGTCATCATCGTGCTGGAAGACGACTTCGTCGGCACGCTGAAGGAAAACAGCCGCGATCTGGTGGTGGTCGGCTTCGCCGTCATGGTGATCGGCCTGCTGCTGGTGGCCCTGCTGGCCAGTTGGATCACCCGGCCGCTGACCCTGCTGACCCACGAGATCCAGAAGATCCAGAGATTCGATCTGGCCGGGCCCATCGCGCTCCACGCCATCGTCGCCGAGGTCAACGAACTCATCCACTCGATGAACATGATGAAGCGGGCACTGCGCACCTTCGGCATGTTCGTGCCGCGCGATCTGGTCCGCGAACTGGTGGCCAGCGGCCGGCCCATCGAGCTGGGCGGTCAGGACCGGACGCTGACCGTGATGTTCACCGACGTCGCCGACTTCACCAGCCTGTCCGAGCGCATGGCGGCCGGCGACCTGCTGGTCCACGTCTCGCGCCATCTGGCGGCCATTTCCGAATGCGTGGCCGAAGAGGACGGAACCGTCGACAAGTATGTGGGCGACGCGGTGATGGCCTTCTGGGGCGCCCCCACCTGGCGCGACGACCATGCGCTGCACGGTTGCATCGCCGCCCTGAAATCCCGCCGGGTCCAGGCCCTGATGAATGCCGAGTGGGCCGCCCAGGGCCTGCCCACCATGTTCGTGCGCATCGGCCTGCACACCGCGCCGGTGATCGTCGGCAATATCGGCTCGTCCTGGCGCATGAGCTATACGGCCATGGGCGACGGCGTCAACGTCGCCTCGCGCCTGGAAGGCGTCAACAAGGTCTACGGCACCCAGATCTGCATCAGCCAGGCGGTGCTCGACGCCGCCGGGCCGTCGGTGCTGGCCCGTCCGCTGGACCTGGTGGCGGTCAAGGGCCGCAAGGCCGGCGCCCAGGTCTATGAGCTGATGGGCCTGCGCGAAGGCAATCCGGACCTGGCCCCCACACCCCAGGACCTGGAAATCTGCCGCCTGACCGAAGAAGCCTTCGCCGCCTATCAGGACCGCCGCTGGTCCGACGCCATCGCCGCCTATGAGCGGCTGGCGGCCCAGGCCCCCGCCGACAAGGTGCCGGCCATCTTCATCGAACGCTGCCGCCACTACTTGACGGACCCGCCGCCGGCCGACTGGACCGGCATCTACGAGATGAAGACGAAATAGGGTGCGGCAACCGGCATATTCATGCGGAGCCAATGAGCACACTTATTCGTCCCTCAATGAGCCGAAAAAATTACGACTCCGCGAGCACAAAAATTAAGTAGAAGTCCCTCCCCCTTGAATGAATGAAGGCCTGCGGAATTCTACCGCGTCCAGACACGACAAGGATTGGAAGGCTGACTGATTATTTGTGACGACCTTGACATAAGTCATACATACATCCGCCTTCACGCTGAGATTTCCTGGCCGCCCCAGTCACGGTCTAGCCCTAGTTGAATTGCTAGGTCTTGATATCTGGCTTGATTGCCCCATTAGAGCGCAACTATTCTGCACCCTCGGAAGTTTTAACACTATATGGTGCAGAAGTGGACGGTTCCAGCGTTGAAAGTAATTTGACAGAGCGGGAACGTGACGTCTTGCAGCTTATTGCCTCTGGAAAGAGCAGTAAGGAAATCGCGCGCCATCTTGGAATATCCATAGGCGGTGTTAATTTCCACATCTTGAATGCGATGAAGAAGCTTGGTGCCGCGACCCGCGCGCACGCGGTGGCCCGCGCCATCTTCCTTGGCCTTCTTCTGCCGGAGGTCGGGCGTAACTGATACGCCGCGGTGACTGACGACCGGGTCGGCATGTTGGGGGCGGAATCTTGCAGGACATTTTGGACACCGTACAGGAAAATGGAAGCGGCGACCCCGACAGGCAGATTCTGTTCGAGGGGGCCGCGCTTGCCATCCTGACCCGCGTCCTGGAAGGTGAAATCCGCATCGATCTGGCCGTGGCGGATTATCTGAGCGTCTTTTCCATCGGGACCGACGAATCCCATATCCGGCCGGACCTGATCATCTGCGTTTCCGACTGCCACAGCCTGCTGCTGCGCGCCGCCGGCGGGCACCGGGAACGGGCCCGTCTGGTTCTCGACGACGCCACCCGGGCCTGGCGAGACACCGGAGCCGCCGACCGCCTGGATGCCAAGTGGGGCATCACCCGGATTCAAGCCTGCATCGGCAATATCCGCCGGGCCATCGGCCCCATCGCCTGACGCTTGGCCGGACCCGCTCAGCCCCCCTTGGCCCCGGCCCCCGGCTTGCGGCCCACCATCACCGCGAAACTGACGTTCTTGTAGCGGCATTCCACCTCGGCCAGCCCGGCCTGGCGCAGCCAGTCCAGTTGCGGGCCCAAGGGCGTGCGGTGGTCCAGGGTCTGGCGCTCGATGGCCGCCGCGATGTCTTGCGCCGAGACGCCCGCCCGCTGGATGGCTTCGTGCCAATGGCGCCAGTAGCGGGCTTCCATCTCCGGCGTGTCCCCCGCCACCTGATCGGCGTTGATCACCACGCCGCCGGGCTTGGCGGCGCAGGCCATGGCGGCATAGACCGCCCGCTTGCCCGCGTCGTCCAGGTGATGGATCGACAGGGCCGACATCACCACGTCGTAGGCATCCGCTTCGGCCAGATCCAGATGGTTCATCACCCGGACCTCGACCTTCGGCTCCCGCCCGGCAAAGCGCTCCTGGGCGCGCGCCAGCATGTCCCCGGCCAGATCGGTGAGCACCAGGGCCGCATCGGGCCGGCGCTCGGCCACCAGGGCGGACAGCAGCCCGGTCCCCGCCCCCAGGTCGAGGATGCGGGCACCGGACGGCGCGAACTCCGCCGCCAGATCGATGGCGGCAGCGTAGAAATCGTCGAAGCAGGGAATCAACTGCCGCCGCAATCCGTCATAGGAGCGGGCGGCACGGTTAAAGGCGGCTTCGATCGTCAAAGACATATTACACTTCCCTGAAATAAGGAGCTTTCCAACATCGGGGTATATTGGACTATCATTCCCGGCCAATGCCAACCCAGGAAGGATCGCCCGTGAGCCAGGAACATCCCTTTGCCCAATATGTCCGCATTCTCGGCAAGGGGCCGCGCCTGTCCCGCCCGCTGACCTTCGAGGAGGCCCGGGACAGCTTCGCCATGGTGCTGAGGGGTGAGGTGGAGCCGGTGCAATTGGGCGCCTTCCTCTGCCTGCTGCGGGTCAAGACCGAGACGCCGGAAGAGGCCGCCGGTCTGGCCGCCGCCATCCGCGCCACCATCGCGCCGCCGGCCGGCGCGCCCGCCGTCGATCTGGACTGGTCGTCCTATGCCGGCAAGACCCGCCAGTTGCCCTATTACCTGCTGGCCGCCCTGGCCCTGGCCGGACATGGCATCAAGGTGTTCATGCACGGCTCGGAAGGCCACACCGCCGGGCGGGTCTGGACGTCGGAGGCGCTGGCCGCGCTGGGACTGGCGCAAAGCACCTCCATGGCCGACGCCTGCGCCCGGCTGGAGCGCGGCAACTTCGCCTATATGACGCTGGAGCACCTGTCGCCGCCGCTCCACGCCATCATGGAGCTGCGCCACAAGCTGGGCCTGCGCTCGCCCGTCCACACGGTGGCGCGGCTGGCCAATCCGTTCGGCGCTCCTTGCGCGCTCTCCAGCGTCTCGCACCCCGCCTACGCCCCGGTGCACCAGGAAGCCTCGCGCCTGCTGGGCGAGAAGCGCATGGCGGTGTTCAAGGGCGAGGGCGGCGAGGTGGAGCGCCGGCCGGAAAAGGCCTGCGAGGTGCTGTCCCTGGCCGACGGTCAGCCGCTGTCCGAGGACTGGCCCGCCCTGGTCGACGGCGCCCGCCCCCACGAGGAGCATCTGGACCTCGGCCGCCTGAAAGGGCTGTGGAGCGGGGCCGAGGCCAACGAAATGGCCACTGCCGCCATCGCCGGCACCATGGCCATCGCACTGCGCGCCATGGGTCGCGCCGGCTCGGTGGACGAGGCCGAGGGCATGGCCCAGGTGCTGTGGCGCGAACGCGGCAAGAGCACGGTTCCGGGGGCCGCTTGACCTCGCGACCCGCTCCCCGGCTGCTGATCTCGGCGGCCCACAAATCCTCGGGCAAGACCACGGTGACGGTGGGCCTAGCCGCCGCTCTGGCGGCGCGGGGGCTGGCCGTCCAGCCGTTCAAGAAGGGGCCCGATTACATCGACCCCCTGTGGCTGGGCGCCGCCACCGGACGGGCCTGCCGCAACCTGGACTTCCATACCCAGCCGCCCGCCCTGATCCGCGAGACCTTCGAACGGGATTCCCAGGGCGCCGACATCAGTCTGATCGAGGGCAACAAGGGCCTTTACGACGGCGTCGATCTCGAGGGCGCCAATTCCTCGGCCATGCTGGCCCAGTGGCTGGAGGCCCCGGTGGTGCTGGTGGTGGATTGTCAGGGCATGACGCGGGGCATCGCGCCGCTGCTGATCGGCTATCAGGCCTTCGACCCGACGCTCAGGATCGCCGGCGTCATCCTCAACAAGGTCAGCGGCCCGCGCCACGAAAAGAAGCTGCGCGACGTGGTGGCCCACTACACCCGCATTCCCGTGCTGGGCGCCGTGCATCGCGGCCCCGACATGGAGATCATGGAACGCCATCTGGGCCTCGTCCCCGCCAACGAGGCCGAAGCGGCCGCCACCGCCATCGCCCGGCTGGCCGGGGCGGTGTCGGCCCAGGTGGATTTGGACGCCCTGCTGGATTTGGCAAGAACAGCCCCACCGGTCGAGGTGGCGGAGCGCCTGGTCCCTGCCCAGCCCGCCGCGTCCCTGCGTATCGGCATCGCGCGGGACGCCGCTTTCGGCTTCTACTACCGCGACGACCTGGAGGCGCTGGCGGCGGCCGGGGCCGAGCTGGTGCCGTTCGACGCCACCCGCGACCCGCATCTGCCGCCCGGCCTGGACGGGCTGTTCATCGGCGGCGGCTTCCCCGAGACGCAAGGCGGGGCCTTGGAGGCCAACGCCTCCCTGCGAGCCGAAATCCGCGAGAAGGGACTGGCCGGGCTGCCCATCTACGCCGAATGCGGCGGGCTGATGTATCTGTCGCGGGCCATCGTCTGGCGGGGCGAGAGACGCGCCATGGTCGGGCTGATCCCCGCCGACGCGGTGATGCACAAGGCGCCGCAGGGCCGCGGCTATGTGCGCCTGCGCGAGACCGCCGCCTTTCCCTGGCCCCGGCTGGAGGACGGCCCCGGCGTGCTGCCGGCCCATGAATTCCACCATTCCCGGCTGGAAAACATGGAAGGTACGCCCCGCTTCGCCTATCAGGTCATTCGCGGCACCGGCATCGCCGAAAAGCAGGACGGCTTGATAATCGCCAACACGCTTGCCACCTATGCCCACATGCGATCCGTCGGCGCCAATCCCTGGGCGCCGCGGTTCGTGGCGTTCGTGCGTGCGGTTAAGGCGGGGCAGCATTGATGTTTTTTAATAAGGCGGGCCTTTACCCACCCGCCGGGCTATGGAACAGTGCCCGGCCATGATCACCATAGAAAATCTCAGCCATACCTATCCGGGCACGCGCAAGATGCCGCCCCGGACAGCCATCTCGAACCTGACCCTGGGTGTGCGGGACGGCGAATTCGCCATCCTGTCCGGTCCCAACGGCAGCGGCAAGTCGACCCTGTTCCGCATCCTGTGCGGCATGACCCTGCCGGGCAGCGGCACGGTTCGCGTGGGCGGCTTCGACCTGTTCGCCCAGCCGGCCAAGGTCCGCGAGATCATGGGAGTGGTGTTCCAGAGCCCCGCCGTGGACAAGCATCTCTCGGTGGGCGAGAACCTGAGGATTCATGCCGATCTCTACGGCCTGAAGGGCACGGATTTCATCCGCCGCCGGGACGGCGCCCTGGGCTGGACCGACCTGGACGGCCGCCTGGACCAGAAGGTCGAGACCCTGTCGGGCGGCCTGGCGCGTCAGGTGGAGCTGGCCAAGGTGCTGATGACCGACCCCAAGGTGCTGCTGCTGGACGAGCCCACCACCGGGCTGGACCCCATGAGCCGGCGCAACTTCCTGGCGGCGCTCCACAAGCTGCAGAAGGAGCGCGGCATGACCGTGCTGATGACCAGCCACGTGTTCTCCGAGGCCGACGACGTGGACCGCGTCGCCATCATGCGCGAGGGCAAGCTGCTGGCCCACGACACCCCCATCGCGCTCAAGGCGATGATCGGCACCGAGATGGTGGTGGTCCACGCCAGGAATACCGAGGCCCTGGCCGCCCGTCTGCGGGCCGACATGGGCCTGGCGGTGCGCTGCATCGGCGACGAGGTGCGCCTGGAGGAAACCGAGAACGGCGAGAGTCTGCCGCTGCTCGAGCGCATCTTGGAGCGCTACCGCGCCGACATCTCCTCCATCTCCATCAAGCAGCCGGGCCTGGACGACGTCTTCGTCCACGTCACCAGCAAGGCGGTCCCCGACCACGCCCTGGCCCTGGAATTGCGGAAGGCCGCATCATGACCGGCATGGCCCCCGTCGCCTTCTCGCTGGCCAAGCGCGAGTTCACCCGTTTCATCCGCCAGCCCCAGCGCGTGCTCGGAACCGTGGCCCAGCCGCTGCTGTTCTGGCTGTTCCTGGGCGCCGGTTTCGGCGGTTCGTTCCGCCCGGCCGGCATGGAGAACGTCACCTATCTCGAGTACTTCTATCCCGGCGTGATGCTGATGATGATGCTGTTCGCATCCATCTTCTCGTCCATCACCATCATCGAGGACCGCGACGCCGGCTTCCTCCAGGGCGTGCTGGTCGCCCCCGTGTCGCGGCTGGCCATCGTGCTGGGCAAGGTGCTGGGCGCCACCTCCATCGCCATGATCCAGACCCTGATCTTCACCATCGCCGCGCCGTTCCTCGGCCTGCATCTGGGCGCCGGCGCCCTGGTGCTGCTGCTGATGGGCTTCCTGCTCACCGGCATCGGCTTCTCGGCGCTGGGTTTTCTGCTGGCCTGGGGCATGAAGTCCACCTCGGCCTTCCATGCGGTGATGATGGTGTTCCTGATGCCGCTCTGGATGCTGTCGGGCGCCCTGTTCCCCATCGGCAACGTGCCCGGCTGGATGAAGGCGGTGATGCTGGCCAATCCGGTCAGCCATGCCCTGGTGATCATCCGCGCCCCCTTCTACGGCGGCCCCGCCCGGCTGTTCACCGATACCGATTATCTGCTGTCATTGGCGGTGACCGTGGCCTGGGCCGGGCTGTGCCTGGGCCTGTCCATGGCCCGCGTCAACCGGCGCGAGCGGGGCGTCTGAGCCCCCTGGTCACGGGGCCGGCGCATGCCGATATGACAGATCGGCCCGGTGGCGCGGAAACCATCGGATCATACGGTGATTACCCTCTTTCATTCTTCTGATTCTCGTGCAGACTGCGCCCGTTCGAATGGGGTAGGTCTTTAGGGGGTAGGAGATGGCCGGCCGGGTGCGCCTTGGGCTGCAGTTCAGCATCGTGCTGATCATCGCCTTCGTGGTGGTTTGCCTGACGGTGACCACGGCGGGCAGCATCTATTTCGCCAGCACCAACGCCGCCCGCGAAGGGGCGCGGCGGCTGTTCGGCGAGATCACCGCCAAGGTGGCCGACCGGGTGGACGGCCAGATCGGCGACCTGCTGGACCTGGCCGGGCTGGGCGCCGCCCTGCCCGGCGTCGGCACGCCGATCACCGGCGACGGCGCCGACCATCCGCTGGCTCCCTTCATGCTGCGCCTGCTGGAGCAGAATTCCAGCCTCTACGCCGCCTATGTGGGCCAGATCGACGGCGGCTTCCTGCAGGTGATCGCGGCGCGCGACGACCAGCGCATCCGCGACGCCGTGGGACAGGCCCCCGCCGGCACCCATTTCATCATCCGCGCCATCGCCACCGCCGAGAGCGGCGCGCGCCGCGAATCCTGGGTGTTCCTAGATGCCGCCGCCAGGCGGCTGGGCGCCACGGCCAAGGACGACCCCACCTACGACCCCCGCCTGCGCCCCTGGTACAAGGCCGCGGCGGTAAGCGAAGCCAGCGTGCTGTCCGAGCCCTATGTGTTCAACTCGCTGCAGGCTCCGGGGCTGACCGCGTCGCGCCGCGCCGCCGCCGACGGAGCGGTCTTCGGCGTGGACATCGCGCTGAAGGGACTGTCCGATTTCGCCGCCCAGCAAAGCGTCTCGCCCCATGGCGGCGTGGTGCTGCTCGACCTCAAGCGCCGGGTGCTGGCCGCCGCGCCGCAATTGCTGGCCGGAGCGGCCAAGGAACCCGGCGCCCTGGCCGACCTTTCCTCGGTGGACGCCCCCCTGCTGCGGGTGCTGGGAACCGCCCGGCCGGGCGAGGCGCTGCTGCTCCCCGGCCCCCAGGGCGAGGTGCTGACCCAGATGACCGAATGGCGCCACGCCAGCGGCCAGGCCATCGGCATCGGTCTGGCGGCCCCCTTCGAGGACTTCACCGGCCCCATCCAGGACATGCAGGTGCGCATCCTCAATGCCGCCGGGCTGGTTCTGCTGGTGGTGGTGCCGCTGGCCATGCTGTTCGCCCGGCGTATCGCCCGCTCGGTCCGCCATCTGGTGGCCGAGGCGTCCCGGGTCCGCGAATTCGACTTTTCGGGCGAGGCGCCCCGTGCCTCGCGGATCGCCGAGTTCCACGATCTGTCCGAAGCCTTCGGTCTGATGAAGGAGACCATCCAGGGCCGTACCGGCGACCTGGCCGCCGCCCAGAGACGGCTGGAGCGGGTGGTGGACCTGGGCATCGCCATGTCGGCCGAGCGCGACCACGGCGTGCTGATGGAAATGATCCTGATGGGCGCCAAGGAACTGACCAACGCCGACGGCGGCACGCTGTACATCCGGGACGACGAGAACAACCTGCGCTTCCAGATCATCCGCAACGACAGCCTGGGCATCCGCATGGGCGGCGCCCACGAGGCCCCGCCGTCGCTGCCCCCCGTCCCCATGTACAAGGACGGGCAGGAGAACCACAACAACGTGGTCAGCCACGCCGTGCACGCGCAGACCACCGTCAACATTCCCGACGCCTACGACGACACCGAGTTCGACTTTTCCGGAACAAAGGCCTTCGACGCGCGCACCGGTTACAAGTCGGTCTCCTTCATGACCGTGCCGCTGAAGCCGCGCGGCGGCGACATCATCGGCGCGGTGCAGCTGATCAACGCCCGCCCGCCGGGCAGCAGCGAGATCGAGCCCTTCTCGCCCAACGTCCAGCGCTTCGTCGAGGCGCTGGCCGCCCAGGCGGCCACCGCGCTCTACAACCGCGACCTGCTGGACCAGCAGGAGCGGCTGATGGACGCCATGATCCAGATCCTGGCCGGGGCCATCGACGCCAAGAGCCCCTATACCGGCGGCCATTGCGAGCGCGTGCCGGAACTGTCGCTGATGCTGGCCGAGGAGGCCTGCAAGGTCACCGAGGGTCCCCTGGCCGAGTTCGCCTTCACCACCCCCGACCAATGGCGCGAGTTCAAGATCGGCGCCTGGCTGCACGATTGCGGCAAGGTCACCACCCCGGAATACGTGGTGGACAAGGCCAGCAAGCTGGAAACCATCTACAACCGCATCCACGAGGTGCGCACCCGCTTCGAGGTGCTGCTGAGGGACGAGCGCATCCGCATGCTGGAAGCCATGGCCGCCGGCACCCCGGAGGCCGAGGCGCACGCCGCCTTCGCGGCGGCCCAGGCCGGGCTGATGGACGACTTCGCCTTCATCGCCGAGTGCAATCTGGGCGGCGAGTTCATGGCACCCGAGAAGGTAGAGCGCCTGAAAGCCATCGCCACCCGGACCTGGCTGCGCCATTTCGACGACCGCCAGGGTCTCGCCCACGAGGAACTGCGCCGCTACGAGGGCGAGCCGGAGCCCCTGCCCGCCGTCGAGCGATTGCTGTCGGACAAGCCGCAGCACATCATCGCCCGCCCGACGGATTCGGCGCTGTTCGACCCGGCCTACGGCTTCAAGACCAAGATCCCCGAGAACCTCTACAATTTCGGCGAGGTCTACAATCTGGCCATCGGGCGCGGCACGCTGACCGAGGAGGAGCGCTTCAAGATCAACGAGCACATCATCCAGACCATCATCATGCTGAAGCACCTGCCCTTCCCCAAGCACCTGTCCCGGGTGGTGGAGTACGCCGGCGCCCATCACGAGACGCTGATCGGCACCGGCTACCCCAGGAAGCTGGCGGCCGAGGACCTGTCCATTCCGGCCCGCATCACCGCCATCGCCGACATCTTCGAGGCGCTGACCGCCTCGGACCGGCCTTACAAGAAGGCCAAGACACTATCGGAATGCGTGAAAATCCTCAGTTTCTTCAAGAAGGACAAGCACGTCGATCCCGACCTGTTCGATCTGTTCCTGACGTCCGGTGTCTATAAACGCTACGCCGAGCGCTTCTTGAAACCGGAACAGGTCGACGAGGTGGACATCACCCCCTATCTCGGCTGACGAAAGGCGATTGCTCCTTGCAGGACAAGCCTATATCAATGGGCGTGCCTTGCTGGATTTTGGGGTCATCCGATGGCTGCTAGCATCCTTGCCGACATCATTCGCGGCCCCGCCCTGTCCATCCCGGCGGGCGCGGAGATTTCCGAGGCGCTGCGCCTGATGGGCGAGCGGCGCATCAGTTGCCTGCTGGTGGAGCGCGACGGCGAAATCTGCGGCATCGTCACCGAGAAGGATATGGTCCGCACCTATGCCGGCGTGGCCGGGCATGCGCGGAACACCGTCGCCGAGATCATGACCGCCGCTCCCTTCACGGTGCCCGACACCATGGGGCATCTGGAAGCCTATCGGCTGATGACCGAACGGGGCATCCGCCACCTGCCGGTCACCGGAACCGACGGCACGGTGGCGGGCATCATCACCGAAAGCGACTACATCCGCACCCTGGGGGCCGATTACTACATCCGGCTGAAGGACGTAGCCTCGGCCATGGCCCCGGCCTTCCTTCTGTCCCCCCACGCCATGCTGCGCGAGGCGCTGGACATGCTGTCGCGCTCGGACGTCAGTTGCGTGGTGATCAACGACGGCAAGGGCGGCCTGGGCATCCTTACCGAGCGGGACGTGGTCCGCCTGCTGCGCTCGGACATCCCGCCCGAGACCACCCGGATCGGCGAGATTGGGACCCAGCCGGTGGTCACCGTCACCCGCGAGGCCTCGCTGCTCGACGCCTCGACCATCCTGGCGGAAAAGGGCATCCGCCGCGTGGTGGTGGTGGACCAGGCCGGCCATCCGGTCGGCATCCTCAGCCAGCACGAAATCGTCAAGGGCCTGGAAAGTGAATATATCGGCCACCTGGAATCCCTGGTCGCCGACAAGAATCAGGCGCTGATCGAACTGCGCGAGACGCGGCGGACCCTGGAGGACCAGTCCGCCCTGCTGCAGCGGACCCTGGACGAGCTGTCCATGGCCCATGCCGAGCTGCGGGAATTCACCAAGCTGGCCGCCCACGACCTCCAGGAGCCGCTGCGCGCCGTCATCAGCCATTCCCAGTTGCTGACCCGCTCCCTGGCCGGCCGTCTGACCGAGGTCGAGCACCAGCACTTCGACTTCATCGTCACCGGCGTGTCCCGCATGCGCCAGTCGGTGCGCGACCTGCAAAGCTATTCCGCCGCCTTGTCGCAATTGGACAACCTGGAAGCCGTCGACACCGACGAGGCCGCCCGTGGCGCCGTGACCCTGCTGCAGCGGGAGGTGGAGGCGGCGGGGGCCGAAATCCACATTACCCCCCTGCCCCAGGTCCTGGCACGGCGGTCCATGCTGGTGGAAATGTTCGCCGGCCTGATCGGCAACGCCATCAAGTTCCGGCGCCCCGACGCTCCGCCCCGGGTGGAGGTGGCAGCCAGCGACGACGGCGAGTTCTGGCACTTCACCGTGGCCGATAACGGCATCGGCATCGAGGAGCAATACCTGGAGCGCATCTTCGGCCTGTTCGTCCGGCTGCATCCGGCCGGCGCCTACGGGGGCAGCGGCGTCGGGCTGGCCATCTGCCGCCGGCTGGCCGGGCTGCTGGGAGGCCGCGTCTGGGCGGAGTCCACCCCCGGCCAGGGCAGTTGCTTCCACCTGACGATCAGGAAGCAGCCGGCAGAGTGAAATGGAAGGCCGAGCCCTCGCCCGGCACCGAATCCACCCAAATCCGCCCGCCGTGGCGCTCGACGATCTTCTTGCAGATGGCGAGGCCGATGCCGGTTCCCTCGTAGCGATCGGGGGTGTGCAGCCGCTGGAAGATACGGAATATCCGCTCGAAGTACTGGGCTTCGATGCCGATGCCGTTATCGGCCACGGTGAACTCCCACTCCCCGCCGTCGCGGCGCCATGACACCGAGATGCGCGGCGTACGGTCCGCCGCCCGATACTTGACGGCGTTGCCGATCAGGTTCTGGAACAACCGGATGACCTGGTCGGGATCGCCCATCACCCAGGGGGATTCGCCGCCCGACGCCACCTCGACCGCCGTGGCGCTCTCGACGATGGCCGGCGCCAGATGGCGGAGCGCCTGGCGGAGCCCCGGCTCGGCCTCCATGGCGATGATGGGCGAGCCCTTGCGTTCGATGCGCGAGAACTCCAGCAGGTCGAGCACCAGATTGTCCATGCGCCGGGCACCGTCGCGGGCGAAGGCCAGGAATTCCAGCCCGTCGCCCTCCAGCCTCGGGCCGTAGCGCCGCTCCAGCAGGGACAGGTAGCTGGAGATCATGCGCAGCGGCTCGCGCAGGTCATGGCTGGCCACATAGGCGAACTGCTCCAGTTCGGCGTTGGAGCGCTCCAGTTCCGCCAGATAGGTGGTCACCCTGGCCTCGGCCAGGGTCTGGGCGGTAATGTCGCGGGAATAGACGGCCACCTTGTCGGGAATGCCGTCGGCCCCGGGAGCGGGATAGATGGAATTGTCGAGATAGAGCTCGCCGCGCCGGTCCAGGAAATGGACGGCCTGCCCGGTCTCCACCACGCGGCTCACCGTCTCCTGGCGGGCCTTCGCCACGTCGGGCGGGAACATGTCCCACAGGCAGGAGCCGGTCAGCTCCGATGCCTGGCGGCCGAAGCGGCCGGCCAGCACCTCGTTGACCGCCAGCAGGGTTCCGTCGGGCCGGAACAGCATGATGGCGTCGGACGAGGCGTCCAGCATGGCCTGGATCAGCGCCCGGTTCTCGCGGATGAACAGCTCGTTGCGCTTGCGCTCCTCGATCAGGCGGACCACCCCCTCGGTGCCGACCCGCTGGCCGTCGGCATCGTAGTAGAAGCGCGACGAGGTGGAGGCCCACAGGGTCCGGCCATCCTTGTGCTGCAATTGCAGTTCGTAGTCGATGATCGAGCCGCCCGCCGCCTCGAGGGCGGCGACCAGATTGGCCCGGCTGTCCGGAAGGCCGTGGTAGAAGGCGGCATCGCGCCCCAGCACCTCGTCCACCGTGTAGCCCAGCAGGCTTTCCACCGAGCGCGACACCATCAGCAGCCGTCCGTCGCGGTCGGTGCGGTAGAAGATGTCGGGCATGTTGTCGAGGATGGCCCGCAGGTCGGCCTCGGAACGGCGCAGGTCGTCCTGGGCCTGAAGCTGGCGGGCGATCTGGGTTTCCAGGGCTTCGGCCTGGCGCGAGACCTCCTTGCCCAGCATGGCGGCGAGACGGTCGGCGTCGATCAGCATCAGGGCGATGACCATCACCACGTAGCCCAGCCCCGACATGACGTAATAAAGGGCGAGGAAGCCCTCCATGGACACGAATTCCCGGATGGGAGCGGCCATGGCCACCCCCAGGCTGCGCCCCACCAGAAGGCAGGCCCAGCCGCCCAGGACGGCTTGCAGCAGCGCCATGCCGATGCCCGGCTCCACCCGGCGGCGGCGCCTCACCATCAGCGCCGCATGCAGGAAAAGCGGCACGCGGAGCAGCGACACCACGACGATGCGGCCGCCGATGCTGTCGGTTCCATACAGGAAGTAGAACACGCCGCCGACATAGGCGACGACGAAGCCCAGATACAGCCACGGACGAAGCGGCTGCTCGGACAGTTGGGCGCAACAGGCGTGAAGGGCCACCGCCGCCAGGGCCAGCATCAAATTGCCGCCGAGGATGGCCAGCACCGGCGGCAGGGTATCGAGATGGATGATCAGCAGCAGGCCCAGGCCGTAGCACAGCGCCGACGCGCTGAAGCTGCTCCACCGGCGGCCGTGGTGCCGCGCCATGCCATAGGCGGCGAATACGATCCCACCAGCCATGGAGGTCATGGCGGTAGTGAACCCCAACGTGCCGACATCCAGTCGAAGCATCGTACAGACCCCTCCCCTATGCCTTTCGGCTGGGTTATTTCCAGATTACGTGGTCCGACCACTCTCGTCCATAGGTGGCATCACCATAAGGTCCTTGACCCATGCCGCCGCCACCCCACCTTCAAGGGAGCCTGGAGGCCGTCATGCATCGCTTTCTTCCCGCCAATCCCCTTGGTTCTTTCGTGGCCGCGGCGGTGGCCGCCGTCGGTCTGGCCGGCAGCGTCGCCGCCGGGCCGGCCGACGACCGGCTCGACTGGGCCTCGCTTCCCCTGCCGGCCATCGCCGGCGGGCGCATCGAGGCCGACGCCCTGAAGGGCAAGGTGGTGCTGGTGGTCAACACCGCCTCCAAATGCGGCTTCACCCCGCAATACCAGGGGCTCGAAGCCCTGTGGCGTGACTACCGGGGGCGCGGGCTGGTGGTCCTGGGGGTGCCGTCCAACGATTTCGGCGCCCAGGAACCGGGGTCCAACAGCGACGTGGCCAATTTCTGCGAGATCAATTACGGCGTCGACTTTCCCCTGCTGGAGAAGCAGGTGGTGACCGGAACCGAAGCCCATCCCTTCTACCGCTGGGCGGCGGAGCGCACCGGTCCCCTGGGCGTGCCGCGCTGGAACTTCCACAAGATCCTGGTGGGCCGCGACGGAAAGCTGGTGGACTGGTTCGCCAGCACCACCGCCCCCGATGCCGGCCGCCTGCGCAGCGCCATCGACAAGGCCCTCGCCGCCCCTAGCTCATAAAGTCCGGCCTTTCCCGAATGGTCCAGGTGGCCGGCCCCTTGCCGGGAAACACCGCCTTTTCCGCCCGGTAATAGCGCCGGTAGGCCTCCACCGGGTCGGGGCCGCGATAGGGCTCGGGCATGGCCTGGGGCGGTTCGCTCCAGCCCTGGTCGGGAATGGGCGGAGAGGACGGCAAGGCGGCGATCACCTCGGCCGAGGCGTGCACCCGGCCGCGGCGGTAGGTGTATTCCTCGCCCAGCGCCAGCCCCAGTTCCCGCACCCAGGCCCAGTGGCGCAGGCTGTCGCCGGTCCACAGGACCGATGGATGCCGGGCATGGGTGGGCCGATAGGGCGCGGCGATGCCGTAGCGATGCAGCACGGCGCAAAGAATCTGTGCCGTTTCCAGCACCATCTTCACCACATGCTGGTCGGAATGCAGCCGGGCGGCGACGGCCGGGTCGCGATCAAGGAAGAAGACGTTCATGGCCGCGAGACGGGCGCTACGCCGCCTGAGCGCAGATATCGGGGAAACGGGCGGCCTCGATCCACTCGCGGCTGACAGTGCCGCCGTTGCGGCCCAGCACCGCGTACCAGACGATATCGTCGGCGACACGGATGATCTCGCACAGGGCCTGCTTGTTCTCGCCCACCGCGAGGGCATCCTCGCAGACCAGATGCGCATGGACGAAACGAAGGCCGAAGGACGGTTTCATTGGGGACTCCATACACTCGTCACTTCCCATGACGCAGTGCAGCATAGCCCGCTTTTCCTTACGGAGTCATTTACGCAACCGCCCGAACCATGCCCCGGGCGGGCATGGCCGCCTCCCCCCAACGCATGGCTGGGATGGGATCAGTCGCGGAAGTTGATGAACTGTAGCGGCTGATCCACCTCCAGCTTGCGCAGCAGGGCGATGGCCTCCTGCAGGTCGTCGCGCTTCTTGCCGGTGACGCGCAGTTCGTCGCCCTGGATGGCGACCTGCACCTTCAGCTTGGCGTCCTTGATCTCCTTGACCAAGCGCTTGGCCAGCACCGTCTCGATGCCGTCCTTGATGCGGACTTCCTGGCGGACCGTGTTGCCCGAGGCCTTTTCCACGGTCTTGTATTCCAGCGCCTTGGGATCGACCTTGCGCCGGGTGAAATGGACACTGAGCAGTTCATGCATGGTCTTGAGCTTGGAATCATCGTCGGCCAGGACGGTGATCATCTGATCCTTACGCTCCACCGAGCACTTCGCCCCCTTGAAATCGAAGCGCTGGGCGACTTCGCGGGTAATTCCCGCCAGGGCGTTGTCGACCTCGGCAAGATCGGTCTTGGAAACGACGTCGAAGGAGGGCATGGCGGAACCTCGGCCTTTGGCGGGATTGGAGCTGGCGCGAGGATACGGAAGGGGCGGCGGCGTTTCAACCCCGACCCCGCCCCATCATCTTGCGGCGCACCACAAGACCTTATACTCTTGGGGGGATTTGTTAAGGGGGTGAAACGTGGCCGATTCCCAGGATATTTCCATCGCCGACTTCGAGGCCATGGTCGATCGCCTGATCGAAGGCGGCTACCGCTCCCTGCCGGATGCCGGCGGCCCGCTGGCCGGCAAGCTGAAGGCCCTGGCGGAGAAGCTGGAGGACCGCTCGCGGTCCCTGCTGATCCAGTCGGTCGGTATGTCCATCCATCTCAACGGCACGGTAACCCAGGCGGTGCACACGCTGCGCTCCATCCGCGAGATGAGCCGCCGCATGGCCACCATCTCCGCCTCGACCGAGGAACTGGTCTCCACCGTCCAGGCCATCGCGCGGACCTCGGAACTGGCGGCCGCCAACGCCCGCTCGGTGCAGGACGTCTCGGACGAAGGGGCGCGCAGCACCGAGGCGGTGGTCAGCACCATGCAAAGCATCGTCAGCACCGTCAACGACGCCGCCTCGCGCGTGTCGCGCCTGACCGAGGCATCGTCCTCCATCGGCGCCAGCGTCAAGCAGATCGAGCAGATCGCCCGGCAGACCAACATCCTGGCGCTCAACGCCACCATCGAGGCGGCGCGGGCCGGCGAGTTCGGAAAGGGCTTCGCCGTGGTGGCCACCGAGGTGAAGAACCTCGCCAACCAGACCGCCCAGGCCACCCAGGAAATCCGTACCCGCATCGACACCCTGTCCGAGGAAACCGCCGCCATCCTGACCGGCATGGGCAAGGGCGCCGAGACCGTACGGGACGGCGAGCAGGTGGTGCTGGGCTCGGTGGACAAGATGCGCACCGTCAGCCACGAAATCCGCGACGTCACCACCCTGATGCAGGAAATCTCCCAGCATCTGGCCCAGCAGCGCGAGGCCGCCCAGGAGATCGCCGACAACCTGGAGGCCGCCGCCGCCCGCTCGGTGGACGACACCAAGGCCATCAACACGGTGATCGACATCTCGTCCAAGGCCAGCGGCAACCTGGCCGAAATGCTGAACGAAATGAATCTGGTGGAAATGCGCAACGCGGTAATCCACCTGGCCAAGTCCGACCACATGATCTGGCGCCGCCGGCTGGCCGAGATGCTGGCCGAGAAGACCACGATCAACCCCGACGAACTGGCCAACCACAAGAGTTGCCGCCTGGGCAAGTGGTACTATTCCGTCACCGACGAGAAGATCAGGAGCCACCCGGCCTTCCGCGCCCTGGAAGCCCCGCACGAGAAAGTGCACCAGTTGGGCATCGAGGCGGCGCGCAAGTTCCGCGACAACGATTTCGACGGCGCCGTGGATGCCGTCGAGGCCATCGAGGGGCCGTCGCAGGAAGTCCAGCACCTGCTGGACGAACTGGCAACCGCCTTCAGCTGAGAAAGCGGGCGGGATGCCCGCGCTCCGACGGGCGCCCAGCCCCGGAGCGCGGCCGTCCCGGCGGCGTTTGGCTTACGGCCGCCGGATGCAGACCAGGGTCAGGTCATCCGGCGGCTCGCCCGGCACCCGCTCACGGAAGCGGGCCAGCACCTCGTCGGCCAGGGAATGGCCGCCCTGGACGCCCAGCACCCAGTCGCGCAGAATCGTCTGGTCGCAGACCAGTTCCCCGTTGCTCCCCAGGCTTTCCACCAGGGCGTCGGAATAGGCCAGCAGCGCCGCGCCGCGCGGCATGGCGATGCTGCGCTCCTCGTACTCGGCATCGGCGAACGCCCCCAGCGGCGGTCCGGCGGCGTCGAGGAAATGGGCCTCCCCGCCGGCCACCAGCACCGGCGGCGGAGTGGCGGCCCCGGCATAGGTCATGATTCCGCTCTCCACGTCGAGCAGGGCGGCGAAGGCCGCCGCGAACTGGCCGGGGCGCAGCACCGCCTTCAGTTCCAGATTGAGATGGTCGAGCAGGGCCGAGGGAGTCGGCAACTGACGCGGCAGGCGCGACAGCAGCAGGTGCAGACGAAAGACGTTGAAGGCCGCGACCGGGCCGTGGCCGGTGAAATCGGCGACCAGCAGGAACATCTGGTTCGGCCCGGCGGGCAGTACCGTCCAGAAATCGCCGCCCAGTTCCGACGAGCTTTCGATACGGCCGTCCACCACCAGCCCCAGCCGCCGGCGGACCGCCGACAGTTCCGCCAGGGTGGGCATCAGGGCGGCCTGCGCCCCCCTTGCCGCGCGCAATTCGTCGTGGACCCGGTCCTGATAGGCCTTCAGCCGGTCCATGGCCTGGCCGAGACGCAGGTGCACGCCCACCCGGGCGGCCACCTCGTTGGCGTCCACCGGCTTGGTGACCATGTCGCTGCCGCCCACCGAGAAGCAGGCCGTCCGGTCGGCCGGGCCGTCCAGGGCGGTGACGAAGATCACCGGCAGTTCGGTCAGGGGATGAATCCGCCGCAGGCGCCGGCACATCTCGAAGCCGTCCATGCCCGGCATCATGACGTCGAGGAGAATGAGGTCGGGCTTCTCGCGCTCGATGGCGGCCAGCCCCTTCTCGCCGGATTCCACGGCTTCCACCCGCCCGACCCCCATGCGGCGCAGCAGGGTCTCCAGCAGCACCCGGTTCATCAGGTTGTCGTCGACCACCAGCACCCGGACGTTCTCCAGGCCCAGCGGCTCGGGCCGCAACTGGCGGGTGGGAATGATCAGGGTGGCGATGGCCCGCCGTCCGCCCTCCTCGGTCCGCAGTTCCGTGACCATGGCTTCCAGCAGGGTCAAGCCGTGGGGGCGACGGGGATTGGCGTGGGTGTCGGGGTGGTCGAAGCCCGGCCCGTCGTCCTCCACCGCGATCTCGAGGCGGTCGCCCACCAGGGAGGCGGACAGTTGCACCCGCCGCCCGACCCGTTCCGGGTCGGCCAGGGCCGTCTCGATACGCTGGCCGAAGCCGTCCAGCCCGTCGCCGCCGTCGCTGTCGATGCCGCCGACCCGCAAATTGCCGTGCAGCAGCGCGTTGGAAACCATTTCCTGGATGACGAATTCCAGGTCGAAGGTGTCGGTCTCGGGATCGAGCAGGCGCGCGGTCAGGGCCTCGGCGAACGGCAGGGCGATGTCGCCGCCATAGGCCGTGTCGGAGCGCAGCGACAGGCCCAGCCCCCCCTCGGCCAGATGCCGGCGGAAACAAGACCCCACCGGATGAAGCCCGGTCCCGGCCACCTCGATGCCGCCGATCCAGGGCGGCGACAGGCAATCGCGCAGGGCGTCCGCCGAAAAGCGCTCGCGCACCATCACGGCCCGGTGCCCGTCCCTGGCCCCGTCCCCCGGCTCTGTCGCGACCGGCCAGCCCAGCAGACGGACGCGTTCCTCCGCCTGCTGGGAGATGCCATCAATGACGGCGACAATGGTCATTGTTCCTTGCTCCGACGCGAATTTGAGTCAAATCTAAGGTATGGGAAGGCCCATGGGGGCTGACGGAATGACGGGGGCATTATGGAGCATGATTTCGAATCTCGCGACGGCGGCCTGAGCATCAAGGTCAGCGGACGCATGACCCACAAGGACCACAAGGCGTTCCGCGACATCCTGGGCCAGATCAACAACGCCGGGAGCGCCCGGGTGCAGTTCGACCTGTCGCGGGTGGAATTCATGGATTCCTCGGCGCTGGGCATGCTGCTGATCGTCCGCGACGCCGCCGTCCAGCAGAAGAGGGATGTGGTGCTGAAGGGCGCCACCGGTCAGGTCGAGACCCTGATGAAGGTCGCCAAGCTGCACAAATACTTCACGGTCGAATAGCCCCGGCCATGGCGCATGCGGCCATCACCGAGAATCAGGACATCGCCACCGGCGATTTCCGCCCCGTGAACCTGCTGGCCAAGCCGTTCGACATCAAGGGCAGCTACATCTACTGCTTCATGGCCGGCGAGCCCAAGGGCGTCTTCCTGTGGAACCGGGGGGACTGACGTCCCCCGCCCCTTTCCGGTAGAGCGGCCCGCCGCTGATCAGAGGCAGGCCGCGCCGGACCGGTATCAATACGACTTGGCGAAGATGACGTCCTGGGTTGCCGGACGGCCGCTCAGCACGCACTTGCCGGGCGTGCCGTCCTGGTCGAACGGCACGTTGCGCACGGTGACGCTCAGCTCGTCCAGCTTGGCCAGGGTGTCGGCATCGCCGCACCACTTGGCGCGCACGAACTTGCGGCCGAAGGTGGTGTCGTCGGCGAACACCGAGACGAAGTCGTCCAGGGTCTCCACCGTCACCGTGCGGTCCCGCAGCGCCGTGGCGGCCTGGGTGAACAGGCTGTTCTGGATGTCCTCCAGGATCGACACGGCGCGGCCCACCAGTTCGTCCTTGGGAGTGATCTGGCCCTTCAACTCGCCGTCGCGGCGGATCATGGCGACCGAGCCGCCGGCCACGTCGCGCGGCCCCACCTCACAGATAATGGGGGCGCCCTTCTTCACCCAGTCCCAGCGCTTCTCGGGCGGCGCGAGGGGACGGCGGTCCACATGCACCCGCAGGCGCTCGCCGCCGAAGCTCTGGGCGGACAATTCCTTGACGATGGGGGCGAGAAACTCCTCGATCAGCGCCTCGTCGCCGTCGGCCCGGGTGATGGGCACGAAGACGATCTGCTTGGGGGCGATGCGTGGCGGGACACGCAGGCCGTTGTCGTCGGCATGGCTCATGATCACCCCGCCGATCAGGCGGGTGGAGACGCCCCACGAGGTGGTGTAGCAGAACTCCTCGCCGCCCTGGGCGGTCTGGAAGCGGATGTTCTGGGCCTTGGAGAAATGCTGGCCCAGGAAGTGCGAGGTGCCGGCCTGCAGCGCCTTGCCGTCCTGCATCATGGCCTCGATGGAATAGGTCTTGTCGGCGCCGGGAAAGCGCTCGTGCGCCGGCTTCTCGCCGACGATCACCGGCATGGCCAGCACCTCTTCCGACATGACGCGGTAGACCTCGAGCATGCGCAGCGTCTCTTCCATGGCCTCCTCGGCGGAAGCGTGGGCGGTATGGCCCTCCTGCCAGAGGAATTCGGCGGTGCGCAGGAAGATGCGCGGCCGCATTTCCCACCGCACCACGTTGGCCCACTGGTTCACCAGCATGGGCAGGTCGCGGTAGGACTGAATCCAGCGGGCGAAGGCGTCACCGATGATGGTCTCCGAGGTGGGGCGCACCACCAGCGGCTCCTCCAGCTTGCCCGATGGCACCAGCTTGCCGTCCTCGGCCACCAGGCGGTGATGGGTGACCACCGCCATTTCCTTGGCGAAGCCCTCCACGTGGGCGGCTTCCTTTTCCAGAAAGGACAGGGGGATGAACAGCGGGAAGTAGCAGTTCTCGTGCCCGGTCTCCTTGATGCGGCGGTCAAGGTCGCGCTGGATGGCTTCCCAGATGCCGTAGCCCCAGGGCTTGATCACCATGCAGCCGCGCACCGGCGAGTTTTCCGCCATGTCGGAGGCCTTGATCACCTGCTGGTACCATTCGGGGAAGTTCTCCTCGCGGGTGGGAGTGACAGCGGTCTTCTTGGCCTTGGACATGGGATTCATCCACCGGAAATGTGAGCACGCTTCCCGATAGCCCATCCGGACGGCTTTTTCCAGCCGGAACCGCCAAGCCCTCCATAGGCCAAGTTGCAAAATACGAAACAGTAATGTGACAAATGCGGTAATTGTTGATTTATATGTGCGCGGGTAGAGTTGGCTCCAGATCAAGCCCTTCACCGACGAGGTTCGCGATGTCCACTCTCTCCCTGT